>NZ_CP132543.1:3469280-3783458 GCF_030845195.1 Sanyastnella coralliicola
TGGCCAAGTTTCTGATAGACGATTCCCAAGTTGATGTTAAGGGATATGGTCGCTTCCACATCCCCTTGTTCCTCTCTCACTTTTAGAACTCCTAAATAGAGTTCAACAGCTTTATTCAGAAAGCCGAGTTGTTCATAAACAATCCCTTTAATTTCTAGACCCTGAAGGCGTTTTTCTTCGTCGCCTTTTGCGGTAGCTAACGCAATGGCTTCATCAACTTTATCTAAGCTTTCATTTGGGTTCGTTTGCCAACCGTACCATGCTTCATCAAGCAAAGCGTCAATTTCTTGAGCGTAAGAACCCGAAAAGAAAAAAAGGATTAAGCACGTTACAACCAGTTTTTTCATAAGCACAAAAAAGGCCTTTGAATTTACAAAGGCCTCAAGATACGTCTAGAAAGTCTAAACTTATACTGTCATGATATCTGCTTCTTTCGCGTCGCAGATGTCATCTATTTTCTTTGTGAATGAGTTCGTGATGTCTTGAACTTGTCCTTCGGCTGTCTTTGCCATGTCTTCGCTCAAACCGTCTTTTTCAGCACTCTTGATGAAGTCGTTCGCATCTTTACGTGCGTTACGAATCGAAACCTTCGCATTCTCTCCTTCGGCGCGTACGCGCTTTGAAAGCTCTCTACGGCGTTCCTCTGTAAGCGCAGGTACGTTGATAATGATCAACTCACCGTTGTTCTGAGGGTTTAGACCAAGGTTTGAGTTAATGATAGCCGTTGTAATGGCGTCCAACATTGACTTCTCCCAAGGCTGCACAGTAATCGTACGAGCATCCGGAGTGCTCACGTTAGCTACTTGCTTTAGCGGCGTGATCGTTCCGTAGTAGTCAAGTTTCACCGAATCAAGCATACTTGGGTGTGCCTTCCCCGCACGGATCTTTCCTAGTTCAACCTCAAGGTGGTTGATGGAACTTTGCATTTGTTCTTTGGCCTCATCAAGGGCCATAGTTACCTCTTCACTCATAGTGACGCCTAATTTACATTTTTAATGGGTCTAGCCCTTAGAACTCAACGATCGTGCCTACTTCTTCCCCTTCCATCACACGGAGGAGGTTACCAGGCTTGTTCATATCAAACACGATGATCGGGAGTTTATTTTCATTACACAGCGTGAATGCTGTCATGTCCATCACTTTTAGTCCCTTCTGGAACACTTCGTCAAAAGTGATTTTAGAGTAACGCGTAGCTGAAGGATCTTTCTCTGGATCTGCCGTGTAAATACCATCTACACGTGTTCCTTTAAGGATCACATCAGCATCAATTTCGATGGCACGAAGCGAAGCTGCGCTATCTGTTGTAAAGAATGGATTTCCAGTTCCCGCTCCGAAGATTACAACACGTCCTTTCTCTAAATGTCTGATGGCCTTACGGCGAATAAATGGCTCAGCAATTTGCTTCATTTCGATGGCAGATTGCAGGCGAGTATCCACTTCGATGTGTTCGAGTGCTGCTTGGAGCGCCATGGCGTTGATCATTGTTGCCAGCATACCCATGTAATCACCTTGGGTACGTTCGATCCCTCCTTTTTCAGCTTGCACTCCACGGAAGATGTTTCCACCTCCGATCACGATTGCTGTTTCAACTCCGGCATCTACAATGGCCTTGATTTCATAAGCGTACTGCTTAAGACGGTCATTGTCGATTCCGAATTGCTTTTCTCCCATCAGCGCTTCACCGCTGAGTTTCAATAATACGCGCTTGTACTTCATGGTTTATTCCCTCGGCGCAAATATCTAAAATCTGAGCGAGTATTTTACCCCTTCAAAATGGCTTCCTTGGAAAACAAAAAAGGGAGCACAAGGCTCCCTTTTTCAGTATTGAATTGATCAATGCTTAGCTCAACGCGATACGACGGAATTCAGTGACAGTAAGTCCTTCCTTCTGCTCGCCAAGGTATTGCTTGATCGATTTCTTGTTGTCTTTGATGAACGCTTGTTCAAGAAGAGCTGCTTCTTTGAACCACTTGTTTACGCGGCCCTGAGCAATCTTGTCAGCCATTTCAGCTGGCTTGCCTTCTTGGATAGCAAGGTCACGAGCGATCTCAGTTTCCTTAGCGATAAGGTCTTGAGGAATCTCGTTAGGAGAAACAGCTACAGGAGCCATTGCTGCAACTTGCATAGCAACGTCTTTCGCAGCGTCTGCACCAGCGTCATCGTTGAATCCAACGATAGCAGCTAGTTTGTTTCCTGGGTGATTGTAAGCGAACGCTGATTCAGCTGCTACTGATTCGTAAGCTGATAGTTCAATCTTCTCACCAATTTTACCGATCTCTTCTGTGATCTTGTCAGCGATATTCAAACCTGAATCTGCGTAAGACAATCCTTTCAACTCGTCAAGGCTAGCTGGGTTGTTAGCGATGGCAGCATCTAGGATAGTGTTAGCTACTCCAGCGAAATCATCGTTCTTCGCTACGAAGTCAGTTTCACAGTTAAGAACGATCATAGCAGCGCGCTTTCCGTCGTTGGTAGTTTTGGCAATAACCAAACCTTCCGCAGCGTCACGGTCGCTACGCTTAGCAGCTACTTTCTGTCCTTTCTTACGAAGGATCTCGATCGCTTCTTTCTGGTCGCCGTTAGCTTCCTGAAGAGCTTTCTTGCAGTCCATCATCCCTGCTCCTGTGATCTTACGAAGCGCGTTAACTTCTGATGCAGTGATTTTCATCTTATTTGGATTTAAATAATTGGCCCCTGTTAAATGACAGAGGCCAAAGAAATAGATTCACTAGTTATAAGAGGTAAAGAGAATATTAACTCTTCTCCTCTGTAGTTTCTTCGGCTGTTGCCTTCTTCTTGTCAGCAGAACGCTTTTCTTTCTCGTTCTTACGCTCAGAAAGTCCTTCCGCGATAGCGTGTGTAACGGTATCAAGAACTTTAGCGATTGAGCGAGAAGCGTCATCGTTCGAAGGAATTGGGAAGTCAACTGAACGTGGATCAGAGTTTGTATCCACCATAGCGAAGATTGGAATACCAAGCTTCTTAGCTTCAGCAACAGCAATGTGTTCCTTGCGTACGTCAACAACGAAAATCGCAGCTGGTAGGCGAGTTAGATCCGCGATAGAACCAAGGTTCTTTTCAAGCTTCGCACGCTGGCGAGATACTTGAAGGCGCTCACGCTTTGAAAGCGTAGCCATTGTTCCGTCAGTTCCCATCTTATCGATCTGAGACATCTTACGGATCGCTTTACGGATCGTAGCGAAGTTTGTCATCATACCTCCAGACCAACGCTCTGTTACGTAAGGCATGTTTACTGCCTTCACTTTCTCAGCAACGATATCCTTCGCCTGCTTCTTAGTAGCAACGAAAAGGATTTTCTTTCCTGACTTAGCGATCTGCTTCATAGCTTGAGACGCTTCGTCAAGTTTAACGATGGTTTTGTTGAGGTCGATGATGTGGATACCCTTCTGCTCAGAGAAGATGTACGGAGCCATGTTTGGGTTCCACTTGCGCTTCATGTGTCCGAAGTGTACTCCGGCTTCTAGAAGCTCTTCAAAAGATACTTTTGACATGTTTACTTTCCTTGTAAAAGCAACGACCAGGTAGCCATATGGATCCTGATCGTTTGGATGCTAAACGTTATTAAATAAGCTCTCCGCGGATTAACGCTTAGAGAACTGGAATTTCTTACGTGCTTTCTTCTGACCGAATTTCTTACGCTCAACCATACGTGGGTCACGTGTAGTCAAACCTTCTGCTTTCAATGCTGGCTTGCGCTCAGCATCTCCTTCGACCAAGGCCTTAGAGATAGCAAGACGGATCGCTTCTGCTTGTCCTGTCATACCACCACCATAAACGTTCACCTTCACGTCGAATTGACCAGTTGTCTCAGTCAATGCAAACGGTTGGTTGATCTTGTAACGCATTACAGGATCTGGGAAATAGTTTTCGATCTCACGATTGTTGATCGTCACTACTCCAGAACCTTCGCTCAAGTAAACTCGAGCTACTGCTTTCTTACGACGACCTGATGTATTGATAGTATCCATAGTTCAGATGACTATTACTTGTTCAATTCGTATTTCTCTGGTTGCTGCGCTTCGTGCTTGTGCTCAGGACCAACAACAACGTGTAGGTTGCGGTAGATCTGACGTCCAAGACGATTCTTTGGAAGCATTCCTTTTACTGACTTTTCAACTAGGTCAGCTGGCTTACGCTTCAATACTTCCTTCGCAGTGCGAACTCGTTGTCCGCCTGGGTAACCTGTGTGGCGGATGTACTCTTTCTGGTCCCACTTGTTTCCAGATAGCACTACCTTTTCTGCGTTGATTACGATAACGTGATCTCCACAATCAAGGTTAGGCGTATAACCTGGCTTATGCTTTCCACGAAGAAGGCCTGCAACTACTGTAGATAGACGTCCAAGCGTCTGACCTTCAGCGTCGATCAATACCCACTTCTTGTCGATAGTTGACTTTGTCAGCGATGCTGTTTTATAACTTAAAGTATCCACTTCACTAAAAATTAACGGGTTACTCCTCCCCAAAAACGGGCTGCGAAGATAGTGCATTATTCTCTATCCACAAAGCATCTTCCGAATAATTCACAGAGAACCTGGGATTATTCACAAGAAACGGTTCTGGAATCCGGCATCCGGCGTCTGGCTTCCGTTTGTTTAGGTGTTGACCGGAGCGATGATTATGTGTCTACACTTTAATGCTTTGGTGCGAATCACATGATGCTATGAGGACGACTTATACCGAGTCTCGAAACACTGCAATTTACCACTATTAAAGCAAAAGAAAACCCCTCCGAAGAGGGGCTTTCCTGTAAGGTTATTCCACTTTATCTATTAACTACAGCTCGTGCGGTGAGAATTTCTCCATTCACCAACTCCACACGCAGGATGTAGATCCCTGCTTCAAGGTGTTGGTAGTTGAAAGACTCAACGGTGATCTCGTCGAGTTCATTGAACTGTCGAAGGTCAACGAGTTTCCCTGTTGCATCAGAGATGCTTACTTGACGCATCGGTGAGTTACCCTCTACCTGCAGTTCAAACTTCCCTTGGTTAGGGTTCGGGAGGATGAGGAGGGAGGTTTGATCTTCTAATGACTTAAAGCCGATTGTGCAAAGGTCATGTTCTCCGTATTGCTGGTTCCATAATGGCTCAAAACCGCTATTAATCGGGGTTGGAGCCGTGACCGTGAATGTTGGAGAAGCGAGTCGACTTCGTTCGCCCTTGACTTCATACGGGAATGGTACATAACAACATCCTGTTCCATCAACGCTAGATCTTGAGACAAAAATCGTGTTGTTATCCCCATTAAACCAAAGGTCACCAGCAACGATTATTTCATTCGACCCATCTACAGGGCTCTCTAAAAGTGCCACAGATTTCAAATGCGTCATATCATCTGGTTTGGCCATCCATTGTGCTGAGTTGACCGAGTTATGATTGAACTCGACGCCCTCCGTTAATTGCACCAAGCCAAGAATTCCTGTCCTAGTGTTCTCCGATGATTGGCCAACGAAGAAAATGTCATTTCCTTGAATCTCAATGTCATTGATTTGCTCATCAGCATTGAGGTCTGTTCCGTTGTTCCATGTCATTAGCGACAAAATACCGGCATTATAGGATCCGTATGGATCAGCGAATTCTTCAGGGAGCTGGAGAAGCACTAAATCTTCAGTAACGGTCGCTATTCGCGCCCAACCGCCAATAAATATTCTGCCATCGTCGTGAACATCAATTGTTCGAAGCTCAGAACTACCTGTGAGCAACATACGTGAGTTTACGACCGCAAAACTCATTGGAGAAATACTCAATACCAATCCTCTACCGGCTATTGATCCGGAAAGCACAAGTCCAACTCCAGACGGATCGGTTGGATCTGTATCTGTGTAATCGACCATTTCTATGTCGTAACATTTATCCGTGTACCCAGAATCGTAGGTTCTAGTAGCGGTCGACCCTAAATTGGAGCTCAACCTTGTGACGAAGATATCAGCATCCGAGCCTTGGCGAGTATTACCAGCGATGTACACTCGACAACCTCCTGGCATAACTTCTATTGAAGTCGCTTCATCTATAGATCCTGGCTCGACTTTTATTTCTCTAATCAAATCTGGGCCTATGAATCCGTCCACCAAACCATTAAACCTGGCTACGATGACTGATGAAATTTCACCATAATCTGGGTCTATATATCTGCGGTTACCAACAGCATAAATTGCATTATCACAAACATCCACGTCGACCCATACCTCCGAATCTAGAGAAGGTGAATTCACATCACCCCCTATTTCAGAATAGAACGTTGAATTGTCAAAATCACGGAAGAATGAATAAACATCAAGGTTGTCGTTTGCTTCATTCGCGGCACCAAAAACCGCATACGTACCTCCGCCAATATCAAGTATTTTATTCCCTTCCATGCTCTCGCTTGGATCAGGTAAAAAGTCTTCAACCTGATCACAAATTGGATCACCTGTCAAGACAACTGGTTCACACTCAGCAGGGTCATTGACTACTGTTTCGTAGGTACATTCCGGCCCACCAGGACAAGACAAAATCACCGTAACTGAATAAGGCCCACTTCCATCGGCATCAAAATCGACACTTAAGGAATTGTCTCCAGTCACAGCAAAACTTGAAGTGCCATTCACAATATTCGATTCGTCGGCTGTCGAAACAATAAATTCCAAATTGGCCGGATCACAAGTGGTGAAGTAATCAACCATCACTGTGCCAACGCAGTTTGTGAAGGTTGTTGACCCGTTTATTTCACAGCATGGATTCTGAAGGTCTATGAGATTAAGCACCTGATAAATACAGTTCCCGTCTGTAACGGTCACATTCAAATCATCAACCGGGCCCAGAAGAATCTCACCAGTTTCACTAGAAGGATCATCTAAAGGCATGTCGCTTTCATAATAAAGACCTTCAGGTAGCGCTGGAAGTGATATTAGTGCAGGGCATTCACCAAGACTTATAATCGAGATGTCTTCATAAGCCAAAAACTCATACGGAACCGAATTTGATTCCGTTGTAGTTGTAACAACACAGTTTTCTCCACTATATGTCACGTCAACTTGAATCATTAGGTCTTCGATTTCCACAGGAGATGGTATGTCGAAACATATGTCTGCGTTCCCATTAGCGTTCAGATTTTCGATTAACTCAGCATCCAAAGAAATCACTAGGTCATTTTCAAAAACGCTAAAGCTTAATTCATCTGTAGATGATGGAGTGGAAAAGTTGTCGTAGTAGTCTGGAACAACAAGCTCTTCAATCGTAAGACTCTCTGTAGAGTTTTCATCAATATTGAGTGATATACATAACTGAACATTCTCATCGCTACAACCGTAGTTTAACTGAGACTGAACATCCAGTCCAATTTCATTAAGAGTAACACTCTCAAATTCACCTGACACCCCAACAGTTATACCTTGATTACATATCGTATTTGCCACAATTTCTACTGAAGGTATTGCAGTGTTTACGACTGTCGCAGCGTCCAAATCAAGTGCAAATTCGATTGTCACAGTCACGGGAGAATCAGCACTTGTATCTGGAATGACTAAATGATCAACTACACAAGCGTCACAAGCTTCGCAATCTCCTTCACATGATGTAGGCAAATCACAAAATTCGCATGGGATAAGGTGACTAAAATCAATCTGTAAAACACCATCACCATTGATAACAGAAGTGTACCCAAAGGTTGTAGATTCCTCTAAACCTTCCACAGTAACTTCTGCTATCACCCACGATTCTGGCACCTCAACCAGCAGCGAATGTAGATGTGCATCTGCGGCCATATTCTCAGAACCAGCATCGTTGGTGAGCTCGATCGAAATGCTCTCATTACACATAGAAGATGGTGTTGAGAAGGTCGCATTCAAAAATTGATCCGGCCAAAAAGGTCGTACTTCGCCTACGAAGCCGTCGAAAGCGGTACTATATCGCTGAGTTACGTTGCTCAATTCACCAATCAAAGAACTAGTCTCTGTTAAAGTAATAATCGCGGCAGCATCGTCGCTTACTGTCGGAAAAACAGGATCGTTGATAATTAATCCATCTGAAGATTCAGTACAAGCATCAAGATCTTCGTTCACAACAGGTGTACAATTACAGTCAGGGCAGTCAGCCGCTTCAGAACCACATGTTTGACACCTTGTAAAACCAGTAATTCCACCATCGGCATCATGAACTTGGCACGCTTGTCCGTAATAAAATTCAATTAGAGATTCCGTTGATTCTTCTCCAGATGGACATTCTTCGAGGTTATAGAAAAAATGGAATCTCCAGGTCCGATCTCCTTCTTCAAATAACTTCTGATTCTGACAATTTACATAGGGTAGAAAGTTCTCACATTCAATGTAATCCATGTGGAAATAATAGGTCGTGTAAATTCCATTCTGTTCCACCATCAAAGGGGTCTGCGGCTCATAGTCAACATCGATATTTTCACCGTCGTAACCGACGATCTCAACGTCATGTACGTTTATTAGATCGGTGTTCTTGACAGTAATAAAAGCATCCATTGTGAAAGTCCCGCTTCCTGTCAAGTCGTGGTAGTTTATCTCAGGACCTACTAAAACACCACTTTGAGACAACACATCTGGAGTTCCATCATCTGAAGATGTGAATCCAACCCTGCTATTATGCAAATCAGATGTCAAAGTCTCTAGAACTAACACCTCTGAACTAGGACCATTACAACTGTTCATTGATAAGTAATTCAGCCAGTCATCATCAAGCAAATAGTCAAATTGAATTATAGCCTCAATTGCATTACAACTCATCATCTGCGGCCCGTGACCAAGTACGGCTAATTCTCCGATTTGCTGATGAGAATTGATTCCAGAATTTGTTATGACCTCTGCCGTTCCGTATATCGTCCTAGTCGCGTTTCCTTCGTGTCCTAGTCTCGGGATACTTAGTGCATTCGGTAAAATAGTCATCGCAGTCCCATCAAGAGAAATCTCTGTGGTGTAGAATTTCTGAAAGAAATTAATCCCACTTTCAACCCAAGGGTCATTCTCGCCATCTATGTGAAACCAAAGCCCCACATCTGCATTATCATGGCCATTACCTCGGTAGTGATGGTCAAAATTCAGCCTTTGCACACTCCCGGTTTGCGAGGTCAGCCCTACACTTTCAATCTTGAAAATCGGTCGAAACTCATCTGCGAACAAATCATGGAAATCACTATAAGTTGGTGAGGAGTAATCGATAGAAATTGCGAATGGCCTCGTACAATTGTCAAACACTCCATCCTCAGATGCTAATTCGAATGATATTTCTCTTTCTAGAGTATGGAAATTACCCGCTGATGTGGCGTTATCACAAGTATAGAGCACAGGGCATGTGTCCATATTTTCATTTGAACTTGTAACATCGAACGAATTATCCATCAAAGCGAAGCTCCCCTTAATAGCGGTCCATATGTATGGCTCTTCATTTGGATCCATTTCGAAATATGGATTCATAAATACAAAACCATTGAAGGTCGTGTGCCATTCATCTCCATTCGTAACAAGCAAATCATCTGCATAGAAATCATCGAAAATAAAGATGAGGGTCGTCCAAATCTCAGGGCCGTCGAGTACTCCGTTGTTATTGATGTCTTCGTCGTCATCATAGACCCCATTAAAGTTTAGATCATTCCAGTCGTTACATTCTCCTGCAATAAACGGATCATCGTTGCATTCGAAGTTACCTCCCGCATCAATGAAGCCATCACCATCGACATCCTCATCAATTCCTTCCATATACGGGCAATTACTCTTAAAGAACCTGGTTGCGTGATATTCAAATGCAGGAGTCGCATCACCTGCATTTTCGCGAAATTCAAGTTTTATTGGTTTATCGCTGCAATCGGTGAGAACCTCCGGCAAATCCAATAGATCGATGTCTACTGGCAATTGAACTACATATACCAATCTTGGATTTTCGAGGCCAGTAACGTCTGCGGCATTAGCACTTGTGGAGTATACCCCCCTTCCTCGAATCATAATTTCGTCACCAGGGATAAAGTGAGTGAGGGAATTAGGATCAATATCGGAGAGAGTTGCTTCTGGGAAAACATCAAAAGCTGCTTCTGGATAGCCAAAATTATCGTTGTAACTAAGCGCTGGTGCTTCTGAGAGACCTGCTTCTCCATCTCCATTAAAATCGCCAGATTCTCCCCAATCACCCACGAAGTCGGTTGTGTTGAAACCGAAAGAACTTCGTTGAAAACGAAATGAGTTACCAGGAACTGTGTTGTATTCGAAGGTGGCATCACAATCCGCATCAGCAATACTGTTCGGAATACAAATAGGGTCTGCTTCACAAGGAGGACCGCAGAGATAAAAGAATTCTTGATTCATTCTGGCCATCCTTAAGATCAAGTCTTCATTCACGTTAGATGAACAAACATCTCCAGACTCAGATAACGGGATCTTGTTATAGACCAAAATTTCAGCTGACTCATTTACTGTTCCGGGCAGCACAATACAATCAGAAGAACACAAACCAGGACATGCGAAATCACTATTCCAAAGAATATTGATTTTGATGCTCCTTTGAATGTCGTTCCAACTTAAATGATCTCCAAGCAGCTTGAAGTCTATGTAAAAAACGCAATCATCGGCGCAAAACACTGTGCCATTAGAATTCTGCAAATCGCCTTTTGCTCCTTCATCCAAAATGTAAACACTTGCGTCCGCATTTGAATTCAAAAAGTGGATATCCGCGAAACTAGGGTCGTGTGGAAGAATAGGATCACCTTCTGATGGAGGAGCTGTCCACTGACCATTAACAATTTGAACAATTTCAGATTCGGTTCCAGAGGCAAAGTCTGTAGTATTAGTGACTGTAATGATAGCTTTGTGTGCTATCGCAAGAGGCAATGCAATCCGAACTCTATACTCATCGCAATCAGAACTGAAAAGACTTTCGACTTGTGGTCCAGACTCGAAGTCCCAGGGATTTAATATTACTTCTTCTTCCGCTCCTCCACCTATAGAGTTCTGGTTTGCTACGAAGGTGACATCAATATTTTGACCCGGAAAGAAAATTCCCGGAGGATTAGCAAAGGGGGATATAGCGGGTCGTGGGTTACGAAACGCAAAATCTCCGTTACTGTCTCTTACAAATTCAGTGAAGTACTCATATCGTTGCGGAGTATCCGGTAAATCACCCCCATAAATGAATTCTGGGCAATCTGTATCTAAAGTCTCTGGATGGTAATTTCGAAAGTGAGGAGTCAGTAGCCCTGTGTCGTCAATTCGATCCGTCATATTTCTCGAATTATGATAAACGACTTTGACGTTTTGAAATCCTTCTAACCCATCTACATTTTCTACAGGCTGTTGAATTTCAAATAAACCGAACGCCCTCGGCACTCCACTAATTTCGAACAAATTTTCATTAGTTATGGTTTGAAAACCAGCAATATCTTGGCCGTATTTATCTTTCAGGTGAAAGTCTTCATGATCGAATTCCATTCCAGAAAATAGAATCGAAAACCTTTGTTGTTGGCGAAAAGTGTTGAACGTTGTGTCGTCATACCAATTGATCAATGCTAGCTGTTGAGAAGCTGCTTCAATATGTTCTTCAGGTATTTCGGGATATAACGCCTCAATATTAAATTGTTCAGAGTCAACAAGTTTGCTAAAATCAAAAGCTACTCGCCAATACTGGTCTTCAGTCAACAAATCAAGGTCTGGGCACTCACCAGTATGTCCTAAATCAGTTCGATATATCTGACAAAAGTCAGGGTCCTCAATGTTTAATGGTGAAGAATAATAAGTGATCGACTCATAATCATATTGGAATTGAAGCGATACATACTCATCTAACCATTCGTTAAATGAGTCAATACCTGAGAACTCGTCAAGGTCTATTACGGCTTCAAGGTCAATAGGCAAAACAACCCATCCCAAATCTACTTCTCCACTTAACGGATTGTCTTCTGTTACAGTAGACCAATTGCGTAGTTTAAAGCGAACGTCGAACGGCGTCCCATCTAGCGGAATTCCATCCAAAGAGGTGTTTTCCGTGTTACCAACTGCAAGAAATTCCAAATCGATATCCAATCTAGGTTCAGCTCCCTCAACAAATACATTGGATTCGATTTCTTGATTATAATCATTGGCAGCATCTTCAGCACAGCTCACGCTCATTAGTCCTAGAATAGTTTCCGTTTCAGCCTGCTCTCCATTATCAGAGCCGACGATAGTGAATTGTTCTTCAATAAAAAGCGACTCACTTGGGTCAGAAAGTGAATTCATCATGTCAGGGAATGCCGTATTCGATATGTCAATTTCCAGAGAACCATCCTCATTAAATGCAATACCAGGCGTGGAAGATGCCACAGTACCATCTGGATTAAATCCAAATATGATTGTTGGTCCCCCGGTGCTAGCAGAAATGATCAATTGAGTTGGTTGAATCTCAAACTCTGGGTTATAGGTCAGTCGCAGATCATCTGAAATAATATAAGTGTCCATTCCAGCTTCAAGCTCTCCGAATCCAAAAACCTCCGTTGTTCTAATGAACACTTTGTCTTCATCCTTGAAATATAGATGCGTACCTCCATTTACCTCTGGTATTTCGGAGTACTCTACATATCCATCTGGATCTAGATATTCAGTCAGGAAGTCATAAGAAGTTTGGACAACCTTGAACGGATCCTGTGATTGGTTTATCCATGGAACTTCTGACCCCACAGAACTTAGGGTTATCTCAAAATCCGGAGTTAAGTCCGAACCAGAATACTGACAAAAATCAAGTTGGAAAATCAAGTCTAAAGTTGTGCTTTCACTTGTAAATATCCACGGGTCCGCTGGTAAGTCAGTAGGCACATAAATTGAGTTATGATTACAGGATAACTCATAATCAGTATCAGGAGATAAACCCGAAATTTGAACGTGATATTCAAAGGCCCCAAATGGCGCGGGTGCGATATATTTCGAAGTGACTTCTTCAATTGTTACTTCATGAATCGTAAATCCATCAGTCGCAACCAACGTCTCCGTAACACTCTGCCCATAACAATAGGATAAAGAGTAGAAAAGTGCGCATAGCACGAGCGTGCCACGCAGTGTGGTGAAGGCTTTCATAGTTTTGGCAATAAAATTTTAGTTCAATCCAATTTAGGGATAAATTCCATTCATTGGAAATCCTAGGGGGTGTAGGACGACAACTTTGGGGAATGATTCAAGCCTCTAATCGTGCGCTTTGACTAGCGGCGCAAGGGATTCTCTTTCAAGAAGTTGAGAGAGGAATTTTTTATGAACCCTCCTCGCAAACAGGTCGTTGCTTCACCTCCTCATACAACTCCCTATCCAACGTAGAAGGCGTCAACACGCGATGGATAATCAGCAAATCCATGATCTGGCTGACGTCTGTTTTGATGTAGAGGTTGCCGAGCGGACGAGACAACCTTCCTTTGGTGAAGGAGCTGTCTAGATCAATGAGGAAATGATCGCTTTCCGCGCTAGCGAAATCAGCTTCTAGAGAACCTTGTTTAGGTGGCTTCAAATCTTTCTTGCGGAAGAAACCATAACGACCTTCGATGGCGCTGAAGCCGATGGTGATGGCTTTGGGACCGAGTTCATCCTTGACATAGTCTCCCATCATTTGATGGCGCTTGTAGTAGTTGCCCCCCATCAAGCCGTGGGTGGGGTTCTTCATGCGCACGGTCTCGGAATTAAAAATGAAATGACTGGTGGCTCCCCAGCAAATGACCTTCTTTCCGGAGTTGTATCGAAGAAAGTGGAGCAGGTTATCAGCCATCATTTCATCGCGGTTGTCTGTACCTAAGCCCACATCAGAGAAATAGACTTTGAGGTTTTCTGCCACTTGAGTCCATAATGCACTCGCGGGATGAGCTACTAATCGGAGTCGGAGAATTATCTTGTCGAGGTAGGCGATGTCACTGGCTGGATCATTCTTTTTGAAGGAACGGAAATCACGATCTCCGAGGTATTCTAAGTTCGTTTTCAAATGCGCCCAGGAGGCAGAAGTCACTTCGGCTGAATCAACCAAGACATAGAACTCAGCAAACTCTGTTAGGAGACAAGACCGTCCGTAGCGGAAAGAAAGCTGTGGGTCGAAACCAGCAATTTGGAGTGGAGTGCCTGCTTTCATCTGCTCATCGAGGTACGCACTGACGCCTTTGAACTCTTCGCTGTATGGCCAAACTTGATGCAGTGAATTGCATAAGGCGGTTTCAGCATCTAAGCCTTCCTGCATGTCACGCCAGGCACGGTCACAGCCATAAAAGGAACTCTCGAAAGCAAGGACATCAAAGCCCAACTGTTCATGCAGGTACTTGATCAACTTGAGCTTGCTTTGATACACCACCCCCTCACCGTGCGATTGTTCTCCTAGCATCACGACTTCAACACCTTCAAAGAGTGCATCTAGCTGTTTGAAATCATCGAGATTGTAGGCTTCTTCTACCGGACCTAAATCAATAATCGGAGCCGGTGTTTGTGCCGTGAGTACACACGGAAATAGGCAGAGAATAAGGATAGTTGTTTTAGCGGTCATGCCTTAAAGACGAGAAAATGTTCGGGGTATTGCTTTGCGTTCGACCTTATTACTTGATGAGTCCTTTGATGCTTTGGCCCACCACCTTTTGGCGCATCTCTTCCTCCAGTTCCGCGAACTGATCTTGTTTGTAGTGCCCGCTAAAAGACCCATCCTCGAGGAAGTGAATCTCATCGCAAACCCCCGTCAAGGTGGAGAAGATGTGCGACGATAATATAATGGTCTTACCTGCTTTCTTCAGTTCTTGAATCAACTCGGTCACCATGATATTGCTCTCCAAATCCAATCCATTGAAGGGCTCGTCTAAGATGAAGACCTCGTTCTCTTGAAGTAAAATGGCATTTAGGGCGAGCTTCTTTCGCATTCCAGTGGAGTAGGCCGTGACATACTTATCTAATGGTAAGTTGAATAGGTTTTTCCCTTCGATATCAACCTGTGGTAGTCGTCTCGAACTGCAGAGTAGCTGGATGTATTCTCTTCCGGTTATTAAAGGCAAAGTGTAGGGCTCCGTTTGCAAATAGCCTAGATGTTGTTTGAGCTGTTTTGGCGCAGGTGTGACCTCGCCTTCATAACTCTCCAGCCCACAAAGGCAGCGGAAAAGAGTGGTCTTACCCGCACCGTTTTTACCGACGATTCCATGCACCTCACCAGGACCAAAGGTTACGTCAATTTCTTTGAGCACCTGTTCTGTTCCAAATGACTTTGATAGGTTATTGATTCGGATCATGGAGGTATCGTTTTAGAGATTTACGTGCGTTGGCGGATAAGAAGGCCGCAGCCAACGGAATGAGCGGCGGAAACGACACACACAGCGCAATGATCACTGCATGAGGTAGGCTAATCGCATATGGGAAGGCCGCATATTTAGCCAAGACAACCAAAGCGATGAGCAATATTCCAACCGCACAAATGATTCCCCAAACCCACCAATTCTCGGGATAGACAAGGAGGAAAACCAAGGAAAAGGGAGCAATCAATAGGGACGTATTCTTCAACATCACCCCCAACTTCCATTTCAAGAATGCCGACCAAGAGCGATTTGAATTCCAGACGAAAAAATCAGGTTCTGGTGTGGAATAGAAGGAAGCAATCGCCAGCTGAATCGCAACAACACTGCTCACAGCCAAGTTTGGGTTATCCACCCCAATTCCAATCGCGAGCAACACGCCAGCTACCATTAGTACCCACCAAATTCTTCTGAACCCGACCACAAATTCATAGGGTGATTTACCAAATGGAGTTGGGATCGATCGCACATATACTTGTTGGAACGAAAAGAAAGAAGTGACGCAGGTAACAGCTACAAACAATAGGCAGAGTAACCATTCCGCGCTAGCGAGCAAAACGATGAGAAATGGAAGCCCAACTAGACTATTCTCAAGCAATCGAATGCGCTGCCGTTGGCGTTTCCCGAAGTGCAATTCAAGGAACTCTGTTCTTTGCGTCGACATCAACAACGACTGAAAATAGACGCCGAACAAAACCATGAAAAGTCCGGCCCACGCTGTCTGAGCATAGAGCACCATGGTCAAGGTGGTGAAGGCCGCAACCGCCAACAGGGCGCCCAATACTGGGTGCAGTCCGACCTGGCGAATGGCACGTGTGGAGATCTTGAATAACAAGGAGAAATAGACCTTCATTGATTCAAGTATAGCCCAAACGGGAAATTCGGTTCAAGAAAAGTGATGAATGGCGGCCGCGTTGTACTTGCGGCCACTCTTCTTATTCAGATCTGAAAACGTCTCCAGCGTTGGTGAAGGTTTTGAATTCAATCACGTTTCCATCAGGATCTTTGATCATGGCCACGCGTTGTTCACCAATCTCCCCTTCTAGAAACAAATGAGGTTCACTAGTAAATTTAACCTCTGCTTCTTTCAAACGATCAATCATTTGAAGCCAATCAACATTCGACAAAATGACACCCCAGTGGTTCAAAGGCATGCCTGTTCTCGGGTGGGTGATATACTCTTCTTTGCGCGTATCAACGACTACTTTTTGAATCGTCAATTGATGCCCAAAAAAATCATAATCAACCCATGTCATTGCCTCACGGCCTGTTTCGCAACCAAGCAAACCACCGTAAAACTTGCGCGCTGCTTCAAGATCATTTGTCGCAAGCGCAATGTGAAAAGTTCCTTTCATTTTGCTTCAATTATTTATTCATTCTCAATGATTCCTAGATGCAGAATCCTACTTCCTGTTTGACCTACAGGGTGTGTACTTTTACCAATAACGATACCGTCTTCAGGACAGAAATACTCTCGAACTACAGCACCAAATACATCACGTATTGTAGCAACCTTTTCGCCCTTTCGCACCACCTCAGTGATATCTGGATAAACTTCTAGAATACCTCCTCTGTCGGCATAAAGCCAATAAGAGCTTCCACAAAAAACGGCTTCTTCGTCGGCCTGTTCCACTGCCCCTTTGATCATTTGCAGGTGGCGAAGAACATTGAACACTCCCTCGATTCCAGAACGAATCATACCTTTCTGAAAGCGGTTAGGATCTCCGACTTCCAGTGTAATGGCATGAATTCCCAAATCAGAAGCCGCCGAACGCAATGTCCCGTCGGCGCCTTCATTATTCAAGATGATGTCAGCGTTCTGTAGCTCTGCCATTTTTCGCTGGACATCATTCTTCATATTCGCTCGAATGTAAAAGCTGTTTATTCTTCCAAATGAAGCCGTGTGAAGATCGATCAGATAGTCAAATTTGGCGATGATCCTGTTCATGACACGAGCGGCATATACATCGCTCATGTTCCCGTCTTCTCTTCCAGGCATGATGCGGTTCAAGTCTTCATCATCGTTAAATCTTCGTTGTTGATTTAAGATAGCAGGTACATTCACTACAGGTACGCCTACCACCGTGCCTTTCAACTCCTGCCAATCAACTTTTTGCATCAACTGCTGAACCACTCGAAGTCCATTCAATTCATTTCCGTGGACAACAGCCGTGACGCCCATACAAGGTCCAGGTTCAGTTCCCTTTGCTACCATCACTGGAACGTGAATGTCTTGGCCAATTCCATTTGCCACCAAATCCATGAAAAAGTGATGCACGCCAGGCTCCATTGACTCGATGTCGAGGTCATGGATGATTTTATAATTCGCCATTTTCGATTTCTTTAATGAGTGATTCATCGTTATTCAATGACTTAAACAATCTCTTCTTCAATTTTCCCTTTGAGTTGATGAGTTGTTTCGCCATGTTATCGATAGCTACAGTGGCCATAACGGATTGCAGGTAACCATCGATTAGATCGTCCAATCCAATACCCAAGCGGTTGAATCCTTTTCGGTCCATAACCATTAGGCGGGCAACATCTGAAGACCATTGATTGCTGCCCTCTTTCATGCTCAAGTTCGTTCCTAAAACCGCCCAAGAATCCTTACCTGAACCTAACTCTAGGGCCAAAGGCTCACTTGCTCTTCTCGAGTACAATGACAGTGGTCTAAATCCTTCCTGTGTAGCATGGATAATCATTCTAAAATCAAGTGCGTAGTTCAGACCCTTAGCCGTTGGCATCGTTCCGACGTGATACAATTTGCCTCCTGTGAATTCTGAACTCCATGCGTGGTTTCCGATGAGTGACTGAACGATGAATTTGTCATAGTCGAATTCTTGCGCCATGAACAAGTTAAGTTCTTCTTCATTGACGATGGTGAATACCCCTTGACCAGCGTTGCTGTACGGAATTTTCACCACTGCTTTTCCCCCCATCTGTCTGACCCACAGCGGAATCTCAGCCTTTTCTACATCCCAGATTGTTTCAGGAGTAGAAATGTGAAGATTGTGTTCCTTGTATTCAGCATTGAAAAGCTGGTAAGCTTTACTTGCGACCAGCTTATTTCTACCACCTGCAAGGCAAGTTATTACGGGATTAAATACCAAGGTTCGTCCTAAGACAGGTAGGCGGTTCCATGGCTGTTGAGTGACATACCTGAAACATGCTCGAATTGGAGTCCATGCTCCATTTTCATGGACAAACAACACGCCATCTTCGACTTTGAAAAAGTCGTCGCTGGTTCCATCATTGAATACCGGAATCAGGTGTACTTTCTCATGCGTGCTTTGGGCTATTGCTTTCGCATAACCACTGGCTTCCATGTAGTTCTTATCGTAGAGTACTGCCAATTCCCCTTTGATCGTGCGACGTTGCTTCAAGAAAGGGACAAAGGTTTTTTCAACGTAAGTCAGGTACCCTCCCATTTCTTGGTAATCATCCAGAAGGGGCATGCTTTTTTGACCGCTAGGTGACGAATTCGTTTCAATGACTACCATCTTACGGTTTCCCGCATCGGTGGCACAGTGTATCAAATCCGTTCCAGAATGGGTAAAGTAACGTGGCACGTAGCCGAGTAGATCACGTACGACATTGGCCTCCACATTTGGGTGCAAATGGCAATAACGTTTGACGATCTGCTCAGGGTTCAAATTCAAGAAAAAAGCCACCATAGGGTGGAGCGTCGCATTCAACGCTGAAGGGTACCAGTGATCTGCGGGATCAAAGGTATCCGGTGTTACCGTCTCAACCTTTCTCACAGCTTGTAATTATGTTCGTGATTCTTATTTCGAAAGGGCTTTCAATCAAGTTTTCAGAACTGAGCACCTTACAGATATAAAACGGTGCATTCCTCGATTGAATTCCGGGGGAAAAGTACTTCCAAAATCAATAACTCCAAGCATTTTTTATGTTTTTTTTCACCACCTAACCATCTGTTACAGTGCAGATTAAGCGGCTTAGCATTATATTTCTTCGATTAGGTAATTTGGATATTGCCAAATCGTACCTTCCTCCCGCTAATTTTCTATCATTTCTGATCTCTATGAATCCAGGAAATATTGATAAAGTAGAGTTAGTCTTTCTTAAATCTGAAGACTATCTCGAGATCAAAGAAGTCATGATCGAGGCCTATACGGCTATGGCTCAGTCTTATTGGAAACAACGTCAAATTGAACGACTACTAGACATTTTTCCAGAAGGACAAGTCGTGATAAAAATTGACGGGGAGATCGCTGGTTGTGCCCTCTCCATTATTGTAGACTATGAATCTTTTGATGACAACCATACCTACAAAGAAATCACGGCGGATTACACGTTTGATTCTCATACACCAGAAGGAGATACTCTATACGGAATCGATGTCTTCATTAAGCCAAAGTTCCGCGGACTTCGCCTAGGGCGGAGACTGTATGACTACCGGAAGGAGCTATGCGAGCGTATGAATCTAAAGGGAATTGCCTTTGGTGGACGAATCCCCAATTATCATAAGTACGCAAAAGCGCTTTCTCCGAAACAGTACATCGAAAAAGTGAAGAGAAAAGAGATTCACGACCCTGTTTTGAATTTTCAAATCAGCAATGATTTTCACCCCTCTAGAATTCTTCATGGTTACTTGGAAGGTGATGCGGCTTCCCAGGAATTCGCCGTACTGCTAGAGTGGGACAATATCTACTATGAGCGTCCGAAAAAATCGGCTGCCACGAAGAAAAGTGTCATTCGCCTAGGTCTGGTACAATGGCAAATGCGCACCTATGATACCCTTGAAGCGTTATTGCAACAAGTGGAGTATTTCGTCGATGCCGTTTCCGGTTATCGATCGGATTTTGCTGTCTTCCCTGAGTTTTTTAACGCGCCACTCATGGCGAAATACAATCACTTATCTGAACCTGAAGCTATCCGTGAACTTGCCTCGTTCACACCGGAAATCAAACAAAAGCTCTCCGAGTTATCCATTTCGTATAATATTAACATCGTCGGGGGAAGCATGCCTGAACTTGTCGATAATAAACTGTACAACGTTGGTTATCTCTGTAAACGCGATGGTACCATCGAACGCTACGAGAAGCTTCACGTCACTCCGGATGAAGCCAAAGTATGGGGAATGCAAGGCGGACAAGAGTTGAAAGTATTCGACACCGATTGTGGAAAGGTCGGTATTCTTGTGTGTTATGATTCTGAATTCCCTGAACTCAGCCGATTACTGGCTGATGATGGGATAGAAATCTTATTCGTACCATTCTTAACGGATACCCAGAACGGATACTCGCGAGTTCGTAACTGCGCCATGGCAAGAGCCATTGAGAATGAGTGTTATGTCGCTATCGCGGGAAGTGTAGGGAATTTACCAAATGTGCACAATATGGATATTCAGTACGCTCAATCCATGGTGCTTACACCCTGTGATTTTGCTTTTCCGAGTAATGGAATCAAAGCTGAAGCAACACCGAACAACGAAATGATTTTGATCGCAGATGTAGATATAGATCTGCTAAAAGAGCTGAACAAGTTCGGGAGTGTCCGAAATTTGCGAGACCGAAGAACCGACGTTTATCGGTTGACAAGAATATAATGACCCCAGAAATGGGGTCATTATATTAATCATCGTCTTCAGAATCTGATGACTCATAATCGTAATCATCAGACTCACTAAAGCTATCTAACGTGAAATCGCCGTCTGTGTGGTCATCAATAGCTTCAAGCATTCTTGTATCTATCTTGAATAGATAAAGAAAATCATCCGTCTTGATCTCAAGACCTCTGAAGCTCGAACCATCCGCTTTGCGGAAAGTGATCAAATCCTCAATCTCAAACCCTTCAGGGTATTCTGCTGCTATCAGGTCTAGGTGACGCTTTTCGATTGAGTTGTAGTCTTTAATTACTCTTTTCATGCTATCGATCTAATAACCAAGAAAACACTAATGGCGCCACGATCGTAGCGTCAGATTCAATAATGTATTTCGGTGTATCAATGCCCAGCTTACCCCATGTGATCTTTTCATTCGGGACCGCTCCCGAGTAGCTTCCATAACTCGTGGTGCTGTCTGAAATCTGACAGAAATATGCCCAAAGTGGTACTTCCGGACGATCCATGTCTTGATGCAACATGGGTACGACACAAATTGGGAAATCTCCGGCGATTCCACCTCCAATTTGGAAGAACCCAATGCCTTTGTCATCTGCTTCTTGCGTGTACCATTCAGCTAACCACATCATGTATTCAATTCCAGACTTTGTGGTGCTTGGTTTCGTATCGCCCATGAGGCAGTGCGCTGCGAAAATGTTCCCTAGCGTGCTGTCTTCCCACCCTGGACAGATAATCGGTAGGTTCTTTTCTGCCGCAGCTATCATCCAAGAATCCTTCGGGTCGATTTCGTAGTACTGTTCGAGTACTCCTGAGTTGAGTGCTTCGTAGAAGAATTCATGCGGGAACATGCGTCGGCCTTCGGCCTCAGCCTTCTTCCAAATATCAACCATGTGGCCTTCTAGACGACGAAAAGCTTCGTCTTCTGGAATGCAGGTATCGGTGACGCGGTTCAGTCCGCGATCAAGTAGTGCTTGTTCATCTTCAGCTGTCAAGTCGCGGTAGTGAGGAACGCGCTGGTAGTGGCTGTGTGCCACGAGATTCATCACGTCTTCTTCCAAATTGGCTCCAGTACAAGAGATGATATGCACCTTGTCTTGGCGGATCATTTCGGCCAGTGTTTTCCCTAACTCCGCAGTACTCATGGCACCCGCGAGAGAGATTAACATCTTCCCACCTGCTTCCAGGTGACGCTCATATCCTTTGGCCGCATCTTTAACGACAGCGGCGTTGAAGTGGAGGTAATGCTCCTCAATAAAATCTCTGATTGCTCCCATAACTCAGGAATTAAAACAGTACGAAAGTATCTTGTAATACAGCTTTGCAGCTAAGAAATCTGAAGGTTTGCTGTGTTCATTTGCAGCCAATTCCACAATGTCGAATCCAACCACTTTACCGGTCTTGCAAAGGGCCTTGAGCAAGCGCAGCACTTGGTACCACCCCAAACCTCCAGGTTCCGGTGTTCCGGTATGTGGAACGATCGATGGGTCGAAACCATCGAGGTCAATGGTAATGTAAACGTGGTCTGTGCACTTGGCTAATACTTCGCTCATCCACTCAACATCCGGACGATGGTTGCAATCATGGGCCATCCAGGTCTTGGATAGATCCATGTGCTCCTTCTCCGATACATCCATGCTGCGGATGCCTACTTGCAAAAGATTCGTGTTGTAGCGCGCCCAGTGCAGGGCACAGGCGTGATTGCATTCGCTGCCTTCGTAGGTCGGTCGTAAATCGGCATGAGCATCAATTTGGAGGACGGTGAGTTCTTCGTATTTCGCAGCATGTCCTTGGATTGATCCGATGGAGATTGAGTGTTCACCCCCGAACAACGTGATCATTCTATGCGATTCGAGTGAAGCGTCGACTCTTCTTCGCACCTCATCGGTCATGGCTTCAGGAGATCGGTTCACGGTGACGTCTGGGGCAAGCCAAATTCCTTGGCGATACACCTCGCTGTCTGTCTCGATATCGTAGAGCTCCATGTTTTCGGCGGCTTCCAAGAAGGCTTCCGGACCATGATCAGCTCCTTTACCCCAGGTAGACGTGCCATCATAGGGTACACAGATCAATTCTACCGCTGCCGATTCCGCGCTAGCGAATTCAGCAGGAATACCAGCAAAAGTGCGCTCCTTATTCATAGCCTAAGATCTTTAGCATGTCTTTGCTTTCTTGCTCTTCACCAAAGACTTCAACCGTCAATTCGCCCTTTTCATCGCGATCAATCAAGATGTGCTTTGGCCCTGGAATCAGACAGTGATGGATTCCACCATAACCGCCCAAGGTGTCTTGATAAGCTCCGGTATTGAAGAAGGCAATATAGAGGTCTTTTTCTTTGGAATACACGGGTAAATAAATGGCGTTGACGTGTTGTTCAGAATTGTAGTAGTCGTCGCTATCACAGGTCAAACCACCCAAGAACACACGCTCATAGGGCTTCTCCCAGCCATTGACCGGAAGCATCATGAAGCGCTTATTGATCGCCCAACTGTCGGGCAAGGTGGTCATGAAAGAAGAGTCGATCATGTTCCATTTCTCACGATCGTTTTGTTGCTTTTGATAAAGCACTTGGTAGATCATACCTCCAGACTCTCCTACTGTGAATGAGCCAAATTCAGTGTAAATATGTGGAATGTCAACGCCTTCTTCTACACAGACGTTTTTGATCAACTCGATAATGGCGTCGATCATGTAGTAATAATCATAATCGAAGCCCAAGGAATTCTTGATGGGGAAACCACCTCCGATATTTAGACTGTCCAGAGTTGGGCAAATACGCTTCATCTCACAGTATACCTTGAGGGTCTTGGAAAGCTCATTCCAGTAGTAGGCAGTATCGCGAATTCCAGTATTCACAAAGAAGTGCAACATCTTCAACTGAAGATTGGCATTGCTCTCTTGCATTTTCCGATAGAAAGGTAGGATTCGCTTATAGCCAATTCCTAACCTCGAAGTGTAAAACTCGAATTTTGGTTCTTCTTCCGTGGCAATGCGAATACCGACTTCCATCGGTTGTTCGATGTGCTTGCCGAATAGCTCCAATTCAAAATCATTATCAAGAATTGGAAGAATGTTATTCATTCCGCCTTGAACGAGTCCGTTGATTTTTTCAATGTACTCCTCTTCTTTGAATCCGTTGCAAATGATGCGTTGGTTGTCAGAGATCACCCCCTTCTTTCGCAGGGACGCCACCAAGTCAAGGTCAAATGGAGATGAGGTTTCTATATGCGCTCCGGCTTTCACTGCCGTCTCCAAGACAAAACTAAAATGGGAGCTTTTTGTCACATAGCAATAGTGATATTCCGCCTTGTAATCGTGCTTATCCATAGCGGATTTAAACCAGCCTTTGGTTCGTTGAATATTGTGCGCGATTCTTGGTAGATAATTGAATTTGAGCGGCGTGCCGTACTTTTTCGCCAAATCCATTAGAGGAATGTCGTGGAACTGAAGATTCCCTTCTTTTCCGAAGGTGAATTCTTCTTGGGGCCAGTCGAAGGTTTGTTCAACCAGGTCGATGTATCGTGTTTTCATGGGAAATGTTGAGTCGATTCTAAAGATGTTTACCAAACACTTGCACGTAGCAAGGATGGGTCCTCTCGGATCACCGACTCAGAGTCTAATGGGCAAATAGCACCACACTGGCACAAACCACTCATGGAGTTGGGCCAGCAGAACAGAGGTCATATGGATGCTACGTGCTATCATTTCGCAGTGCAATGTTAGAACAAAGATTCTTCAGTTTGACAGAATTCGATTTCAAATCAAAAAAATTTGAGATTACTATCTTGGGACTACTAAAACCCAAACTATGAAAACCTTAATCACCATGCTGAGCGCATTGCTACTCAGTAGTTTTGCCTTTTCCCAAGCTACCGGACTAAGTGTAGATGTCTATGCCGTTCATGACGGAATGGTTGGTACAACCGATCTTGCCGGTTACCAAACTTATCGCGTTTATGCTGAGTTTACTGATTCAAGTGATGAACTCTCAGCTTTGTATGGTCTTCTCATGGACGATGACCAACCTGACGAACAAGATTTGCTTATCTCAACCAACGGAAGTTGCTTTGACCATGACATGGGTGGCTTCACCCCGACCCACTCATGCAACGACTACGCTATGAATCCGGAGTTGGAATATGACACCTATTACACCCTGGATGCCACAAGCTCTTGCGACCCAGAAGACGTGGGTGCCTATCCTACAGTGCCAAGTATCATCCCATCTGCAGTTTGTAATAGTATAATAGATGATGGTGTGATTACAGCTTGGGATCCTGTTCCTGTTGGAGATGACCATCGCGTTCTTATTGCACAGGTAACTACAGACAGCTTCTTTGGCATTAACCTTTGCCTTCAAGTCTTCAACGACAACTGGGATGACGAACAACAAGAGTGTTTTGAGCTTCAGAATATTCTCGGCGGGTGCACAGATCCTACAGCAAGCAATTATGATGTCAATGCCACCGTCGATAATGGTACGTGCATGATTCCAATGGTTTTCGGTTGTCTTGATTCTGAGGCATGTAACTATAATGCAGAGGCCAATGCAGATGATGGTTCATGTGTATATCCTGGCTGTATGGATGCGAATGCTTGTAACTTCAATTCAGACGCTGGATGTGACGACGGAAGCTGCACCTTCCCTGGGTGCGACGATGCAGAAGCATGCAACTACGACGCTGCCGCTGGTTGCGATGATGGGTCATGCACTTACCCAGGTTGTCAAGACATTCTTGCATGTAATTACGATGCCGACGCCGGATGTGAAGACAATTCACTCTGTGACTATATGGTCACTTATTCCGTTGGAGGGGCGACTGACGTAATTGAAGCTTCTATCGTCACTTATGATTATCAAGAAACAGCAGAATCCACCTACGCTTGGGAAATCGAAGGGGGTACGGTTGATTCAGGACAAGGGTCTGCCTCCGTACAAGTGCTATGGGGTGAACCTGGAAACGGAATTGTACGCGTCATTGAAACCGATGCCACAGGGTGTATCGGTGAAGCCGTTGAAATTCAAATCACCATTGATCCAGATTTGAATGTACTCGAAACAGATCAACTGAACATGATTTTGTTCCCTAACCCAGCTAACGATGTAGTAACCATTCAAGTGCCTGAAAACCTCAAAAACATGCCGTTTGAAATCGTGAATGTGGTTGGCCAGCAAGTGCTGAATCTGGGCAATCTCCAACGACAGCAAGAGCAAATCGATGTGAACATGCTTGCTACGGGTGTTTATTTTGTCAAGGCGACGAACGCCAACGGACATTTCACCCAACGATTGGTCATCAAACGATAATTAACTTTCCAGTTATAGATAAAGGCGGCTCTTTCAGTCGCCTTTTTCATTGCATGCAACCAAGCGCCTTTCGTCTCGGTCCTTTAAATAGGAATCCAACCATAAGGTTCCCGCAGAAAACCACAAACTATGACTGTCTCTACGAATGGATTCGTTCCAAAAGCGAAGGTAATTGCCGCTATTCTCTCCTTTTTTCTACTCAGTATTTCTTCGTTCGCCCAAGAAGGGTGTACCGACCCTTCAGCCGCAAATTTCAACCCCTTTGCCTCCGTTGATGATGGCTCATGTGCGTATGCTGGATGTATGAATGAATTCGCATGCAATTATGACGCTAGCGCGGAAGTGCCTGGTCCTTGTGAGTACCCTTCATGTAGTGATCCTGAATCAAACAACTACAACCCCAATGCACTTTGCTTTGATGATGAGCTCTGTCAAGGATTGACCATCCCATATTTAACGGCCGTCACAGACACAGTGCACCAAGGCATGGTGGGAACAACTGACCTCACGGGCTACATCACTACACGGTTGTACTTGAATCTTGTCGAAGAAGCTCAACTAGCTGCGATGTATGGATTAATCATGGAAGACGAGAACCCTGATGAAAACGACATTAACGTCGAATTCGAGTGTGATTGCTTCGACCATGAGTTAGGAGGCTTGCTTGCAAATGATCATTCTTGTCTGTTCTACGACTCATTCCCTGAACTTGAGTTTGACAGCTACTTCACGATTAATCAAGAGAACTCGTGTGATCCAGGGTTTACAGCTGAAGCGGTGACTGTTCCATCTGGGTTCAATGAAGACTTCTGTGATACATGGATCGATGACGGTGCCATCTTTACCTTGTTCGATTCAGAAAACTCCTATGCAGACGAAAACAATCAAGTATTCGTAGCGCAGGTGACGACTTGCGGCAATTTCGAAATGGGGTTTTCGGTTCAATATTTCGTCGAAGGTGAGGTTGATGGGGGTGGAAACCCAACGCCTATGATGAATTATGTTTCCATCAGCGTTCAATTCGGATGTACCGACATCGAAGCCCCAAATTTCAACCCCTACGCGAACAGCGACGATGGCTCATGTGAAGCTCCGTTAGTAGAAGGTTGTACTAATATTTTTGCGTGTGACTATGACCCAGAAGCTGAACTGGCTACGGCCTGCACTTACCCTGAATGCAACGATATCAACGCGTGCAACTATGTTTCTAATGTTGAGTGTTCTGATAGTGCCCTCTGCTTGTACCCAGCCACTGGAAACCTTGCTGGCGAGGCATTCCCGCTTCTCGAAAACACATACACCTACACTTACGACGGCGATCCAAACGGCGACTATGAATGGCAAGTTACTGGAGGGACTATCGTAGAAATGCCTGCGCCGAACGTCATTGTAGTAGAGTGGGATGAACTTGGTCAACAAATCATCACCGTCCTTCACAACGATGGTGACTGTCCTGGATTTGGTCCTTCGTTCGATGTATTCGTAGACCAAATCGACAACGTAGATCTACTAGAGCAGGAAACGCTCAATGTCTACCCTAATCCAGCCCATGAACTCCTCACCTTCGAGGTTCCGGAGAACTACATTGGCATTGCTTACACCTTGACATCAACCAACGGCAAGGTGGTTAGACAAGGCGTCATTAACAGCACCCGCCAGGTCATCAATGTTACAGATCTAGCCTCCGGCACATACTTGTTGACCTTAGATCAACCGATTGTGGTTCCGGTGACAGTCGTAGTTCGTTAACCTCACAGGCGTTAGGCGTTAGGCGTTAGGCGAATGAACGATATAACCATTCGTTCCACATTCTACATTCCACGTTCAACAACGCTAGCTTCACTCTGCTGAGAGGAAATTTGTTCTTTTGCGAACGAAACGATGCTGTTTAACTCGCCGGAATACCTGCTCTTCTTGCCTTTGGTCTTTGCCCTATACTGGGCATTGAACAAGCGAAATTTGCGGTGGCAGAATGTGCTGCTGCTGGCGAGCAGCTACTTCTTCTACGGTTGGTGGGATTGGCGTTTCCTTTCTTTGATCGCTTTCAGTACCGGAGTTGATTACTTCGCTGGGATCTACACTGAAAGGGCCCAAGGAAGGACGAAGAAATTCTGGCTTGGACTGAGTTTGACGGTCAATTTGGGGATGCTTGGGCTCTTCAAATATTTCGATTTCTTCGTTGATTCATTACGTGAAGGTCTGGCTAACGCCGGAATAGCTTGGGAAATGCAATCGTTGGAGTGGGTGCTACCGGTGGGGATCTCCTTTTACACCTTTCAAACGCTTTCATACACCATGGACGTTTACCGTGGGAAGCTCAATCCAACGCAAGATTTCATTGCTTTTGCTGCCTTTGTGAGCTTCTTCCCGCAGCTTGTTGCTGGTCCGATTGAACGCGCAACACACCTCATCCCTCAGATTAATACCCGCAGGAAGTTCAGCTATACACAGGCCCGAAACGGACTGCGATTAATCCTCTGGGGCCTTTTCAAGAAGGTGGTTATTGCAGACACCTGTGCTCGCTATGTTGACCAAGCATTTCAGCTGTCTGAGCATCAGTCGGCGACTACATTGATCCTTGGAGCCGTGCTTTTTGCTGTTCAGATTTACGGTGATTTCTCCGGCTATTCTGATATCGCCATTGGAACAAGTAAGCTCTTTGGAATAGAGCTAATGTCGAACTTTCGCTTCCCGTATTTCTCGCGCAACATCGGTGAATTTTGGCGACGTTGGCACATCTCCCTGTCAACGTGGTTCAGAGACTATTTGTACATCCCATTAGGGGGTTCTCGCGTCTCCAAAAGCAAAGCGATTCGCAATGTCTTTATCATCTTTTTAGTCTCCGGATTCTGGCATGGGGCGAATTGGACTTTCATTGCCTGGGGAGGAATTCATGCAATGTTATTCATCCCTTCCTTCATCAGTGGAAATAATAGAAAGCACCTCAGCAAAACCATCGCTGAAGGACGACTATTCCCTTCGTTTCGAGAACTAGGAGCGTTGCTTTACACCTTCATTGTAGTCACCCTGGCGTGGGTTTTCTTCCGCGCAGATAGTATTCAAGACGCGCTTGACTACCTCAGCGGTATGATCGTCGGCGAATGGAAAGCGCCGGTGCGTTTTGCCACCTCATCAACACTTTTGGTTCTCTTCCTTTTCGCAATGGAATGGCTTGGAAGAACCAACGAACGTGCCCCCTTCCGTTTCATCCCAAGACGCTGGATGCGATGGGGCCTCTATTGCTTGCTCGGTTGGCTCGTGTTGAAAGGCCTGTACAATCCGTCTAACTTTATTTACTTCCAGTTCTGATGGGTAAGTTGGTCAAAGAAATAGCGCTCTTTATTGTGTTCTTCGCCCTCGCGGGCGGAACGCTAATGCTTCCTGGATTCTTCCATGACGGCTACGAAGATGCCTTCTTCGGTTCACCTCGCGCTGGTGGGGCAACGAACCTAAGAATCCCTGAATTCGACTCCCTACTCATCGCGGAGGAAACCATAGACTACCTGTTCGTTGGATCAAGTACATGCTACCGCGGAATCGATCCTTCAGTCATGTTTGAAGACGAGGTCATTGCCTACAACCTATGTTCGTCGTCACAGCAAATCATGAATGCTCGTCCACTTGTAGAATGGGCGCTCGACCATACTCAAGTCAAGCATTTAGTCATTGACATCCATCCTGAGATTTGGCCATTAAGTGGTGTGGAACCAGCACGAGACCATTTACGAAACAACAACCTTGTTGGTAACGAGACCTTCTTCGATATGGCGGCAACCACTGGGGATCCGTACACCATGTACATGTGGTCATATTTCTCTTTGCGTCGTCATTTCGAGCCTCTCGAACCCATGCATGCCAAGCGGGATGAATACCTCGGAAAAGGATTTGTCTATTCAAATAACCAACCGGCAGATTCCTTGGTCTGTGAAGAGATGTTTGAAGACATGAACCTTGGCTGGAAAGACTTGAAAGCCCTGCGATCATTGGTTGAATCGATTGAATCACAAGGTGGTAAAGTGACCCTCTTGGTACCGCCAGTCAAGTGTTTAAGCTCATTTGAGCTTCCAGAAGACCTAGCGCATTTGAAGGTAATTGATGGACGTGAATGTCAGATTCCTGACTCACTGTACTACGATGAGAACCATATGATCGGCGCTGGAGCACACTTATACTCCGCATGGTTAGCTAAGCAGCTGAAATAAGCTCCTTATACCTAGCATTCCCAGCATTTGGCGAAGTTCCTCGGTATCAATACGATATTCTCCGTATCTTAAGGCCTCGTTTCGAAAACTAACCAATATGCGCTTTAAATTGACTGTGGTACTAGCAGCTTTGCTAGTAAGCGTGGGTATGCTTGCTCAAAATTCCGAAGGAAAGATCAAGGATGAGATCCTGCGGAATGGATCCAAAGAAAGACTTACAGAACAAGATATTCGTTCTTCAGTGCTTCTCAGAAGCATTGAAAACAAAGTAGGATATACCTACCACTACATGCAGCAGCATGTAGACGGAATCCCTGTACACAATGCGATCATGAACGTTGTGCTGACGCCAGAAGGTGTGCTGCGTAGTGTGAACGACACGTACGTAGCGGGAATCGATCGTTCGATTGGTGTGAGAGCGCCGGGAATGACCCCAGAAGCGGCTCTCAATGCCGCGGCAAATCACCTCAAGGCAGGAACGGCTTCACCTTCAATTGTTGAATCTCCGCAAGGTGCGGAACAGAAGGGTAAGTTCACTGCGGCAGGTGTTTCCCTCGAAGAAATTCCATTCCAATTGGTTTACACTCCAATCGAAAATGGTCAGGTTATCCTCTCTTGGGAATTTGTGATCCGTACACTTGATCACCAGCACTGGTGGCAAATTCGCGTAAACGCGAGCAACGGAGACTTCCTAAGCAAAAATGACTGGATCACAACGTGTGGTTTCGGAGACGAAGTGCACTCACACAATGCAGAATGCGCTAAGGTAGAAGGACGTAACCCATTGCTCACGCCTGCTTCACCAGCATTGCCGTTGGCAAACTCTTACCGTGTTTACGAAGAGCCAAAAGAATCGCCATACGATGGTGACCGCACACTCGTAGCTTCTCCATGGAACGCTAACCTGACTGCTTCTCCTTTCGGATGGCACGATACGGACGGTGCTTCTGGAGCAGAATTCACGATTACGCGTGGTAACAATGTCTGGGCGCAAGAAGACCGAAACGGTGATAACGGAACTGGTTTCTCTCCTGATGGAGGCGCATCCCTCGATTTTGATTACGCTCTTGACTTGACCCAGGCTCCTGTGACTTACCAGGAGGCGGCAATCACAAACCTTTTCTACTGGAATAACCTCGCACACGACGTGCTTTACAACTACGGTTTCGATGAGGCCAGCGGAAACTTTCAGGTAAACAACTACGGCAATCCAGGACTCGGAAACGACGAAGTTTTGGCGGATGCTCAAGATGGATCAGGTGTGAACAACGCCAACTTCGGAACACCACCTGATGGACAACAACCGCGTATGCAGATGTTCGAGTGGGACGTTGCTCCTGCCCCAACATTCACGGCAAACGGTACAGCTTACAATGCCATCACTGCTGCCTTTGGTGCACAAACAGGTTCTTGGTCAGGCGAACTCGCCTTGGCTGACGATGGCACTGGAGCACCAACAGAAGCGTGTAGCGCACTCATCAATGGTGGGGACGTATCTGGAAAATTCGCTTTGATAGACCGCGGCTCATGTAACTTCACTCAGAAGGTATTGAACGCACAAAACGCCGGTGCCATCGGTGTTGTTGTTGTACAAAATACAGGTGATGCTCCATTCTCAATGGGTGGTGCAGACGCGACGATCACCATTCCTGCCGTGATGGTTTCACTGGCTGATGGAAACGCAATCAAAGCAGCACTTACTTCGGGAACAGTAAACATTGTACTCGACCTTCCAAGCGCAGTGAACCGAGACAGTGATCTAGATAACGGAGTAATCGCTCACGAATATGGGCACGGAGTGTCAAACCGCTTGACTGCAGGTGGTGACATCGTAAGCTGTCTTTTCAACACAGAGCAAATGGGTGAAGGATGGAGTGATTACCTCGCTCTCATCTTGACGATGAAACCAGGAGATGCAGGAACTGACGCTCGTGCGATTGGTAACTACTCGCTTGGTGATGGACCAGCAGGACCGGGTATTCGTCCGTTCCCATATTCAACGGATCTAGGTGTCAACCCAATGACCTACAACACGATCAACTCTGTGAGTGTACCTCACGGTGTCGGTTCAGTATGGTGTACAATGCTATGGGACATGACTTGGCTCTTAATCGACCAGTACGGATGGGATCCAGACCTGTACAATGGAACGGGTGGTAACAACATCGCTCTCCAACTTGTGCTTGAAGGAATGAAGCTTCAGCCATGTTCTCCAGGATTTGTGGATGGACGTGACGCGATTCTACTCGCAGATCAAATGCTTTACGGTGGGGCTAATGAGTGTCTTATCTGGGAAGCATTTGCTCGCCGTGGTCTTGGTGCCGGTGCCGATCAAGGAAGCTCTGGTAGCGTAGCTGACGGTGTTGAATCATACGACCTTGGAGGTGCATGTGTACTCAACATCTCAAAGACTTCAGCGGAAACAATGGAAGCTGGCTCGAACATGGTTGTGACAGTGGAGGTAACGAACAACACTGACGCTGATGTAACGAACGTTCAGATCACAGACGTGATTCCAGCAGAAGTAAACTACGTTGGTGGTTCAGCTTCATGTACAGCGAACTTCAGTGCAGGTACGTTGACTCTTGACCTTGGAACGATGGTTCCAGGCCAGACGATCGTATGTACTTACGAAGTATCAGCTCCGGCATCGCCATTCTCAATCATCAATTTCCAAGATGATCTGGAATCTGGAACCGCCGCTTATACCACTAGCGAAGTGGGCATCTACTCTTGGGCACTTAGCTCGAACCGAGTGAACAGTGGCGCGAACGCATGGTTCGCCTCAAACCCTGGAGAAGAGTCAGATCAATACCTTGTCTTACCAAGCGTATCAGGTATCACAGCTCAGACATTCTTGAGCTTCTGGCACCTGTACAACACAGAGCTGAACTGGGACGGATGTGTTCTTGAAATCTCTACAGATGGAGGTGTCAACTTCACAGATGCAGGCGGACTCATCACCCAAAACGGATACAACGGAACCATCAATACCAATCCACAATCAGCGATTAGCGGACAAAGCGCATGGACTGGTGGTAGCGGGAACTTCATTCAGACGATTGTTGATTTGAGCAGCTTCGCTGGACAGACCATTGACATTCGCTGGAGATTCGCTTCTGACCAATTCGTTGCGGCTGAAGGGTGGTATGTAGATGATATTTTCATCGGAGACGCACTGATCGACTTCACAAATACCGCATGTGTTTCAAGCACTGAGACGTCTACTTACTGTGACTCTCAGTACACGATGATCCTAGAAAACGTAGCAGGAGTTGAAGGATGTACCGATCCGACAGCGTGCAACTATGATCCAGCTGCCAACCAAGACGATGGAAGCTGTGAATCACTGAGCTGCGCAGGTTGTACTGATCCAACGGCATGTAACTACGACCCTACTGCTACCATCGATGACGGTGGATGTCTCACGTTCGACGAATGTGGAAACTGTGGTGGTACGGATACTTCAGGGTGTACTGATGCTGGTGCATGTAACTACGATCCAGCAGCTGACTGTGATGACGGAAGCTGTGAATTCCTATCATGCGCTGGATGTACTGACCCAACTGCTTGTAACTACGATGCGACAGCAACTATCGATGACGGTGGATGTCTCGCACTTGATGAGTGTGGAAACTGTGGTGGAACAGATACATCAGGGTGTACTGACGCTGGTGCATGTAACTACGATCCAGCAGCTGACTGTGATGATGGAAGCTGTGAATTCCTAACGTGTGCAGGGTGTACAGACCCAGCAGCATGTAACTACGATGCTACAGCAACGATCGATGACGGTAGTTGTCTCGCATTTGATGAGTGTGGAAACTGTGGTGGAACAGACACCACGGGTTGTACAGACCCATTAGCATGTAACTACGATGTTGATGCTGATTGTGATGATGGAAGCTGTGAGTTCGCAACATGCCAAGGTTGTACTGATCCTATAGCATGTAACTACGATCCAACAGCCACTATCGACGATGCAAGCTGTCTACTCCCAACAACGTGGTACGCTGACAACGATAATGACAACTTCGGTGACCCAGACAACAGTTTGGAGGCATGTACACAACCAGCAGGTTACGTAGCTGACAACACTGACTGTAACGATAACAACAACGCCATGTACCCAGGAGCTCCTGGAACAGGCGAAGACATCGATAATAACTGTGACGGCTCTATAGAAGGCGCAGAAGCTGCCCCATGTCTAGGAGACTTCAATGACGACGGCCTTATCAACGTAGCAGATCTCTTGATCTTCCTCGCTGACTTCGGCTGTACCGAAAACTGTATCGCAGACATGAATGGTGATAACGCCGTGAACGCAGGAGATATGTTGATCTTCCTTGGGGTGTTTGATTCTGAATGTCCTTAAGAAGGCATAAGGCTTAGGGCGTATGGCTTTAGGCTTTTACAAATTGATATTAATGGGCTCCTGGCGGAGCCCATTTCTTTTACTAAATCATGCCTTCAAGAGTCAGCAACTTAAGCCATAGGCCTTAGGCCATAAGCCTCTTAAGGCTTTAGCCGAAAGATTACCGTTCAACAGAAAATCTGACACTTCAGGCCCCAATTTTGATTCTTTGGCAGATTTGTGTCTTTGGTCCGCTCTTTGCGGCCTAGCTTTGTAATTGCGATAATTATTCCATTATGTCTGCAACTCATGCCTTCAGATGGATTGGCCTTATGGTCATCTTTCTGATCGGCGTTAGTTCGCTTCAAGCTCAAGAGAAAGAATGTCCGTCTGGACTTATTAAGCCCTCTCTCTCATTTGGCTACTTGAGCGGAGCGACCTTGTCGCCGAACCAATTTGACTTTGCTGCCGGCTTTAGCGGTCGCGGCGGTTTTGAGATCCAGGTCTCAGAACGACTCTCAACAGGACTTTCATTCGGGTTCAACCAATTCGGTGAAGAGCGATTCCTTCCATTTGGGATCAACCTTTATTACAAGAACCCTGACAAACTGGCTGGAATCTATTTCGAGACCGGATACACCAGTGCAACTTCTCAGCTAGAGGAAATCAACAACCGCTACGAACTCCATGGGGGAATCCACATGACGATGACGAGTAAGTGGACGATTCCAATCAGCGAAAAACTGGCTATTCAGCCTGAAGTAGGGTTTACCATTCACGGTTCTGAAACGCAATACACCCCTGAGTCCGCGCCTTCCTACAGCATCGACCAACAACGTGTAGGGGTGCTGTTTAGAACTGGAGTGCTCTTCAATCGATGAAACGCATCCTCCTCCATATCGCCATTTTCTTTGCTCCCGTTTCCGCGCTAGCGCAATTCGTGGTATTGAATGAATATGGAGTAGAAAACGATCGCATCACTTGGGTAGAACTCTACAACCCGCTTGAAGAAGAGGCGTCATTGAACGGCTGGAGCATTGCCATTGGCGATAGCTTGATTCATTCATTGGCGAGCGTCACTGTTGAAGCAGAATCATACGCCGTTGTCAACCTTCAGGGCTCCAACTTCGAGCTCCGCAAAGACCTCTACTCTTTTGCGATTGAAAGCGAACAAGAAATTGTGGTGTACAATAATAACGGTCAGCCGATGACCGCATTAGACCTGGTGTGTGTGCCGGAAGGATACAGTTTCGGTGCGAATTCAGGTTGGCCGCAGCAGATTCACTTCGCCACAAAAACTCCAGGCACCGAGAACACGGATGCAATTGATCTTTCGCGCCAATACCTTTCGTTTGAAGGACCAGAGCACATCTCAAATGAATCAAACTTTGTGATTGCTGAAGGGGCTTCCATTGACCACTTAATCCGCTATGATATGGCGGGTAATTTGGTCCACAAGGGAAGCGCAATGTGGCCCAATGAAGGAATGACTCTTGATGCGTCGAACATCAACAACACAGAGCTTTCGCTGATTCCGGCCAGTGGTATTTACCTACCTCCTGTTGGAGAACAAGATCAAGCACATACGATTACCATCCAGAGTTATCACAACGGATGTCCGACATCAACGTCGGAACGCAAGACTTTCTTGGTCGAACTCGGCGACGAAAACCCATACGACTTACCTGTTGTGGCCATCACAACCGAAGATGACAACCTCTTTGGTGACTCCGGAATTTACGGTTACGGCGAGACGGGAAATAACTTTGCCTTCCGAGGAAGAAAATGGGAACGCGAAGCTACTATTCAATACTTTAACGAAGACGGAGAAGAATTACTACATCAAAACGTAGGACTGCGTATTCGCGGAAACTCTTCTCGTTTCTCTCCACAAAAGTCATTCAAAATCTACGCACGCAACAGCTACGGAGAAGGATGGCTTGACAATGTGTTCTTCCCTGAATCTGGGGTAGAAGAATTGAAACGTTTCAACCTACGAACGCCGCACAACGACTTCATTCGAAGCTTGACCACCGATCATATTTCTATGAACGCCGTAGGTGACCTCAACATCGATGCTCCTGATTCTAAGCAAGTGATCGTATTCCTGAACGGTGAATTCTGGGGGCTTTACGCTCTACAAGAGGCCATGGATGATTACTTCCCGGAAAGCCACTATGGCGTGAACGATAACGATGTGAGCTTGATTGAGGACGAAGATTATGGAGAGCGCTATGCATCAATATTGCAATACGCCAAAGACAAAGACCTCACCATCCCTGAAAATTACGAGTACCTCACTTCGCATTTCGACATGCCGTCGCTAATTGATTATTACGCGGCGCAAATCATTGTAGCCAACTGGGATTGGCCTTACAAAAATGTCAAGATGTGGTACGAAGAGGATCTTGGGAAAATCCGCTACTACTTCTTTGACTGCGATGCCTGTTTGAACGAAGTCAATCACTCCACGCTCGAGCAATTCTATCCAGAAATCAACACCAGTTCTTCACGGGTGATCTTCTCTCGACTGTTGCAAGTGCAAGAGTTCAGGCAGCAATTCGGCGCACGCCTCATTTCCATCTTGAACAATCAAATGTCTGTGGAGAACCTATTAGAGCTCACGCGTCAAGAAAAGTTGCGTATTGAGCCCATCGTTTCAAGACAGATCAGTCGTTGGCGATACCCACAGAGCTACAGTATTTGGGAAGCTTCTACAGAAAGCATTGAGTACTTCTTGATTGAACGTCAACTAGAGATGATTCACATTATCGAGCAAATGATGAACGAAGACCTCATGGTGTATCCAAACCCTGCGGCTCCGAACTCAATCCTCAATGTCAAGAGCTACGGCATGCTTTCAGAGCAGTTTGACTACGAGATCACCGATCTTTCAGGACGAATCGTTCAGCAGGGATCAGGCTACAATGAGCAGCTCGATATTCGAGGATTATCTACCGGATTGTTTGTCTTACGCGTTCAGAAAGACGGCTATCTGCTGTCTTCGCGATTTGTCGTGCGTTAAAGCACTACAGAAGCCACCAAGTTTTCTACTGTAGCATGATCGCTACCCCCAGCCTTTTCAATGGTAATGTTCAAGCTTTCGGCATTCGCCAAAAAGCCCACTTCAACCGGCGCATCGCTTTGAGCTAGAACGCCCACACTCACCATTTCACCCTCAACGTCTGCCCACATCTGGAAGCATTGTCCGTTGTCTAGCGCAGGTAGGTTCTCAGGCTGCAAGAAAGCTCTTTGATCACTATCGTTCCAATACGCCACTACCTTGAGTTCTGGAGCTTTTGCAAGTCCACTTAGAATCAACTTCTGCGTATTTGGGTCAGTAATCAAGGCGCGTTCTGCCATCAATTGTTCTTCGCTAGCGCGGAATCGTTGCATAGCTTCAGCCAGCTCAGTGTTGCGCTTATTGACCTCAGCCAATTGCTGCTCTAATTGTCCGACTTTATACATATTCCAGGCGGCGAAAGAACCAATAATAACAATGGCCGCCGCTGCTGCAACACGCGACCAATTCAGGCTTCGCTTCGCAGGCGCAGGCATCTCAGCTGCCTGTCGGCTTTGTACATCGATGTCGGCCATCACGTTGTGCAATACGGCCACCGGTGCTGGTCTTTTCGTCTTCTCGGAAACAAATTGAAGGTCTTGTTGAACGATCATCCATGCTTCTTCAATCTGAGGGACCGTTGTAATAAGGGTTTCTACCCGTTCCGCGTTAGCGTGTTCACGACCTTGCAACGCATAAGCTTCAAGCTCACCCGAGTCAATAAATGCTATGATCTCTTCGTGCGTCATTTGTTCCAAAGTGTGAGGAGGATCCAGAGTATCAACGGGTCACCATATACTTTTCGCAATTCTCGCAAGCCGATGCGCAACCTTGATTTGATGGTACCAAGAGGAAGGTCAAGTGCCTTGCTCGCCTCTTCTTGCGTCAAACCAAGGAAAAAGAGCGCATGAATCACTTTGCCATAGCGTTCATCAAGCTGTGAAACATGTTGTGCGATGTCTAAATGATCCGGGTTGACCGGCCGCTCTACCTTATATACGTCTTCCAGCTGCTTTTGGATCATATGATCTTGGCGTCTTCCATCAGCACGCATGCGATCGATGGCTGCATTGCGTGTAATGCGGAGAAGCCATGTGAATAGACGTGCCTTGTCTTTATCGTAATCCAAGGCGCGTTGCCAGACCTTTAAGAGGCTCTCCTGAAGAATGTCTTTGGCGGCTTCGTCGTCGCCAGTCATTGTGCACACCACCCCATACAACGTATCACCATAATGATCATAGATCAGGCGAATCGCTTTCTTCCGGTCAGTGACCAGTAGGCTAATGATTTGTTCTTCACTCGAACTCACGGCCGGGAAGGTAGTGATTTCAGCTTTTAACATTCGTTTACATCTCGTCGTGATCCAAACATGGGTTGAGCGGCGTAAGTATCACGAATCATTTATCACCAAAAACAAACACAATGAAGATTAAGTTCATTTTAGCGTTGCTTGTAGCATCACTTATCGGGTTTACGAGCTTCGCACAATGCGGCAACAAGAGCAACAATCATCACGCTCAACAAACCAGTAACAACTGGCATCACCAAAAAGACATTGTCGATATCGCGGTTGGAGACGACGACTTCAGCACACTTGTTGCTGCACTGAAAACAGCCGGACTTGTTGGCACACTTCAAAGCGATGGTCCGTTCACTGTATTTGCTCCTGTGAATGCCGCTTTCGCCAAGCTTCCTGAGGGAACGGTAGAAAGCCTGCTTCAACCAGAAAACCGTCAGACACTCACTAAGGTGTTGACTTACCACGTAGTGGCTGGGAAATTCAACGCTGCTGATGTAGTAGCTGCGATCAAGAACTCTGGAGGCGAGTTCAAGATCGAAACTGTGAGTGGAGACATTCTGACTGCCAGCTTAAGCGGTGGTACAGTATTGCTCACTGACGAAAAAGGAAACGTGGTCGCTGTGACCCAAACGGATGTGAGTGCTTCGAATGGAGTGATCCATGTGATTGACTCTGTGGTTTTGCCTAGCTAGGCGCTTACAATTACTCAATCTGATCTAAACGCCCGCTGAAACGTCAGTGGGCGTTTTTTTTGGCTTTTACCTTGAGTGATTTCAAGTAACTTCAACACATGAAATTCACTCCTATGTTGTCTATTTCTCTTTTGATGATGTCTGTTCTTTTCGCTTGCGCGGAACCGCAGGCCCCTGAAAACCAAGATCCGGTTTCCACAGATGTCAACTACGAATTAGTCGTTGATGGGCTTTCTGTTCCATGGGCGATGGCTTGGCTACCTGATGGCTCCATGCTAATCACCGAGCGAGACGGAAGACTCATTCAATTTAAGGATGGAAACAAGACAGAGATTGGTGGTGTCCCAGTGGTAGTCGCACGCGGACAAGGAGGACTGTTAGACATCTGTTTGCACCCTGAATACGCATCAACTGGTTGGATTTACTTGACTTATTCCTCTCCTGATGGGGAAGAACGTGGAGCACACACTGCCTTGATGCGTTGTAAACTAGAAGGTAATTCGCTTACTGACCAGGAGATTTTATACAAAGGCGCTCCTAATACATCCAAAGGACATCACTTCGGATCACGCATCGTATTTGACAACGACGGTTACCTCTATTTCTCGATCGGTGAGCGTGGCGAACGTGATGAAAATCCGCAGAACATCTACCGCGACGGAGGTAAGATCTACCGCCTGAACGACGATGGAAGCATCCCTAAAGACAATCCCTTTTGGAACGACAATAGCGCCAAGAAAGCCATTTGGAGCTATGGCCACCGTAATCCTCAAGGCCTAACCAAACATCCTGAAACTGGTGTCATCTGGGAGCACGAGCACGGACCGAAAGGCGGCGATGAGCTCAATATTATAGAACCAGGTAAGAACTATGGCTGGCCAGTCATTACTTATGGTATCAACTACAGCGGCACCAAAATCACCGACGAAACCCACCGCGAAGGCATGGAGCAACCTATCCACTACTGGATTCCATCGATCGCCCCAAGCGGGATGACCTTCGTTGATTCCGATAAATATCCCGATTGGAAAGGCGACCTTCTGGTGGGCTCACTTTCATTCCAATACCTCGAACTCGTAGAAATGGATGGTGATCAGGTCACCGGACGCCAACGCCTCATGGAACGCATCGGCCGTGTGCGTGATGTACGTCAGGGTCCTGACGGGTACATTTATGTAGCGGTGGAGAATGAAGGGATCTTCCGCATCCTACCGTGATTGTTGGACGAGGGACTAGGGTCTAGAGACTAGGGACTAGAATTTGGGGCTTTTTCTAGCTGATCCAGATGTTGTGTGTTCTGGTCAACGTCCATTGACCATCTATTAACTCGTATCGGTGAAAATCTCCGTGACCAAGTAGGTCGTCACACATGACTCCTATGTAGATAACGCCTATGTTTCGTTCTCGATTAAACACAGGTAAACTCATACTCAGGTGGCATCCAAATCCCGCTTTGTGAAATTTCTTCCAATATCGCTTTCCACGAAAGCCGAGCCACTTTGGTCTTCTAGACCATTTTCGGTACTTGTTATGCTGAGTGATTGAACCCAGCTTGGAGTGGTTCCAAAGTTTACCTTCAGCTAATTGAATTTCCTGGTCAATTTGATCCATTTCTGCACTGTCTACAAGCAGCATAATTTTAGCAAGACCAAGGAATTGCTCATAGTTGAACCCCTCGATATCAACCTCGGGCTCCTCATTTATATAATCAATGGCTTCATGGATAAAAAAAGTACTCACAGCGGAGCTAACCACTATTTCAGGAGGAAAATCAACAACCTCGTTCAAGAAAGCATATGCTAAAGAGTCATTATACATGCAAGGATGATCCATGTTATCTCGAATGGCCCTTTTGCATGCGAGCTTTCTGCCAGGAACACAAGAGCACATTGCGACTACATATACGCTGATTAACAACAACCTCATTGACGAATCTCCATGATATGAGATGAAAATATAGTGAAGGCTTTTCGTTGGCAAGACTAAAGGTTCGAATTAAGATTTCGATAACGTAGTTGAATAGGCGAGGGATTAGGGGCGTGGTTCGTGGTTCGTGGTTCGTGGTTCGTGGTTCGTCAATATGACTATAGGCTTTAGGCGTTGGGCGTTAGGCGTTAGTTCTGGTGGTTGTTAGTGCTTGGTCCTTGGTTATTGATTATCGATCATAGTTTATCGATTCTGGACCCTAGACACTCGTCTCTTGTCTACCCCCAGAGTCTTGTAGTCAAAGACCGGAACAGTCAGTACTTCAGAAAAATTAAAAATCCACCACCCACCTTGAGCCCGCCGCTCCCGCGGGCCCACCCACCCCCAGACGCGGGCACAATGTATGTTCAAACCTTCTGATTTCCATCGTTTTAAACGTTTAACTAGGCACAACTTTGTGGGCGTTGGTTCTGATTTTACGAGTGATGTATGGTTCTTCCTTTTTGGAGGCTTTAGGCGTTGGGCTATAGGCGTTAGATATTTTGGGTTTTTGGTTCTTGGTGGTTGGTCATTAGTTATTGGTTATCGATCATAGTTTATCGATTCTAAATCCTAGTCACTCGACCCTCGCCTCTCGACCAAAATCGCATCGAATTTGCATCACTTTTTGCCGACAAACGACCAATTTTTGACGAAAAAATGGGTGCTGAAAAAATGTGTGTTTTTTATCTATCCGTCTGACAGGGAATTTTCAAAAAAAGCCGTAAGACGGCCTTCAAAAATGGGCCTGAAAGGCGCGGAAAATCTAGAATCAAACTGAGGTTCACCGACTTAGCAAATAGGCCTCTTTTAGGGCTTGTTTTTATACCCAAAAAAGCGTAATCCAGGCCCAAAATCGAGCTTTAAAAACGCCCGAAACCCCTGTCAACACTGTGTTCCAGAAGTTACTGTGAACATTGTGTTAATAGCTTCTCCGCGAGTTCTTAGCTTCAGACATTTTTCCTTCGAAATTTGTGTAAGTGCTCGTTTAATCAATTCAAATCACCATGGAAATAACCCACATCATCAAGAGAGATTTCTCTACGCGTCCTTTCAATTTGGACAAGGTCACAAACGCGATCATGAAGGCGATGAAAGCCGCCAATCGTGAAGACGTTCAAGGTGCCCATATGGTAGCTGGTGATGTGCATAACCGTCTGCTCGAATTGAAGGTGAAAGACCCAGCGTTTACACCAACCGTTGAGCAGATTCAGGATATCGTGGAAACACGGTTGATGGAGAGCAACTATCCGGAAGTGGCTAAAGTCTACATCCTTTACCGTAACAAGCAGGCTGAAAAGCGTAAGTCGAACATCTTCGAGAAGCGCATCAACCTCAAGCCTTACGAGTACCCGCAGCTGTACGAATACGTACCTGCGATCCGTCACTCATACTGGATTCACACTGAGTTCAACTTTACGAGCGACATTCAAGATTTCAAATCGCGTCTCACAGACACTGAGCGCAGCGCGATCAAGAACACTATGCTTGCCATCTCCCAGATTGAGGTAGCTGTAAAATCATTCTGGGGTGACCTATACCACCGCATGCCTAAGCCTGAAATCGGGTCTGTAGGATCTACATTCGCGGAAAGTGAAGTGCGTCACGCTGATGCATACTCTCACCTTTTGGAGATTCTTGGGTTGAACCAAGAGTTCCACGAGTTGAAGCGCAAGCCAGTGATCATGAAGCGTGTTGCCTACTTGGACACTGCACTTCGTAACTCGAAGAGCACTGATGACAGAGAATACGCTGAGGCGGTTCTCCTGTTCTCATTGTTCATCGAGCACGTATCCCTCTTCTCTCAGTTCCTCATCATCATGGGCTTCAACAAGCACAAGAATATGTTGAAAGGAATTTCAAACGTTGTTGAGGCGACTTCAAAAGAAGAGCAGATCCACGGTGACTTTGGAATCGACTTGATCAAAATTCTGAAGGATGAACACCCAGAGTGGTTCACTCCAGAATACTTCACATCAGTTCAGACAATGTGCCAGAAAGCATTCGAAGCAGAATGTGGGCTCCTTGACTGGATTTTCGAAGAAGGAGAGCTTGACTTCCTTCCGAAGAATGTGATCATTGAATTCATCAAGAACCGTTTCAACAACTCATTGGAGAGCATCGGAATCGAAAAGATCTTCGACGTAGATGAGACATTGGTTTCTGAAACTGACTGGTTCGATGAAGAGATCACAGGAACTAAGCACGGCGACTTCTTCGTGAAGCGCTCTGTTAACTACAGCAAACGCACCCAAAGTATCACCAGCGACGACCTATTTTAAGACATGAAGATCGAAGAAAGAACCACCCAAGAAACGCAACAAGCAACAAGCTTAAACGAGCAACTGATCGATGCTCGTAAGAAATCACTCGCTGAGCAACAAGCCTCTGAAGAAACTTCAGAAGGATTTGCTTGGTTGAATGAAGAAAGCCGAAAATTCCTACACGCTGGTTACCTATCTCCAGGAGTGTCGGCTGAACAACGCATTCGCGAAATCGCTGAACGTGCTGAGACTATCCTCGGTATGCCAGGATTTGCAGATAAATTCTACGGATACATGTCTGAAGGATTCTACTCATTGGCTAGCCCAGTGTGGTCGAACTTCGGAAAAGAACGCGGTCTTCCAATCAGCTGCTTCGGATCACATATCGATGATGACATCGGCAACATCCTTTACACGCAGTCTGAGGTGGGTATGATGTCTAAACTAGGTGGAGGTACTTCAGGGTTCTTCGGTAAGATCCGTCACCGTGGTGCGGCTATCAAGAACAATGGTGAAGCTTCTGGTGCAGTTCACATCATGCGCTTGTTCGAATCAATGGTAGACGTAGTAAGCCAAGGGTCTGTGCGTCGTGGTCGTTTCTCACCTTACCTACCAATCGAACACAAAGACATCATGGAGTTCTTGGAAATCGGTACCGAAGGGAACGCGATCCAAGAGTTGACTCACGGTGTAACTGTGACGAACAAGTGGATGGAAGAGATGATCGAAGGTGACAACGACAAGCGCGCTATTTGGGCGAAAGTTCTTCAGCGTCGTGGTGAAATGGGTTACCCATACATCTTCTTCACTGACAACGCGAACAACAACGCAGCAGACGTATACCAAGACAAGAATCTACCGATCTACGCAAGTAACTTGTGTACGGAGATTATGCTTCCTTCAAACCAGAACTGGTCGTTCGTTTGTGTACTCTCAAGCATCAATGTGCTCGAGTACGACAAGTGGAAAGACACAGACGCGGTTCAGACAATGATCTACTTCCTAGATGCTATCATCACTGAATTCCTTGAAAAACTAGAATCATACCGTGATTCTGCTGATAACGATGACCGTCAGACATTCCTCTTCATGGAGCGCGCTTACAACTTCGCTAAGGAGAACCGCGCACTTGGAATGGGAGTACTCGGATGGCACTCACTACTTCAGTCGAAAATGTTGGCATTCAACAGCCAAGAAGCATACGACTTGAACAGCACTATCTTCAAGACGATCAAAGAGCGTTCTTACCAAGCTTCTGAAGAGCTTGCAGCACGTTTCGGAGAGCCTGAAGTATTGAAAGGATACGGACGTCGTAATGCGACATTGAACGCTGTAGCACCGACTACATCATCAGCATTTATTCTCGGACAAGTGTCTCAAGGAATTGAGCCGATCTGGTCGAACATCTACGTGAAAGATATCGCGAAGATCAAGACGACGATCAAGAACAAGTTCCTCGTGAGCCTTCTTCAGGAAAAAGGAATGGATACTCCAGAAGTATGGAAAGACATCCTTAAGCACGATGGTTCTGTACAGCACGTAGACTTCCTGACTCAAGAAGAAAAAGATGTATTCAAGACCTATTCTGAAATAGATCAGATGGATATCGTTTACCAAGCGGCTAACCGTCAAAACCACATCGATCAAGGTCAGTCTGTAAACATCATTGTTCACCCTGACATGCCAGTAAAAGAGATCAACAAGATCCACGTTACCGCTTGGAAACTCGGATTGAAGTCTCTCTACTACCAGCACAGCATGAACGCTGCACAGAAATTCAAGCAGAAGAAAGAGTGTGTGAGCTGTGAAGCTTAATCACCTTCGAACATAATTGGAAAAGCCCTCGCAGATGCGGGGGCTTTTTATTTGCATTAACTTCAGAACCAATAAAACCAAGGGCTTTTCAGCCATACTGTTCTACATGTTGTTGATTGACTCAATACTCTTCGACTTCAACGAGAAAAGCTCTGTTCTCGTCCTTTTTGGTGTGCAGTGTCTCCTGTTTGCTGTCTTGTTCTTGCATATTGGGATCACCGAAGGCAAACGTCACCCCAAATGGCTCGCGGCTTTTATGCTGCTAGGTGCTCTTTACCTTGGTCCGTTTTTATTCGGATATGCCGGATGGTATTCACGCGCCCCATATCGCCATATCATGTTCTTCGTTCCGTTCAAACAGCTCTTCCTTATCGGACCTGTTTATTACTTCTTCGTCAAGTCGCTGTTGACTCCGAAAGTCAAGTTGAATAAAAAAGACCTGCTGCATTTCATTCCGGCGATAGCCTATTTTGTCTATAGCCTCATCGTGTTCATTGTAGATAAGTTCATTCTAGATGAATTCTACTTTTACGCTGACGGAAAAGACAAAGACCTTTCAAATTGGTATCAAATCGCCGGATTCTTATCCATGGTATACTATCTCATGCTCAGCTTGAGGTACTATATGCGATACCGAAAGCGATCGTTGGAAGAGGTGAGCTTCGCAGATGAAATCGCATTCAAATGGGTCAAACACTTTGCATTGGCTTTTGGCGTGATCGTCTTTCTGAGAGTACTCTTCTTCATACTTAATCCAGAATGGTGGAACTTCGGAAATAAGTTCTGGTATTACCTCTGCTTCTCCATCTCGCTCCACTACATTTCAATTGTGGGCTACTCATATATGAAGCGTAGCTACATTCAGCCCGTCATTGATGTTCCACTTGATAGTTCTCTTGTTAGCTCTTCAGAACAGGAAATGACTTCTGTAGAATATCAGGTTCAAGAACCAGAGTCAGACCTATCTTCTTGGAAAAAGCGCATCTTAGACTTATTCAAAACAGAACAACTGCACACCAACCCAAGCCTAACACTGACTGAATTAGCCCACGCATTGAATACGAATAGAAGTGTTGTCTCGAAGGTGATTAACCAAGAGTTCGAAATGAATTTTAACGACTTCATCAACAAACAGCGTGTATTGGCGGTCATTGAAAAGTTGCAAAATGGAGAGCATAAAGAAAGCACACTGTTAGGCTTGGCCTATGAATGTGGCTTCAATTCTAAAACCACCTTTAACCGGGCATTTAAGAAGCATTTAGGTATAACTCCTCAACAGTATATTCACAAAAACCAACTTTAAACTTGGGTTCAAATCGTCATTTGAACCTTTCGTATCGATTGATTGGTCGAGGTTAGCCGAAAACAAACACGATGGTAAAGCACCTACTCCTCATTATTTTCAGTTCCTCACTCATTCTCATCTCGAGAGCACAATCCGACCAAGAAAACACGGCTCTAGCGATCCAAAACATTGTACAGCAACATGTCAACGAAGACGATCCAGGAGCAGCAATAGGCATCGTTAAAGACGGAGAAATTCTACACGAATTCTATTTCGGCAAAGCAAATCTTGACCACCAAATTGATGTTGATGAGAAAACTCGATTTAACATCGCCTCGAATTGCAAACAGTTCACAGCGCTCTGCATTCTCAAGTTGATGGAAGAGGGTAAACTTAAGCTCGAGGAGGATTTCAGAACATACATTCCTGATATGTTCGAAAATATTGAACAAACGATCACTATCAACCATCTGATTAGCCACACGAGCGGAATTCGAGATGTTTACGACCTATACGCGTTACATGGTCAGTCTTGGTGGAAACTTTTCATTGATAACAACGATGCAATCAATATGCTCAAGTCTCAAAAACACTTGAATTTCCTACCGGGTGAGCAATTCCTCTACAGTAACTCGAACTACCTCATCTTGGCAGAAATCGTTGAAGTTGTCACAGAAAAACGATTCAGTGACTTCGCTAAAATGATGTTTCAGGATTTGGGGATGGAGTCAACTGAGTTCTTGCGTTACTATAGCCTCGTCGTTCCGAATAAGGCCACAGCATATGGAGATTGGGGAAGTGGTTGGCGTGAATGTCCGGCTGTTGCTTCAGTGCATGGAGATGGGAGCCTATACACCACATTGCATGACCAATTAATTTGGGAACAAACCATCCAACAGAACAACGGGACAAAATTGTCGCAAGACCTGATCAACCTAAGTCAATCAAACATTTATGAGAATCACGGTTTCGGCACCGTTTCTGGAATTGATCGAGGAATCGATTACATCTACCACAACGGGGCTACGTGCGCTTACAATGCCAATTTCTTGCGTCTTCCTGAAGAAGGAATTTCCATTGTAGTGATGTCTAATGGTGCACGCGCTACCGCGGAATACATTTCGTGGCAAGTGGCTGAATTACTCGTAGATTTTCAGGAGAACGAGGCAAGGGAATACCCTGCAAAACCTGACAACACGGAACGTCTGCGCAACAAAGAATCCGTCGTAGGAACCTATCAACACGAAGACGGAACCATCATTCGTATCACCCTGAAGAACGACACCCTCAGTCGTGAAATGTACCAACGAGACCCTATCGCGCTCATTCCTGAAAAAGGTGGTTTGTTCGAATATTCGACAATCGCCGACCTTATGCTGAATTTCGAAAATATCGGTACCCCCAACCAGCAATTCACCATATACAAGGCTACTCAAGCTCCAAGCACTTACCATAAAATTCCAGATATAGAGCAATCGAACTTCGATCTAGCGGAAGTGGAGGGCGAATACTACAATGATGAAACTGACACTCAAATAATCATCAAACACGTAGAAGCAGATCTTTTTGCCATTACCAAAAATGGAAAGGAACGCGAAGCGATCATGATGAGTCCTGATCGGTTTAGGATGAACAATTACATCATCACGACCACGCGCAATGATCAAAACAAAGTCACCGGTCTGCTGGCCACAAAAGAGAGGATCATGAATGTCACGTTTGAGAAACTCAGCCAATGACCTCAACAAAAAAGCCTCGCAAATGCGAGGCTATTTCTTTGTACCCGGAGTGGGAATCGAATCTACCTGACTAACGTCAGGCAGACAGGCCCACACTACAAAGAACCAATAGACTTCAATTTTCTTTTCCCTGTCCCTGATTTCCAGTACTTTTCTCTGATTCGAGCCTCAGGTCTTGTGGCAACCTCTTCTGAATATATCAACTCAAAAGGTGCATAGGGTCGCGTTGTTTTTTCATATCCTCGATTATGTCTCTCCAGTCTTGCACCGATGTTAGATGTCAGACCAACGTATATATAATTACGGTGTAAGCTTCTGATTGCATAAACTGTCCAGACTTCCTTATTCATGGCGCTAAGAACGCACTCTGATGAGCTAACTCATGTATCACAGGCACGGAACTTTACGGTCGTTAGCTTATCATTCACAACTGTCTAAGATTTCGACCTAGATACCGCTTGGTAGACCGGCCTAAAACCCTTCGGAAATTCAGCTAAAAACCCCCGACATAAGTCAAGGCTATTTCTTTGTACCCGGAGTGGGAATCGAATCTACCTGTCTAACGTCAGGCAGACAGGCCCACACTCCAAAGGAGTTCCAATAAAAAAGCCCCGACTCATGTCGAGGCTATTCTTTGTACCCGGAGTGGGAATCGAACCCACACTCCAAAGGAACACGAGTTTGAGTCGTGCGCGTCTACCAATTCCGCCATCCGGGCTTGGCCTATGTGTTTAGGGTCTGCAAATTTATTAATTCTTCTTTGACCAACAAGCTAAAAATCAAGTCGACCAAAACGATACTGTTTTCGGAAGCGCGCATAGATGAACAATTCACCTGATTCAGGAGAGATATGAACCTTTGGTTTCAGTACCGTTTCCTCCTCCTTGCTCTTGAACATGGTCTGTCGAGTCATCGTCCCATCAAGCCCCACGGCAACTTTTGTGACAACGCTGCTCTTCAATGAATTAAAGGTCTTCGGTGAATTCTCAGGGTTCTCCTTGAGGTATTCTTCATTTGCGGGATCGTCATTGAATAGAATGTAAATGCTATCCTGATCAGCCGTCAATGCATAGGAACTATACGGACCCTTATCATTCGATGAAATCTGCTCCTTCGCGATTCGTTTGGTCCAATTTACTTTGCCATCGGCAGCTACATCCACAAGAATAATGTCGTTGTAGTGGTAGTAGTTGATGATCTCTTGACGTCCGGTGGTAATATCACTGCGATAACGCGAAACAATGTAATACTGCTCAGCAACGAGGGTAGCGCCGCCATCCGGACGTCTCACCATGTGATCGAAATAGAAGTCGTTCAACTCATCTCCACGGTCTGCACGTCGGTCACTCATGAACTTCTTCAAGAAACTCGTTTCAAAGGGTTCAAGGCCTGAGGAAATCACCTTCTTTGTTTCTGCGCTTACGCGGAAAAAGAAACTACCCGCAATCGAAAAGTAGCGGTCGTTACTGTAGAATCCTCCAATGGCGAGGTCACCTTGATCATCGATGGCGAAGGTGGTAGCAATAACCCATTTGTCTCCAAGGTCTACCTCCAACTCCTTGACCTTATTTGCTACCGGATCGTAGCTAATCACGATGTACCTTTTCTCACTCAGACGACGTTCATTCTGTGCGTTGTTTCGTTTGTCAGAGGCAATGCCCGACATCATGTGCAACTGGCCTTTGCTATCGAGCAGATACTGATTGATCTCCAACAACTCCGAACGGTACGGTAGCTCTAGTTCTTTCTTCCAAACGGTTTCTAAATCGAGGTCTACCACTTTGAATGAGAAGCGCTCGTTGGAACGACGGTCTAGGGTGCTTTCGTTGTAGATGAACACCATGGAACTATCCTCACTCAGCTGAATACCGAAGGTTTGATTCTCATTCCTTCTGTTCAATGTAATCTGACTCAACAATACCGGTAGATCCAAAGCTTGTCCTTCCTTGCTCATCCAAGTACCATAGAGGGAGCGGATATCACTGCGTTTTTCAATGAATGAGGTGATAAGCAACAAGCGGCCATCAACCATCATCAACTGATAAAAGCGTGTCTCTTCACCATCTATCGTAGGAAGGGTCAATGAAGCGCTGCTTTTCAGCTTCATTGAGGCCCTGTCAAGCACCTCAATGCGATGTTCTGGGTCTTTGCCTGTGATTCCCTTGTAAACGAAGAAGTCGTCGCCATGAGCGCCTAACATACGAATGACATTCTCGCGACGTTGGATCTTGTATGAATCAGTCCATGTCACGGGTGATTTCTGCGCTAGCGCGGAAAGATTAACAAGGACGACTATAAGACAAATGATCTGCTTCATTCAATAACTACAAAAGGAATGTGGTGCATTCCGTTTTCATCGATAATGGTGCAATAATAATGCCCTAGACCCAATTCTTGTTCCAATGAAAAACGCTCTCCTGATGATCTACCCGACTTTGAATACACTAAAGCTCCTTTAGGATCACGAATCGTCAACTCAAATTCGCCCGGGTGAATACCCGACAACGAGATGATTCCAAGAGATGGATTTGGGTAAAGACGCAACTCATATGAAGGGTCGCACCCCGGAACGTAAACTCCGCATAACTGCGATAATAGAACGCTTTCATTCAAAGGAATGTTGTCAAACTCTTCCACACACCCGTCTGGCCAACGTACTTCGATGAATTCAATACTCTGAGCGTTCCCCAGTCCAACGTGCAATACCTTTGAATGTGCACTGGCATAACTCCCTCCTCCGGTGAGTTCCGCAATGAATTCTCCTTCGTCGGTATGAACTACCACGACCGCTCCAATGCCATCGCGGTTTACAGTATTCATGTTGCCTTGCATCTTGACCTGAACCCAATTTGCCTGAGGGGTCTCGTTTAGGTAAATCCGAACACGATCATCATAGACAAACTCCTCCTGATACAAGTTGCTCAGCACAATGTCTTGATCGCCATCATTATCTAAATCACCAATGGCACATCCTCGGCCGATTCCCTCGTCATTCAAACTGCTCTGGGCTGAGGCATTTGAGAAATACCCCGTGCCATCATTAATGTAGAGCTGATTCTGATCGAACACCACATTCTCTAGCATAGGTATAGTTGGCATATGACCATTCACGACATACAAATCGGGATCGCCATCACTTTCTACATCTAAAAACGCACAGCCCCATCCCGTATGAATCAAGCCATTTATGGGCTCATTTATCACACCTCTAATTACAGATTGATCCTCAAATGTGTCAAGGTTACTAATCATCAAGATGTCAGGACCCATATTTGTTACATACTGATCGAATACTCCGTCTCCATTCACATCTGCCGACGCAATACCCATACCATAAAGGCCTTGATCTAAACCCATTAGCCCTGCCTCTTCGATGACAATTTCACCGCTGGCTGAATAGACCTTATTCGGCGAAACGAATTGCCCAAAATCATTAGCGATATAAAGTGAGGGCTCAGGAATACCACTCTTCAAGTGCACATTGCTAAGGGCTAATACACATCCTTCATTGTTCATTCCTAAGCTTGACGCAGATTCAATGAAATTTCCATAACCATCGCTTAGATAAAGAAGGTCTTCATAGCACTCATGATCAAAACCTGTGATTTGTCCGGTTTCAGGGTCAATGATAAATTGAACATCATCGATATAACCTCCTACATGAATGTCTAGCCATCCGTCGCCATTGATATCAAGGAAGTTGGCCGCAAAGCTGTTAATCGGCTCGTCAATTTCAAGGTCTACAGACACATCAGTGAAGGTACCGTCGCCATTGTTCTCCCAGAGCATGCAAGGGGCCATGGCGTTTCCTGAAGTATAGCGGCTCGTACTCAAGAAGACATCTTGATCGCCATCATTGTCGTAGTCTGCCACCACAACGCCTGTTGTATTCGCTTCGGCGGTAGCCAAAATACCTGCCTCTAGACCTAACTCTTCGAATGTTCCATCTCCAAGATTGCGATATAGGCGATCACGGGTCAATCCACCACAGATATAGATGTCTTGCCATTGATCATTGTCGTAATCGAAAATCGCAACGCCACCACCCATCAGTCCCATCGGAACGGCAACATCGTCAACCCCCAATGCCAATGCCTGCTCAGAGAAGGACTGCCCATAGAATTCCGCGCTAGCGAAAAGAAATATGAAAAGCAGAAACCGACGCATTTAACGCTTGACTTTGATGATCTCAGGTAAATAACCCTCGGTTTGTAGATGAACGATCAACAAGCCGTTGAAAAGGCTCAAATCAACCGGCTCACCTTTACGGGTTTTACCCTGATAGAGCAACTCACCTGTAGCTGCATAGACTTGAATATCAACTGTTTGAGATGTATTTACGGCTAGCTGATCATTGACCAACACCCATTCTAATTCAGAGAATGCGGCGCTTCCCACACCCACACTTGGGTCGTAGGTTAACAACCATGTGCTGGTCAAAACGTTCTGATCTGGGCCAATACCACCGCAAAGAATCCAGCTCGTTTCATCAACCTTTCCAATACCTCGAAAATCCATGACTTCTTCAGGAGTGGTGAAACCATCTTCCCAGAAGTCGATGCCTGCGTAATAGGTCAAGATTCTAGGAACCGGTGCTACAACGCCTGAACCATTGTACGCCAGTGCATCAAAGTTGTAAGCGACCCCACCACCACCAATCCAGAATAAACGGTCATTCCACACAGCAGCTGCCGAACGATACCCTGGTTCGCCTGGAGAATTATCCAGTTGTGACCAGTCGATTTGAGTTGGGTCATCTTCATTAATCACTCCTTTGCGCATCCGGCTGTTCGCTACAAAACTGAACGAGCCTGACACCCCACCGTGGTAATAAATCGTATCACCAACGATTTCACCTGAAGCTCCGAAAGCCTTATAAATTGAGTTGTTTGGCGTAGATGTGCCCGCCGACCATTGATCTAAATAGGTATCGTAAATCTGAACATCGTTCACATTGCCGTTATCGCTCCATCCTGTAACTACGTAGATCAAGCTATCGCGCCATGTGACTTGAACTTGATCGTCAATCGGAACCGGAATAACCGCTCCGTCATCCAGCCAACTGTCAGTTTGAGGATCGAAAATGTGGATGTCGTCCGAAGAGGTCTCAGAGAAATTGTCTTGAACATAGTAGCCACCAACGACGTAAATAAGTCCGTTGACGTAGCTCGCTCCTGCAGCAATTTTTCCCTGAGAGTCCGGCACATCGGCCAATTGAGACCATTGCTGACTCAGAGTATTATACTTGAATGTCTTGAGGTGAATGCCCTGAGGCTCTAGCGTTTCATCGATGCCTGCAAAGGAATAAACGCACATGGTATCATTGCTCATGGCCGATACTACCGCGTTGTTAGCTACGGCTTCAGGCATGTCTGGCAATGGCTCCCACGTCCATCCTGGCTGGGCAGCAAGGCCGAGAGTGCAAAAGGTTAAAATGAAGAGTAGGGTGCTTTTCATACCCTGAAGGTACACTATCCCTCGCGCTTAAGCATGATTCTGAAAGTCGTTCCTTTTCCAATCTCGGAACGCTTAACGAAGATTTTACCGTCATGGTACTCTTCTACAATTCTCTTGGTCAAAGACAATCCTAGTCCCCACCCTCGCTTCTTTGTCGTGAATCCGGGCTGGAATACCGTTTTGAATTGGCCTTTCGGCAACCCTTTACCGGTATCAGTGATGTCTACGTAGATCATGGTAGCGTCTTCGCCAATTTCAGCCTTCAAAGAGCCAACACCCTCCATCGCATCTACCGCGTTCTTTACCAGGTTCTCCAACACCCAACTAAAGAGCGGAACCGAGACCTTCACGGGGTAATGATCAACCTGCTTTTCGATAGTGAATTCAACCTTTCTAGAAATTCGTGTCTTCAAATAATCAAACGACTTCTCAACGAGTTCACCGAGGTCTTCTGAAGTCGGTTCGGGCTTGGAGCCAATCTTCGAGAATCGGTCGGTGATCGTGTTTAGTCGATCAACGTCCTTGTTCATCTCAGCAATGGTAGCCGCATCTACTCCTTGGGCTTCTAGTAAGGCCATCCAAGCCATCAGAGAAGACATTGGGGTACCCAGCTGGTGGGCTGTTTCCTTCGCCATTCCTACCCAAACCTGGTTCTGTTCAGCCTTTCGGAAAGTGGAGAAGATCAAATACGAAGTGAAAAGGAAGACAGCAATCAACACGAGCTGAACAACGGGGAAGAATCGCAGCTGACGTATGACCAAGGACTCCTCGTAAAAGATATAGTTCAACCCACTTTCAGGAAGGTCAATGGCAATGGGTTCGTTTTGATCAGCCATAGAGGCCAACTTCTTCTGTAGAGCCTTCGGGTCTTCGAGGGTTAAACTGTCGATGCGCTCCGCCCTCAAGACTTGGGTTTGAGAGCTGTCTGTGAGGACTACCGGAACACTCGCACTATTGATCACCGTTTCAGAGATGAAACTATTGATGAGATCCTGCATTACGCTTTTCAACTCAGAGAATCGATAGCTTTCATTGTAGACAATGGTATGACCAACGTCTTTCAGCAAAATGGGCTCGTTTCGCTTGAGCATTTCAGCTCGTAACGAATCTGTGTATGCTTGATTTCCCTGCTTCCCGGGTGGTAAATTGATGGCATACAGGATTGAATCGTTGCTATCATAGATCAACACCGGAATCGTCTTGTTTGACCAGAGGTATTCTGTGACGAAGGTGAGGTCCATGTCTGGAGGAGGGTCGTTGATTAGCCCGTAAGCCTGGGCGAGTCGATCTGCTTTGTCTCGTTCCTCTTGACGCAGCGATTCGAAGAGATCTTGGGTGTAGTTTACTAGCTCGGCCCGCTGTTGGATGGCTTCAGACCACAGTTGAACCTTCAGCTGCTCTTCTTGTCTGATCTTTTCCGCGATAGCGTTAGAATACCACAAAGTGATACCCACGATCACCAAAGCAGCAATCAAGAGGAAGATTTTCCAGCGTTGTTTATTGGAATAGAGGTTCACGGTCTTGCGATTCAAAAGCCTTAACGGCTAAGATAGGCAAGCAGTATACAATTGGGTACAAAAAAAGGATCCTGCCATGAGGATCCTTCTTTCAACTTTTCAGTTTAAGACACAGCTTTTTCGATGAGTCAACCAAAACCTTCACAAATAGCTCGCTGCGTCAATTCCCCTTACGGGTATGACTCAAAATGGTTTCGTTTGAATCAAAAAAAGTGAAGAATTCGCTAGAAATGTGGGTTAGCTGGCCTTTGAGACCTTGGCCAAGTTGCTGCGGATCGCCGAAACCAGCTTTGAAGTATCAATTGGTTTCAAGACGTGTTCATCCATGCCAGCAGCCTTCATGGCTTCCACTTCTTCCGGCAAAGCCGAAGCGGTGAGTGCGATGATCGGAAGCTTTGAAATCGATGGGTTGTGAGAACTACGAATGGAGCGTGTGGCATCCATACCATCCATATTCGGCATCTGGATGTCCATCAACACCAGGTCATACTCACCTTTTTCTGCCATGTCAACGGCCATTACTCCATCGGTAGCGATATCAAAAGCCACACCCCAGCGCTTCAGGATCGCCCCAATCACAGCTTGATTCAACTCGTTGTCTTCTGCAATTAAGAATTTGCGGTCGGAGAACTCTCCTTGCTTCGCATCTTCTTCTTCAAGCAGCAAATCTGGAGCACTGACTTCTTCAACTGGTAATGAAATCGAGAAGGTAGAACCAACACCTGCCTCACTATTCAAAGCTACATGGCCACCCATGAGCTCTACTAACCCCCGAGAAATCGATAGTCCTAATCCTGTACCACCGAATGTTCTTGTAGTGGTGGTTGAAGCTTGAGTGTACGCATCGAAAATGGAATTCTGTTTCTCAGCTGGAATTCCAATGCCTGTATCTATCACAGACAAATCAAGCCGGGATTGATTCATTGTTGCCTTGATGGTGATTGAACCATTAGGTGTGAATTTGACCGCATTCGAAACAAGATTAGACATCACTTGCATCAGTCTCAAGTCATCAATCATCAAGTACTTAGGAAGGTCGCTATCAAATGCTTCGATAATCTTGAGCTCTTTTCTGGCTCCCATTGCCTTCGCCATTTTCACCACCTCATCTAGGAAGGAATAAATTGAAACGGGTGTTTTATCGAGCTCGATTTTACCTTCATTTAGTTTGCTGAAATCGAGAATGTCGTTCAAGAGATCTAGCAGGTGTTTTGAAGCAGATCCTACCATCTGAAGTTTCTCTATCTGGTCTTCTCTTGGCGATTCCTTCATCAATTCTCGATTCATCCCAATGATACCATTGAGCGGTGTCCGAATCTCATGTGACATCACAGAAAGAAAATCTGTCTTAACTCGGGAAGCCCTGTCTGCCTTGTCTCGAGCAATAATCAATTCTTCAGCTTGTTCTGAAAGCTGGTCATTCATTTGTGAAAGTCGAGAACGGCTAAAAAGGACCCTAACCATGATGAAAATCAGCAAAAGAATCAATGCGACGGCAAGAATAAGAATGGTCCGTTCGAAACTACTGCGTTCTTCTTCTTGCGCTAGTTTCGTTTGAAGCACTTCTCGTTCTGCAAGTCGTTGGGTCTCCTTCTTCTGAAGCTCATTGAGACGACGTGATCGTTCAATGGAACGAACAGATTTCAGGTTGATAAACGAAGAATATTCCTCCTGATATTTTGTAGAAAATTCGTAGGCGCTTTTATAATCTCCTTTCTCCGCAAGGAGATTTGGAACGTAAGGAATTAACTGCTCGTAAACACGACGGTCTTTATCATATTCAACGGCCTCTAGTGCGAGCTCAATTGCTTTATCAAGATTTCCCTTTCCATAATTCAAACGAGAATAAAACAGCAAAATATTCGCACGTCTATACTCAGGATACTGTTCACCCACCCAAGAGGTCGTTTCCGCTCTTTCTGCATATTGCACAGCCTTGTCCTCCTCACCTCTTATGAGATAGTAATCTGCTAAATCAAGCAAAGGGTTCGCGGCATTAGGTGAACTATGCTCTTCAAAAAGCTCTACCGCTTGCTCGGCATGATTAATCCATGTAGTTGTATCTCCTTTCTCTCGAGCGATAATACCAATGAAATGCCATGCCTTAGCGTAAATTTCTCTTTCGGCACCATTGTCTATCTCACCTACCTCATCTACCGCGCGTTGAAAAAACTCCTTTGCCGAATCAAAATCACCCATTCGATGGTATAATATTCCAATTCTATACTGATCGTAGAACGCGCTTTCACGGTACAATTCAGGAATGTCAAAGTTCAAGACTTCAATACTCATCTCAACCGCTAAATCATATCTTCCAATGGAGGAATAACCCTGAATAAGTGCTCTATCAATTGTCGTTAGAATGAGATTATAGTATGGTTGGGGCTTGATTTCCTGCGCGATGAATCGATCTCTGGCCTTTACGAGAAACTCGAGTGTGTCTCCTTCATATTGATAAGCGGTCATTCGGTATTGAATTCCACTTAACGATTTGGCCAAGTAGTTATCTCCATTCTCTCCTCCTGCATACGCCAACCAAAAATTGATGTCTTCTTTCAATTCTTCCCTTCTTTCAGCATAAAGCGCGGAACTTAAATGCTGGCGTAAGAGCTCGGCGAAAAGTACTGGATATTTCGTGTTCTGAACGTTGAGAGCCTGTTTGGTCAACACCATGTTAGAGTCTGGCTGAGATGCGGCCAGCGAATGGAGTCTTTGAAGGAAGATTTCAAATTCAAGAGAATCAGCAAACACCACTTCTTGCGCCCTCAGATTCGGGGAAACACACGCTAAACCCAGCGCCACAAGAATACAGCGTAGTAAACCTCTCACACAATCACTTTTTGTCAGTTAGTGTCAAATTTAGTCAACTATTTCCTACGAGGATGTAGGAATTTTCCCTTCTTAACTAGTATGTAGTGAATACTTTATGTGAAAACCCCTCGAAACTGAAACTATTTATCACTACTTCGTATAACAACGCGTAACTAAACCGACCCGAAATATTCGGTGATACGAAGTATGATGAATCCTGCCCTAAGATTTCGCATGCTGCGATCAGCCTTTTTGATCGCACTCTGCACCCTATTCTCAACGAGCATTTTCGCTCAGTTCGACACGCACTTTTGGATGCCCCCAATTTGGGACACCGGAGGTGGAACACACAACAACCCTTCGGAGTTGTTCATTACCACCCCATCGCCAATGCCTGTCGATGTCCACATTGAAACTGCTGACGGCACCACATTTGTCCTAGACACCACCGTGGTTGCAGGTACTCCACTCCAAGTTGAGCTCACTCCAGCATTGGGACAACTCGATGTCGCGAACCAGGTGAATGTCACCAACTCGCTCATCGTAACCTCATCCCAAGCAATTCAATGTGTACACAAGATTTCCGGCGTGCACAATCAAACCCTGGTTACCCTCAAAGGCCGCAATGGTCTAGGACAGGACTTCTGGGCAGGAAGTCAGGTTCGAAACATGAATGCCAATTACGACCCAGATGAGTACCACTTCATCACCGTAATGGCCACCGAAGACAACACGACTATTGAAATTGAAACACCATTTGCCATGTATGAAGATGGTGGTGGTAACCTTCCCAACCCCATGACCATTACATTGGATGCGAAGGAATCATACCTCATCCGAGGACACAACCCTATCGAACACGTTTGTGGTTCACACATTACTTCTGACAAAGACATTCTTGCCATCTCTGGTTCAACGCACACTAGAATCGCAGGTGGCGGTGCCGCTGATGGTGGTACAGATCAGCTAGTACCTATAGAATTGATGTGGAAAGACTTCGTTGTAGTGAAAGGTGACAACGATGATCCATTTGATTACGCAACCATTGTCGCAACGGAAGACAACACGAACATCTACCTCGATGGTAACGCTACTGCCGTAGCCACCATTGATGCCGGTGAATATTACGATTACACCCTCACCGGAAATTTCGGAGACCCGCACTATCTAAGAACTGATAAGCGGGCATACTGCTACCATATGACTGGAGCCTCGCAAGATGACGAGGTGGGAATGTCTGCAATCCCGCAAATGGATTGTACCGGTAGCCGATACATCGAGTTCTCGCTCTTTGATGTGAATACAGTGAATCAGGTAATGAACCTCATCGTTCCACCAGAGGCAGAAGGAACGCTTCAAGTGAATGGCGTTGACTACCAAAGTGTCCCTGGAGTGATCTTCAATAATGTACCAGGTCTCACAGACTGGACTTCTGTATCCTTACCGAATGCCTCCTTGGCAACAAACAACGTCATTACATCTGAGGGCTTCTTCCATGCTGGTTTCATGACTGGTAACGGTGGTGCGACCGGAACTTATGGTTTCCTTTCAGGATTTAATGACGCCTACGAATTCCAAGATCCGGTTACCGGACTTCCAAGCACGATATACACCGTTGACACGCTTTGTCCGGGTGAGACAATCGACCACTGTCTGCTCGTCTACAGTTGTGCAGATGATCACAACATTATTAATGTAGAAGGGAACGACGGAAACGTTGTCGTGACTCCTCCTTCGGAGCCATTTGACACGTGTTTCAGTTACACAGCACCATTTGACTATGCTGGTAATGACACGATCACATTCACCGTAGAAAACAGATTCGAATTCACAGGAACCATTGACATTGTATTTGTCGTGGTCAACCCAGATACACCTATTAATGCTGGTGACGCTCAAGAAGTGTGTTCCGAAACTACGGGCACCCTTTCAGCAGTTGACCCAGACCCTATGGTGAGTGGAACATGGACCGTTCTCCAAGGAGGATCAACCATCACAGACCCGAATTCACCAACAACAGGAGTCACCGATTTGCAGCTCGGGAATAACGTCTTCCTGTGGTCACAAGACTATGGTTGTCAAGTCAATCAATCCTTGACACAGATAACGGTCTATGATGGCGATGCACCCGATGCGGATGCCGGGCCTGATGTTGAACTCTGTTCTGACGCGAACAACTATGTGATGCAAGCGAATGATCCTGGGGTCACCGCCACAGGTACTTGGGAGATTAACCAAGGAACGGCCACCATCTTTAACATCAACAGTGGCAACGCGACCGTTACCAACCTTGGTATTGGTGAAAATATCTTCCAATGGAACATTGACAACGGAGCTTGTCCGGGTGAAGCGACTGTAGATGACTTGAGCATCTTCGTATTTGACGCGAACCATCCAGACGCTGATGCCGGTGAAGACCAGGAGTTCTGTTCTGGTGCTTTGAATGAAACGACTATTTCAGCCAATGCTCCTATTTTCCCCGCTACCGCGGAATGGACCTTGGTCTCGGGAGTAGGTACCATCGTCACTCCAAACGAAACGACGACCGTAGTAACCAATCTCGGTATCGGTGAAAACGTCTTCCAATGGACCATCGACAATGGAGTATGTGGTACATACACTGACACTGTAACGATTACGATTTACGACTCTGGAGTAGTTAGCACCGATGCCGGTGCAGATGCAGAATACTGTACTCCAACCACCTCTCATGACCTCGAAGCAACCGAACCTTCAGGGCCTGGAACAGGAACTTGGACGGTGATCTCTGGTTCAGCTACGTTCTCAGATGAAAACGATGCCAATGCTACTGCAAGTAACCTTGGAGTAGGAGAAAACGTGCTTCAGTGGACGATTGACAATGGCCCTTGTCCGTCAACCGGACAATTTGATCAAGTAACGATCACTATTTACGACGATTCCACACCAGATGCAGATGCTGGTGAAGACCAAGAATTATGCATCGACGCACTTGGAACGGTTACCCTCGATGCCGTTGGGGTGGATGCCCCAGCTACCGGCTCTTGGGCGGTGACCGCTGGTGGAGCTTCGGTGACCGATTCTTCCGATCCGTCTTCAGAAGTTACTGGCTTGACGGTAGGTGAAAACACCTTTGAATGGACGGTAGATAACGGTCCTTGTGGTGCGCCAACGACAGATACTGTTACCATCATCGTCTTTGACAATTCAATCGCATCTGCAGATGCTGGTGAAGACGTAGAATTCTGTACTCCAATCAGTACATACATCATGCAAGCGACAGCCGTTGTTGGCCCAGCCAATGGTGTTTGGACATTGGAATCAGGAACAGGAACGATCTCTGATGTCAACGATCCAAATGCAGATATTTCAGGACTAGGTATTGGTGAAAATATCTTCCGTTGGACGGTTGAAAATGGCCCTTGTGCTGGTCCTGCCAACTTCGACGAGATGATCATCTACATCTTCGATGAAAACCAACCACTAGCGGATGCTGGAGATGATCAGGAATTCTGTTCTGACAACGTATTACCTACGGTGACGAACCTCGAAGCAAACGCAGCCATCTTCCCTGGTGAAGGCACCTGGACGTTGATTCAAGGTTCTGGAAACATCCTAGATGTCAATGACCCAACGACTCAAGTCACCGCACTTGGTATTGGTGAAAACATCTTCGAATGGACCTTAGAAAACGGAGCATGTGACCCTTCTACTTCGAGCGATCAAGTGAGCATCTTCATCTACGATCAAAACCAAGCCGCAGCTGATGCCGGTGATGATCAAGATGTATGTAGTGACCTGCCTGAAACAACACTTGATGGTAATTCAGTGACCTTCCCTGCCATTGGAACTTGGGTTCTGGTGAGTGGTGAAGGAGATATCACGGACCCTAATGACCCAAACACCGAAGTGACTGGATTGGGTCTAGGTGAGAACGTATTCGAGTGGTCCATTGCTAACGGACCATGTACTCCGGCATTGACAACGGATCAAATGACCATCACGGTCTTTGAAGGAGCCCTATCTCCTGCTGATGCTGGCGACAATCAGAACATTTGTTCTTCTGAACCAGGGGTGTTCCTTAACGGAAACACACCCATTTCTCCAGCAACTGGAGAATGGACTTTGGTAGCCGGAACAGGAAGCATCCTCGACGCAACGGATCCAAACTCTGAGGTTACTGGATTGAGCGTTGGAGTGAACACTTTCCAATGGGAGGTCTTCAACGGTGCCTGTTCAGGGTCTACCACAGATCAAGTAGATATTATCGTATTCGACACAGACATGCCTGCAGCAGATGCCGGAGATGATCAAGAACTGTGTCTTCCAACGACAACAACGAACATGACAGCCACGGCTCCAACCTTCCCTGCAACGGGTACATGGGAGCTTGTGTCAGGAAGCGGTTCAATCACTGATGATAGTGATCCAAACACGGAAATCACCGGCCTAGCCGTTGGTGAAAATGTATTCCGTTGGACCGTGACTAACGCCCCTTGTTCACCAGCCACGACGATTGACTTAGTGTCAATCTTCATCTATGACAACACTCAAACTGTAGGTGCCGGAGCAGATCAAGAATTCTGTAGCCCAGTATCTTCAACAATTCTAGATGGAAATGCACCAACCTTCCCTGCAACGGGTACATGGACACTCGTGAGTGGGTCTGGTAGTATTGTGAACCCAAGTAACCCAAATTCTCAGGTGACAGGACTTGGTCTTGGTGATAACGTCTTCGAGTGGACGATTGCCAACGGACCTTGTGCAGGTCAACCGCTAAGTGATCAGGTTACGATTACCATCTTCGATAACATGCAGGCGGATGCCGACGCTGGAGAAGACCAACAGGTCTGTACACCAGCTACCAGCACTACGCTTGAAGGTAATGATGCTGTATATCCAGCTAGCGGCCAATGGACCGTGGTCTCTGGTACAGCTACTATTGCTGACCCTTCTGACCCAACGACAACCATTACAGATCTAGTAGTAGGAACAGTTGTTCTTGAATGGACGATTAACAACGGCCCTTGTTCGCCTTCTTCAACCAGCGATCAAGTGACCATTGAAGTATTAGATAGTGGTGCCGCTGCAGCAGACGCAGGTCCTGATCAGGAACTCTGTCTTCCAATCGCTAGCGCTACTATGGCAGCGAATAGTGCAGTCGATCCTGCAATTGGAACATGGACACTTGTTTCAGGAGCTGGTAGTATCGTTGATCCGAACGATCCGAACACAACTATCAACGGTCTCGCCGTAGGAATTAACGTATTCGAATGGAGTATTGATAACGGAGACTGTGGTGGGGTTTCTACCGACACCATTACCATTACCGTGTTCTCGAACAACTCACCAAACGCGAACGCAGGACAAGATCAAAACCTCTGTACACCTGAGACGACAACAATGCTCGAAGGTAACAGCCCGATCTTCCCAGCAACTGGAACATGGACATTGGTTTCAGGAACAGGTGATATCACCGATCCAACTGACCCAGGTTCTGAGGTAACAGGTTTGTCAATTGGAGAGAATGTCTTCGAATGGACCATTCTCAACGGACCTTGTGGCAACGCTTCTACGTCTGACCAGGTTTCAATCTTTGTTTTTGATGGTGGTGCGCCTCAGGCTAACGCCGGAATTGATCAGGAACTTTGTACACCAAACACCGCAACAGCGATGGACGCTGATCCTGCGGTTGATCCTGGTGAAGGAACTTGGACCCTCTTCTCGGGAACGGGAAGTATTGACGACGTCAATGATCCGACAACAGCAATCACTGATCTCGCCATTGGTGAAAACATCTTCGTTTGGACACTAGACTACTCAACATGTGGTGTTCAACAAGATTCAATTACGATTACGGTATTCGATAGCACTCTTCCTCCGGCAGATGCTGGAGACGATCAAGAATTGTGTACTCCAACAGAGAGCACTACACTTGATGGAAATGCAGTAAATGCTCCTGCGGAAGGAACTTGGATGTTGATTAGTGGTTCTGGTCAAATTGATGACCCGAACGATCCGAACACCTCTGTGAGTAACTTGACAATTGGTGAAAACATCTTCGTTTGGTCTGTCTACAACGGAAACTGTAGTCCGCTTGAAGACCGTACAGATACCGTGAGTGTATTCGTCTTTGACTCAACATTACCTGTGGCAAACGCTGGTGATGATCAAGAACTATGTACACCAAACACGTCTACAACGCTTGAAGGAAGCGAGATTGTCTTCCCTGCCCAAGGAACTTGGACCTTGATTAGCGGAGGCGGAGTTATCGCCGATGCAAACGATCCAAACACTGTAGTTGACAACCTTCCTGTAGGTGAAAATATCTTCGAATGGACAGTCGACAACGGCTCTTGTCCTGATGGAATTACAACTGACCAAGTCAGCATCTTCGTTTTTGACGAGACACAAGCAGATGCCGATGCTGGTCCAGATCAGTCATTGTGTACTCCTGTGCCTTCGATCAACCTTGACGCGAACGCGGTGATCTTCCCAGCAGAAGGTACTTGGACATTGGTTCAAGGTGCCGGAACGATTGCTGACATCAATGATCCGAACACCGTAGTAACTGATCTCGCTGTAGGTGAGAACATCTTCAGTTGGGAGATTTCCAACGGCCCATGTGGTGCCCCTACGATTGACTACGTGAGCATCTTCATCTTCAACCAATTCAACCCTGACGCTGATGCAGGAGAAGATCAAGAGCTGTGTTCACCAGACTTTAGTACCACGCTAGAAGGCAACAGTCCGCAATTCCCTGCTGGTGGAACTTGGACCCTTTTCTCAGGTGCGGGTACGATTGATAGTCCGAATAACCCGAACACCTTGGTTACTGACCTTGAAATCGGCGAAAACATCTTCGTTTGGACGGTTGACAATGGTCCTTGTGCTAACGGTATTACTTCTGATACTGTGAGTGTGTTTGTCTTTGACGCTAACGCGGAATTGGCAGATGCCGGAGCAGATCAAGAGCTATGTACACCAGGAGTTACAACGAACCTTGATGGTAACACGCCTCAATTCCCAGGCTCAGGTACATGGACATTAGTGAGCGGAAGTGGAACTATCCTAGATCCTAGCGATCCATCTACCGAAGTTCAAGACTTGGCGGTAGGTGAAAACGTATTTGAATGGACCATCTACAACGGACCTTGTGCGCAAAGCGGATCAAGTGACCTCGTGAGCATTTTCGTCTTTGACGAAAACCAACCAGATGCTGACGCCGGACCTGATCAACAACTGTGTACTCCACAGATTAGTACGACCATGGCAGCCAATGATGTCACCTTCCCAGCAGAAGGTACATGGACGCTATTCCAGGGGTCAGGAACGATCGTGGATGAGAACGATCCGAACACCATCATTACTGACCTTGCGCCAGGAACAAACATCTTCGTTTGGACGATCTCCAACGGTCCGTGTGCGAATGCATTGACTACGGATACCGTGATCATTTCTCTCTTCGAGTTTGATGCTGAAGATGCTGTAGCTGGGCCAGATCAAGAATTCTGTCTTCCAATCACATCAACTACACTTGACGCTCAAGAACTACTTGGAGCAGCGACAGGAATGTGGACTGTGGTTCAAGGAAACGCGACCTTCGATGACCCTACGTTGTATAATACCGGAGTTACCGACCTCGGAGTAGGTGAGAACATCCTTGAATGGACCGTAGATAACGGCCCTTGTGGTTCTACTTCTGACCTCGTTTCGATTTTCATCTTCGATCCAGAAGCAGAAGAAGCGAACGCAGGTGAAGATCAGTTCTTCTGTACTCCAATCAGTACGACGACTCTTGAAGGAAACGTACCTGATGCTCCAGGAGTAGGAACGTGGGAACTCGTATCTGGAATGGGTACTATCGAAAACCCGAATGATCCGAACACCGCACTTAGTGGTCTGACCATCGGTGAAAATATCTTCTCGTGGACTATCTACAATGGCCCATGTGAAGAACCTACGACAGACCTCGTTTCGATCTTCATTTACGATGAAAACATGCCAGAAGCAGATGCCGGAGACGACATCGAACTCTGTTTGCCAGTTTCAACAACAACACTTGACGCGGAAGCAGCCATTTTCCCTGCCTTCGGTACATGGGAATTGATTACCGGAAACGGAACCATTGGCGATGTGAACGATCCAAACACGATTGTAAGCGGACTTGAACTTGGAATCAACACCTTCGTTTGGACCATCAACAACCTTCCATGTCCTGGAGGAATCTCTAGCGATACGGTAACGGTATTTGTCTTCGAAGAAGGAATCGAAGCAGCTTTCGCTGGTGATGATCAGTTCTACTGTTCGCCGACCAGCACAGCAGTGCTCCAAGCCGACGAACTCACGGAACCGAACACTGGTACCTGGGAGTTGGTTGCTGGAGACGGTGTCATCGGTGATCCATTTAGTCCAACGACTCCAGTAAGCGCGCTCACCGTAGGTGAAAACATCTTCGCTTGGACTGTGTACAACGGACCATGTGATCTTGCCTTAAGCAGCGACACCGTTTCGATATTCATCTATGATGAAAACCAACCGCCAGCAGATGCCGGTGAAGATCAAGAACTATGTCTTCCAACGAATTCAACTTTCTTGGAGGCCAACAACCCAATCTTCCCAGCTACAGGATTCTGGAACTTGGTAGAAGGAAGCGCCAACATCGTGGATCCATTCGATCCAGAAACGATGGTGACCGACCTTGGTTTAGGTGTGAACACCTTCGAATGGACCATAGACAATGGGCCATGTGAAGATGCTATTACAGTTGATTCAATTACCATTCTGGTCTTCTCAGAAGACGCTGCAGTTGCAGACGCCGGAGACGACATTGAAATCTGTACACCTGAAAGCCAGGTAACACTTGGAGCGACTGAACCTGAAATCCCAACGACGGGAACTTGGGAAGTGATTCAAGGTGATGGAAGTGTTTCTGACGTGAACGATCCAAACGCTGTTTACAGTGGATTGACGGTTGGAGAACATATTCTTCAGTGGACGATTTACAACGGACCTTGTTTGAATAACAACACCTTTGATTTCGTAACAATCCACGTGTACGACGCTACTTCACCATTGGCTGAAGCAGGTAATGATCAAGAACTCTGTTCACCAGAAGAAACAGCACAGCTGGATGCAGCACCCCCAATCTTCCCTGCGGAAGGAACGTGGTCTGTGGTTCAGGGAGCTGGTTCGATTAGCGACGTAAATGACCCTCTTGCTATGATCTCTGGACTAGAAATTGGCGTAACGGTGCTGAGCTGGTCTGTGAATAATGGTCCTTGTGGTGGAGAATCGATTGATACAGTGACGATCACTGTCTTTGATCCGGACTCACCTGATGCAGATGCTGGTGCTGACCAGAACTTCTGTACACCATTTGGTGGGGCTACACTCGAAGGAAACTTCCCTGCGGAACCAGCCTTCGGCACATGGACACTCATTTCCGGCGAAGCCGAGATTACGAACGCATCATTGCCGAACACCACGGTATTTGACCTTGGTCTAGGTGAGAATATATTCGTTTGGGAGATCTACAATGGCCCATGTGCAAATGGAATCACAACCGATACGGTATCGATCTTCATCAATGATCTCAGCGTAGCACAAGCAGATGCTGGTCCTGACCAGAGCTTCTGTGGTCTTCAAGACGAGATTCAGATGCAGGGTAGTGAGACCATTGGTAATACCGCTACCGGTGAATGGACGGTGATTGCTGGAGAAGGAATCTTCGAAAATGAAACAAACGAGTTCAGCTACGTTGTCAACGTTCCTGTAGGTGTCAATACTTATGTATGGACAGTAGACAACGGTGAGTGTGGAACGTCTTCTGACACTGTGAACGTCATCATATACGACCCAGACATACCTTCCGCATTTGCCGGCGGGGACGTCGAGATTTGTGAAGATGACTTCATTCCATTCCAACTAAACGCCTCAGAAGCGCCATTCCCTGCAGAGGGTGAATGGACGATTCTGAACGGACCTATCGAACTCAACTCGAATACCGACCCAATGGCTGGGGTTCTTGACCTCGGTACCATTGACGGACCGTTTGAAGATGTATTCAGTTCGATCCTTTGGACTGTTGATAACGGTGTATGTGGAACGACTTCAGACACCTTGAATCTCGCATTGATTGATTGTTTGACAATCGAAGTACCTGATGCCTTCTCTCCAAACAGTGATGGTATCAATGACTTCTTCGAGATTCCAAACCTCTACAAGTACCCGAACAACTCAATCAAGATCTTCAACCGTTGGGGAGCCTTGGTGTACGAAGCTTCACCATACCAGAATGACTGGGATGGACGCTCAGACCACCCAGCAACCATCGGTGAGGAACTACCGGTTGGTACGTATTACTACATCCTAGATCTGGGGGTTGACCACCTCGAAGTAGTGACAGGATATATCTTCCTTAAACGATGAACATGACTATGAAAGCCTTGAAATACACCCTCGTATTTGCCATTGCCGCATTCTCGTTCGGGAAGGTGTCGGCACAGCAAGATCCGATGTACACCCAGTACATGTACAACATGCTGGTAGTGAATCCTGCTTATGCGGGAAGCGCTGATCTATTGACCATGAACGCCATGTATCGTGATCAGTGGGTTGACTTTGATGGAGCACCACGAACTCAAACCTTCTCCATGCATTCACCGCTCAAGCGTGAGAGCATCAGTGTGGGAGGTAGTGTGATCAATGACTCCCACGGAGTGATGCGTCAAACGATGGTCTTTGGAGACATCAGCTACCGCATCTTCTTTGACAAGAGTAAGCTCGCCTTTGGATTGAAGGCAGGAATCAATCTGTTACAGGCCAATCTTCAAGATTTGAACCCTGTGACTGATGGTGATCCGGCCTTTCAGGAAAACATCAACAACAAACCACTTCCAAACTTTGGCGCAGGAGTCATGTGGTATACTGACCGCACCTATGTGGGGGTCAGTGTACCGAAGTTGTTGGCGAACAAACTGATCGACGGAAGCCTTCCTGATTTCAATGCCAATACGGAAAGGCAACACTTCTTCTTGATTGCCGGAACCGTCATTGAAATCAACAATTACGTGCAATTCAAGCCTTCAGGTGCCTTGCGCGTTGTGAACGGAGCCCCGCCATCATTTGATGCAACGGCAAACTTCTTGTTGTATGAACGACTATGGATCGGTGCGATGTACCGATTCCAGGAATCAACAGGAATGTTGTTCCAATATGAAGTAAACAACCGACTGCGTGTGGGGTACTCGTACGATTATTCCTTGACTGATATTGGGAACTACTCATCGGGATCCCATGAGATCATGCTTGGTCTTGACCTCGGTAAAAACGCAGGAGCGGATGTTTCTCCGCGATTCTTTTAATTGCTATTCAGTTATTGCCATCTATCTATGAAGATCTTCAAATACATACCTATCCTCATGATCCTCGGACTGGCAGCTGTTCCGCTCCATTCGCATGCTCAGAAGTTCAAGCTGAAGCTAGCGGAGGAGAGTTACAACGCCTTCAACTTCCGAAAGGCAGCTGAGATCTATGAAGATATCATCGAGAAGAACCCTGATGACGCCTCATCTACTCGCCGTGCTGGGGAGTGTCGTATGCGCATCAATGATTTCGATGTGGCGGTACAACACTATCGCACACTTGACAGCCTGAAGGAGAGCACTCCTGAAGACCTCTTGAACTATGCCTATGTTCTGAAGGTAACCCAGCAATATGATGCCGCGGTGGTCGTATATGAATACTATATGGCCAACAACGAAGATGAATACCTCGTTGGCTACACCGACGTGGATTGGGCCAACCGTATTGTTCGAGACAGTTCGCGTTTCGAATTGACAGAGATGTCGATTAACAGTCCTCAAAGTGATTTTGCTCCCGCTTTCGCGGAAGAGGGAATCGTCTTTTCCAGCGCCCGAAAGCAAGGGAAAGGGAAGCGAAACATCTACTCTTGGACGGATCAGAGTTACTTGAATCTCTACGAAGCAAAAATCGATACTGATTCCACCTTGATGGATCCGAAGGTGATGAAGAATAAGGCGAATAGTCGTTTCCACGAGGGAACGATCACTTATGATCTTCAACAGAAAATCATCTACTTCACAAGAAATAACTACCTCAAAGGGAAACAAGACGATGACGGCGGACGATTGAACCTTGGTATCTACTACGCTAGCTATGCCGAAGGCAAGATCAAGAAGCTCAAGCCGTTCCCATTCAACGACCCAACATACTCTGTTGGACACCCCGTGATTTCTCCGGATGGCAAAGCGATGTACTTCGTCAGTGACCAACCAGGAGGTCAAGGAGGAACTGATATTTATGTCTCTTACCGAAACCTAGACTTCTGGTCTGAACCTGAAAACTTGGGCCCAAAAGTCAATACCCCAGGAAATGAGATGTTCCCGTTCATTGACGAACAAGGAACCTTCTACTTCGCTTCCGATTGGCACCCTGGTCTAGGTGGGCTCGACTTGTTCTACACGGAACTCGATGAGGAAAGCGTACCCGTGAAGAACTTCGGTTACCCAATTAACAGTAGCTATGATGACTTTGGTTTGATCACTTACCCTGATGGATTGAGAGGTTACCTCTCGAGTAATCGTCCGGGAGGAACTGGGGATGATGATATTTATGCCTTCAAGATCAATCCGGCAACCATGGTGCAGATCAGCGGACGTCTGCTCGATCAAGCCACCGGAAACCCGATTCCAAATGGTACCATTCTGTTGAAAGATCAGTTCAACCAGGAAGTTCTTGAGGTGGTTGCAAATACCGACGCAGAAGGGCGTTATCAATTCGACGTTCCGTTCGATGAAACCTATACCATTATGGGGGTGAAGAATGGCTACTTCCAAGCGGAGAAGAAAGTCAACAGTAGCGACAAATCTGGGTTCCTCGATAGAGTAGATCTAGAACTGACCGCCTATGATTACGCAGCAGAAGGACGCGTTCTGTACAGCGACACAGGGTTGCCTGCAGTTGGCGCCACCGTGACCTTGACAACGATCGAAGGCGAGGAGCTTCAGCAAATGTTGGCCGAAGACGACGGAAGCTACTTCTTCGGTCTAGACCCAGAAACGCAATACATGATAGAAGCGATCAAGGCTGGATATCCGCCTCAAAGCATCGAAGTAGATACGCGAGGAAAGCCGGCGACTGTGATCCATTCAGACCTCCGTCTCTTTAAGTATGAAGAGGGAACCGTAGTGCGACTTGACAATATCTACTACGACTACAACAAGTCTGAAATTCGTGATGATGCTCGTCGTGACCTTGACCGATTGGTTCAGATCATGAATGAAAATCCGAACATGAAAATTGAGTTGAGTTCCCACACAGATGCACGTGGTACTGACAGTTACAACCTTCGTCTATCAGACCGCAGGGCAAAGGCTGCAGTGAATTACCTCGTATCGAAAGGTATTGACAAGAAACGAATGACAGCCAAGGGCTACGGTGAAACGAAACTGCTCAACGATTGTGGAAACGACGTGGAGTGTACGGAACGTGAACATCAATTGAACCGACGAACAGAGTTCAAGATCCTTGACATATAATACTGCTTGCTCACACTAACATGACAAAAAAAGGACGCTTTGAGAGAGGCGTCCTTTTTTCTTGCTTAGTGATGTAATTCATAGTTTTTACTCTTCCGTAGGGAAAGAGAAGGCACCATAACCTTCGGTAGAGATTGTATGATTCATGTCTCGTTCGATCTCTACAACTTCCATATGTGTTTCGTTGCCATCTTCATCGACAACATCCATTTCCATAATCATTCCTTGAGGGTAACCCTCAGGGAGTGCGTTTTCTTGTTTCTTCTTGTCTTGTGAAGACATCGCCATCAATCCTTTATAGATCTGAAGGTCGTCTTCCTCATTCACCCAACAGTTGCCAGATGACTCTTCACTTTTGAAAACGTATTCATGACAAGTGTATCCAAGAATTGTTTTCGTGCGGCCCGTTTTTTTGAACTCACCCATGTCATATGACTCATCATCTTCTTCAGTAGTTGCATATGCCGCCGGATCATAATCCATAGACATCGCAAGTTTCTGACCTTCCATATCAGTCAAAATGATCATCTGGTTGCGCGCCACGTCAAAGATCATGGTAGAGTTGACGTCTTCCATTTTTGTCTTCATTGCGAATTCTCCGCTCTCGTCATTGACAAACATGGTAGAACGTACAGTCTGAGTCTCCTTCTTATCGGTGATTGTCATATCCATTTTAACCATGTGGTCAAATGAATAGCTCTCTTCCATATCGACCTTGCTGAAAAAGCCGCTGAATCCGCCTGAAGTCTCGTCTGAAGAAGAAGCTTTCTCATTTGAATCGGATGAGTCTGAGTCATCGTCTTTCTTCTTCTTCTTTGATTTGTCTTTCTTCTTAAATAGACCTTCGATGGCGTCAAGGCTCTTGTCGATCCCTTGATCTACCTTTTGGTCGATGCGGTTATTGGTTTTGTTTTTAGCACTCTCTTTCGAGCGGTCAACAATTTGAGATTCCGCGTTTAGCGAAAGAAGAAAAACAAGACAAATTGAGAATAGCGTGTGTAGGATAGCTTTCATGAGGTTGGTATTTAGGGCGAAGGTATGTTCAACCTTTGCGCTGCCCTTCCTTCATTGAGCAGTTGGTCACATCGAATGAGTAATTGGTCAACTTAACCGGCAAACAGTTGTAAAAGGCTGTCTTTTCGGCTTCGAGAAACGGGAACTTGAACATCGTTCTCCATGACCAGATAGCCACCGCTACCCTTGACATAGCGCGAAACGTAGTTCAAATTCACAATGTGCGAATGGTGCACACGGAAGAATCCGTGACCGCTCAACATCTCTTCGATTTCTTTCAGTGTGCGAGAAACAAGAATCTTCTTGCGCTCTTTGAAAAAGACCATCGTGTAATTCGACTGTGATTCACAATGCATGATTTCATCTGGTGAGACAAAGTCGAGTCCTTCAGATGAAGGAAGCGCAATCTTATTAAACCCGCTGTCTTCCAGTCGATTGAAAAGGATGTCAAGCTGAGCATTAGACAGGCGAGCTGAACCCAATTCTTGAAAACGGGCCACTGCGCGTTTCAGGTCATCGCTACTCACAGGCTTCAAGAGGTAATCGATGGCGCTGTATTGAAAAGCGCGCAAGGCGAACTCATCATAAGCTGTAGTGAAGATTACTCCAAACTTTGGATCTTCAATCGATTGCAAGAGTTCGAATCCATTCAATCGAGGCATTTCGATATCTAAGAATAAGATCTCCGCATCGCTATTGACCAATGCATCTCTCCCTTCGATTGGGTCATTGTATACTCCGATGATTTCGATGTCTGGAACATGGCGAGACATTTCATACTCTAGCGTTGCCGAGCAGTGTTTTTCATCGTCGATAATAATTGCTTTCATTACAAGTAATTAGTTGATAGGTATAAGCATTTTGATTCTAGTTCCGGCGGGAGAGCCATCTTCATGGTATAAGTCTTCTATAGAGAGTTGACGTTCTGCTTCGCTTCCGCCTTCCATACGCAATAGGCGGTTTCGCGTGATATCCATTCCCATGCTTTTCTCTCGGGAAACGGTTTTAGAACGCATTTCAGCCGCTTTCACACGGCCAATTCCATCGTCTTCAATAATGCACACTAAGTGGTCTCCTTCAATGGAGATATCAACCAATAATCGTCCGGCTGACTTCTTGTGAAGAAGTCCGTGCCAGATGGCATTCTCAACAAACGGTTGAATAATCATTGGTGGTACCTCGATGAATTCTGTCTGCACGCCTTGAGCCACTTGAAGGTCAAACTCAAATTGCTGATCGAAGCGCAGTGACTCCAGGTCAACGTAGAGGTCGAGTGCTTCCAGTTCTCCTGAAAGCGGAATCAATTCTGATTTACTGTTCGTCAAAATCAGACGAATCAAGCGGCTGAATTTCGTGAGGTAGTCGCTTGCTTGATCGGTTTCCTTATTGATAATGAAGAACTTGATGCTATTCAAGCAGTTGAACAAGAAGTGCGGGTTCATCTGTGCTCGTAGGGCAGACATCTCTACTTCTACCAGCTTTTGTTGGTACTGAGCACGTACTCGTTCTTCCTTCTTCACACGACGCAAACGAGCCGTATAAATGATGTAGCTGAGGGATACGATCACCAAAAACACCAGAATTGCGAACCATGAGGTTCTGTAGTAAGGGAGTTTGACGTCGATTTGAATCCGGTATGGGGTTTCCATCATCTCCCCTCGCTCATTCGAGGCGTTTACTTCGAGTGACATCCCTCCTTCCGGAAAGCTGTAAAAACTCAACGTAGGATCGGCGAGATAGCTCCATGGTTCATCAGGACTTTGACGGAAGTAATATTGGTAACTCTCGGGCTTTACAAAGCCAATGGCTTGGAACGTCAAATCAACACGAGAATCATAATCTACTTCCAGACTTACAAAGTCTGCTCCGGGCTGCTTTGAACCATCGATTACACACTCGGCAACAATCAGTTTCTCTGGCGTGGGTTGGGGTTTTAGGTCGTCAGGGTGGAAGTAACAGATTCCTAGCCCTGCGCCCACAACGATTTCTCCCGATGAGAGTGCGGTGATTTCCTTACGTATCAAGTCTGTAGCGACTAGCCCATCGAGCGCATTGTATACAGATAGTGGGTCTTCTTTACTGATATCAAGACTGAACATTCCTGCAGCAGTGAGTCCCCACACGCGGCCTTCAGTGTCGACTTCCATTTCAGCTACGCGCATATTTGGGAGTCCATCCTTTCGGCTATATCGAGTCAATTCGTTGGTAACAACATTATATGTGTAGAGCCCCTTCTCCATAGCCCCAAACACTACTAAGTCTCCCGTGACCACAAGTGACTCAAGGTTGAGTGCTCCCAATCGTTCATACTCCTCTGATATTTCACTGAGATGGGTGATTACACCATCTCGAAACCGGTAAACGCCTTTACTAGCACCAATCCACACGTCGCCATTGTTCGCGATATCTAATTCGTAGACTAAATTGTTCAACCCGTCAATCCTGGTGGTATCAATAGTATAATGCTCATAGCTTTCAGTTTGAGTGTGATACACCCCTACGATATTATCGTCAGTTCCAAACCAACAATCATTTCCAGAAGTCATGAGGGTGTTTACACTTGGCGGCATCCCCGTCAAATTCAAATCACCGTAAAGATCTACCACCGGAAAAGCTTTGTCTGTGAGGATGTCAATCTCATAAAGTCGTCCACGATATTGCGTGAAGACATGACCATTACTTGTTGCTCGGATGGTATTACCGGAGATTCCTTTGTCTACAATCTCATCATATCCAGTAATTCCTAGGATCTCTTTTGTTTCAGCATCCAATACATAGAAGCCATTACTCGAAGTTGATGTGACAATCCATTTATCTCCTACGTTTTGCACCTGTTGATAGGCAAAGAGCCGAGGATTTCCAGAACCTTCCATCCATCCGATATACTTGTACTTCATTTGATACACGTATGGACTTTTTAAGCTCAACCCTTCAGCCATGGCTATCCAAACCAATCCGCGAGAATCAATCAATAGGTCTCTCGAGCTGATATGGAAAATGGAATTCGCTCGAGAAGCATCGTGCTTGTAAAAGGCGAATGTGGAATCTGCCATATTCAATAACCCGAAGCCTTTATCTGCTGTATTGACCCAATAATTACCTTCACCGTCAGGTGTGAATTTTCTGATGGCATTTCGGTTTGAGTCCCGTTGATTATTTGGGTCATAAGTAAGTTCCGATTTAAACTCTCTTGTGTCAGGATCGAAAAAGACAATACCGCTTCCCCACGTAGCAATCCACATTTGATCGCCAATCCATTCCATTTGCTGATAGTAGTTTCTGCGCTTAGTGTACCTCACAGGGTCTTCAATCATCTCGACCTCTCTTGATTGGAGATCAAGCAGCATGAAGTCCCTTCCTGTGGCCCAAATTTTATCTGGGTCTGATTTATCTCGCAGTAGAGCCGTACACTTAGGAACATCTGCGAAAACCGGAGTCTGTTCCATTGTCTGGGTTGAAAGCAAAGTCAATCCACCCAAATAAGGCGATTGTTGTTGATAGGCAATTAGAAACTCATCGCCGTCTAACGGAAGAATATCATGGACATACTTGAAAGCGAATTCTGATCTTTCCTCTGTTAATTTGAATTCTTGAAATTGCTCAGTTGCCGGATCATAAAGACAGATCCCACCTCGTTTTGTGCCCACCAACATTCGGTTATCCGGAAGCACGTGGATGATCGTTATGTAGTTTCCGACCACTGCGCCTTGGCCATCATCCTTTAGGAATTGCCGGAAGTTTATTCCGTCAAATCGATTCAATCCTTCTTCGGTTCCGATCCAAATAAAGCCCGTGCTATCCTCAGCCAAACATGTAGTGTTCGATGAAGTAAGTCCGCTTTCGAAAGTGTAATTCACAAACGACCCGTCGAGTTGCTGCGCAAGCAACCCCCAGGAAACAAGAGTGAACACTACCGTCAGTACAGACCATCTCATATTCGAATATACCACTTGCATTGGCTCCTTATAACCGCCATTGAGTAGTTGGTGTATTCCAACGTGTAACTTGCACCGTTCTGAAGCCTGCATCCAGCCTGTGTTTCGGAAGACGGTGTGATTTTCTCCGGTTTTTGCTCTGAACCAAAAAACCGTTCCCTTGGATATTTTGACCGTTTACTGGAAAATCGAACCGCTCCCAAACCCAAGAATCTTGAGCGTACTTCCAACGTATCTTGAAGTAAGCTATTGAAGCTTAGTTGTTTTCGAAATATTGAATTTAATACCTGTGTGTCATGAAGAAATACGATCATCAAATTGGGATGTCTGGCGTACAAAAGATCTGGATCTTCAGTGACCTTTGATCAACGTCAGATTCTATCCTAACTCTCTCCAAAAAAGCCTGCGATTGTGGGCTTTTTTCGTTTTAGAAAGTGGCGCGCACCTGCACACTTCCGACATGGACCGCCGGTGTATCGGCGGCTGTTCTACCATTATAGAGCAAGTTGAGCTGCAACGTTCGAGAAATAGACCGTTGTATGCTCATTTGCCATGTCGCATTTCGCCCGGGTTGAAGTCCTTCCAAGAGTTCAAATGCCAACGTATTATTCGCAGTGCCATCAAACGCGATGTCTAGCCAGTTGAATCGAGCTTCGAACAATCCCTTTCCTGGATCTGAAAAACGTGCTGCCAAACCAATGTCAGCGATGCGGCTGCTTTCCCCGGTGCCTTCTTGTTCATTTACTTTTTCAACCCACCTTCCATTCAAGGTAACTCGGAAGGTATTTGACGGTTGCCATTGTAATTCGGGAGATGCAGAGGTATAATCAATCATGTAGTTCCTACCCGTGAGGAAATCAGAGCTGGTTGATTTCGTTCCCTCCTTCAGTGTGACGATCAAGGTGAATTCACTCAAGATGCTCTTTCGAATTTTCACCTCATTGAACTCCTCACTTCTGGTCTCAAATCCGTTGGCCAACAATGCTTTGTTTCCAAGGTCTTGGTAGGTGTATTCTAGACCGAAATTCGGATTTGATCGGTCGAATGAAAGGGTGTTTCGAAGGGAAGACCCAAGGCTGATGAGGCTCGTATCAGCGAGTCCGCTTTCCAGTGGGTTTAGACGCTCCCACCCCTCTCCATCTGTCGTTTTACGATCAAGGCGAATGGAGGCCGCATTGCTAAATCGCGAGATAAATTTCTTCGTGCCTGTTTCATTCGCCCACGCTCGAGCGGGCTGGAATTGCGCGTTGGCTGTGAATTGATTCGTGAATGTTCGTAGGTATTCATCTGAAGGAACGAAGGTTCGGATATAATTCGCTTCATAGGCGAAGTTGGCAATTTCGAATTCGTTCAGGTCACGAATGCCATCTCCGTTATAATCCACCCAGATGTAGTTTCCTTGACCGGCGGGTACTTCGATGTAAATGAACTGTCGCGCCTGTTCCAGTCCTGAACCTGTTTGATAGAAAACCTGTCCGCTCAAGATATTGTTGAAGAAGCTTCCCGCTCCTTCCAAACGTCCTAGCAAGGTTTCTTCAGGTTGGTTCGTCGTCAAGGCGGAATCAACAACCGAAAGACGCCGTTGACTAACGTTCCAGCTGATTCTCCGTTGTTTCTTCGATGTCCAGCCCCCTTCAACACCATAGGCTTCAGCTTGGGTAGCCAAAACTAGGTCACTGCTGAGTGGCAATCGGTCTGTACGTTCGCTGTAGAACAACTTCCACTTGAAGGCCTGTTCTTCGAGGCTTCCCAACCACCCTTGCCATTCGTGAAAGCGATAGGAGTTCAGTGCTAAACTATCGCCCACAAAAAAGCGGTTCCACTCAAAGTCATCAATGTACCCGATACGAACAGGACCCACTGGTATGGCTAAGTCAGTTTTCTGTCTCAGGTAATTTGTCTCTCGTAAACCGTCGCTTTGCGTAGCACTACCTTGCCAGTTCAGTTTTCGTCCCTTTTCAGCATAACGGATGAACGAACTTCCGCGATAGCCAGTAAATCCTGATCCAGATTGAAAAGTAGAAGCTTCAACACTCACGCTGTAGATGCTTGAATTGTTCATCTGAACAGCCACCCCCCCTACGTGTTGATCGCTAGACAATACGAGGTCACGCACATTCCAATCACGATCAAATTCAACGGAGCGGAAGCGCTCGATTTCACTAAAATTCTCTGAGATGTACTCCTGGAATACCCGAACGCCCCATTTTGCTTTCGAATCTTTATTCCGCGATAGCGAACGTTGAATACGCCAATCAGTGAAGATTCCCAAACCACTATTATCTGCGGCATCTAAGGTGGAGAAGGTATTGTCGTCGCGAGAGGTAATGGCGGCCTCCACATAAAGTTGATGGTCCTCACTCCAGGTAATTTTCCCCCCTCCTGTAATCATCTGTCGCTTCTTCGGACTCACCAATTGTCGAACCGGAGCATGGTCACCATTCCGAACAAGGACATTGTTCACCGTATCAGGCGCCACCCATCGATAGACCCGTCCGTTCGCACCAAAGCCGTCTTCAACATAATCTCCGTTGCCAGCACCAACCAAGCTGAAAACTGCACGATATAAGGCCGTTTCTGAATTGTTGCTCAATACTAATACGCTATCATATCCGAGGGTGTCAATCAGTGCATATAACACCTGGTCATCGGTAAACCCAACGCTGTCAATAGCGCTGTTGACGGCTGAAAGCACGTCGTCACCCACATTGCTGAGCAAGGTTCGATCGTCCACATCCAAATCTTGTTGTAGCGGCTGGTTTTTGCTGTCTTGTTCTGCCAATGCATGCACAAACCAAGAGTACTTGCCTTGCTCTCCTTTGATCTCACCTTGCAGCAGGGAACGTGCATAGTTTCGATCAGCATATTGAAACTCCACCACAATCCTTCGATCCTTGGTGATGAGGTTCTTCGGCGTGAATGTGACTTCAGCGGTGTTGTAGTCGATGGTATAGTCAAAGGCCTGTCCGCGTTGGAGCAACTTCCCATCAATGAAAACGCGTTCCGTTCCGGCCATGATGATGATAAATCGTTCATTTTCCGCACCAATCAAACGGTACGGCCCTTGGTTCCCTTCGACACCTTGGATGATATTTCGGGCAAACTTTCCTTTGCTAATCGCCGCGCTGGCCGAAGCTTCATAGGTACCTATAGAATCGCTCCACTGATAACTGGCTGTTCCCCCTCGTGCGCGTTTCTGATACCTCAAAAAGTGGTCTTCACGCTCTGTGATTTGAAAGTCTCCCGCCGTGATCAAGGTCTGGTCATCAAATACCTGAATGTAAACCTGATCAAAATCTTGCAGCTGCTGCGTATTCCCGTCTGGTTGGATTGGAATGTTATCGTCAGTGATACTAGCTAAAACACTGAAGCGCTCGGTGATCTTTCCACTTAATTGGAGATTCAAGTTGCTGTTGACGGCCAAGTCTTGGCTATTTCCAAAGCTGATTCCACGGGCGATAGAACCCGCCTTGACCAAATCTCCTTGCTCATAACTCGTCTGCGGAAGGAGGTCATTCTGAAAAACAAACGGCTTGTAATCATCTGAATCACCGTTTCGGATCATGGTCGAATCCTTCTTCGCGTAGCTGATTTGTCTACGTAGAGCAATGGTGCTGTACTCAACTGTTATTGAGTCTGTTGGCGGTGGGTTCAGTCGTAAATAACCCGTCTTTGGATTGTACGAATACGACTGTGTGCTGTCACTTAAATGAATGGTGGATGGGAGTACCAGAAGGGAGTCTAAAAGCAGACTATCTGTCATAGGCGGGATCACGCTTCGGCGCAAGCCAGCATCATCCTGTCCGAACACAAATAAGGGACAGATAAAGAGGAATATGAGGATCGTTCTGGTCAACAATGTCCAAATCTAACGTTCTGCCCAGAGTTCAACGTATACAGAACGTAAGATCAATCGATGTCAACGGTGAGTCCTACCAGCAGAATATGCTCTGAAAGCGGGTCATTCGCGAGGATCTCTTCTTGGTAGAGGTAACCTAGTGTCAGGTCAAATTTCTTATTCAACTTCCGTTCAACACTAGCGACGAAACGCCAATCTGACCAATAGAAACCTTCCGTACGCTGCGATTGGAAAAACTCGAGGGAGAGCGCCCCGCGAGTTCTCTTAATGATCTTCCGCTCCACTTTTAACTTGTAGCGGAAACCTTCTCTAAGGTCAGCGATGCCTTCACTTGCTGCTACTCCATTCCGCCCCGCTTGGTAGCGAATCCGGAAGCTCGCTTCTGGCTTACCAAAATCGTATTTGTAGTTCACATCAATACTCACACGCTGGCGGACTTCAAACAGGTTCTGACCATTTTGGCGATGTCCGATACGGTAAGTCACCGTGGTGTTCAGCCCTTTCATGATCTTGTAGCGGAGACCAAAATCCCCAATGACCGCATTATACCGCGTCATGCCTTGATCAAGACGAGCCTGAACCTCAGCGCGGAGGTCGAGGTCTTTAATGATCTTGTACTTGGTATCCATGCCAATCCAGGCCCCACCATCGGTGTATTGAGCCTGGCCTGCCAAGGCAAGCAAACAAAATAAAAGGAGGAGATTAATTCTCATCGTAGATCCAGATCTCTCCTAGGTCAATTTCCTCTCTTCGCTCTGTAATCTCTACTTCACGTATGATCGGCATGCGGTTTTGATCCACTCCAACCTGGCCAGTGGTGTCTCCACTGTACACGTAAATGGTGTAATTACCTCGACGTAAAAATTGGAATTCAAATTGACCGTCATAGCTTGTCAACACACGCTCATCTGGAGATAGGTTATCTCCGAAAATGACGAATACATCTTCGTCAGCTGCAGGGTATGTTGCCACTACTGAACCAGGGTTACTTAGCACGACACGAACTTCTTTCATGATCGTTCCTTTGATCGACGCGCCGCCGCCTTCACCCGGTTGTTTCTCGCATGACACTAGAAAAATGCCTGCGCATAGCAGAAATAATGCTGTTCTCATAAGGTTCTCATTCCCTTCAAAAGTACGCTTTTGGCTAACTTTGGCCTCTATATGACTCCAGAAAGTATCGATAAACGAGGAAGCCAGCGTGGTTGGATCGAGGTGATCTGCGGCTCGATGTTCTCTGGAAAGACCGAAGAGCTCATCCGGAGAATGCGTCGTGCGCAGTTTGCGCGCCAGAACGTTGAGATCTTCAAACCTATGGTAGACGTTCGTTATAGCGACACCGAAGTGGTTTCGCACGATAAGAAAGCGATCCCGTCTACCCCTGTCCCTCACAGTTCTCAATTGTTGTTGATGGGGTCTGGCGTTGATGTCATCGGCATTGACGAGGCTCAATTCTTTGATGACGGTTTGCCTGAGGTCTGCAGCCAATTAGCCAACCAAGGTATCCGAGTCATATGCGCCGGTCTTGATCTTGACTTTTTGGGTCGTCCTTTTGGTCCTATGCCTGAATTGCTCGCTATCGCGGAATTCGTAACGAAAGTGCATGCGATATGTATTAAGACAGGAGATTTAGCCCACCATTCATTCCGACTAAATCAAGATAATAGCCTCGTGGCTTTAGGCGAAAAAGACCTTTATGTTCCGCTATCGCGGGAAGCGTTCCAGCGCGCAATGAAGGATCCGTCGTACATTACTGAGGAAGACCTTGCTGCCATTCGCAGCGTACTCGAAAAAGAAGAACCGGAACCAACCGAAGATGCTCAACCTGACGAACTTGCTTGAATCGCTTCCCAATGTTGAAGTGGTAGGTGCCTCTCCGGAGGGCTTCAAGCACTTTTCGATTGACACCCGTGTTCTCACTGACCCGAAAAGAGCTTGTTTCATTGCCTTGACCGGTCCAAATCACGATGGACATCAATTCATCGCCCAAGCCTATGAATTGGGGGTGCGGCATTTTCTTGTCCATACTATAGAAGAGAAATACATGTCGGAGGCTACGTTTTATGTAGTTCCAGACACGCGCGAAGCGCTTCAGCAGATTGCGGGAGAACATCGCAAGAGTTTCTCGAACCCCGTCATTGGGATTACGGGAAGCAATGGCAAAACCATTGTAAAAGAGTGGCTGAATCATCTGTTAATGGATGAGTTTCAAATCGTGCGATCACCCAAGAGCTACAATAGCCAGATTGGAGTGGCTTTGAGCCTTCTAAACATTTCTCCACTTCACGAAATGGCCATTATCGAAGCTGGTATTTCTATGCCAAATGAGATGGCACGCTTGGAGGAAATGATTGCTCCCGACATGGCTGTCTTCACTCATTTGGGATCAGCTCACTTGGAGAATTTTGTAGACCAAAAAGCGCTCGCCCTCGAAAAAGCTCAGCTCTTCAAGAACGCACAAACCGCGGTCTACTGCAATGACGAGGAAGACATTACAGCGGCTCTCGACAGTGTCGGCTTCAATGGTCAACGAATTACTTGGGGAAGACAGAAGGGGGACATAATCCTTTCGGAAATCCGTCAAATGGGTGCAGGAGCTGAGTTGACCATTCAATTTGAAGGAAGAAGCTATGTCACGTCCATCGTTGATGGCAGCGAAGCGTTCATCAGCAACACCATGACCGCGTTGACAATCGCTTCTCGCTTCACGAAAGAGTTTGATCGAGTGATTGAGGAATCATCCAAACTCAGCACGTTGAACATGCGTTTGGAGCGGCTTGATGGTTGGGGAGGTTCAAAGATTATTAGCGATGTCTATTCCAATGACCTTCCTTCTTTGCGCATTGCACTTGACGAGCTCTCGAAGATGAAAGCAAGTCAACGTGTTGTTGTGTTGAGCGACATTCCGCAATCTGGGCTGAGTCAAGAAGAGCTATACGCTGTTGTCAACGAACAATTAGTTAGCCATAACATAGACCTACTTATTGCGGTAGGTTCCTCTATTTCTAAAGGTGCATTTGACGTAAAGACTGAAGCATATCAAAACACCGATAGTGTGATTGCGTCGCTAGATCAACTTGACCTGAATGACGCAGCCATTCTTTTAAAAGGTGCTCGAACGTTTGGTTTTGAGCGCATCACGAATGAACTGCAACAACGGGCGCACGAGTCTATTTTGTTGGTCGACCTTCGGAACCTCACAGAAAACCTGAATTTCTATCGATCAAGGCTAGATAATCAGACACAGATTATGGTCATGATAAAGGCCTTCGGTTATGGCACGGGTGGAGTTGAAATTGCTGAACTGCTCGAGTATAACAGGGTAGATTGCCTAGGCGTTGCTTACGTTAATGAAGCGATTGATTTGCGGAACAAGGGCATCGGTCTACCCATCTTTGTGTTGAACCCAGACATTGCTTCCTTCTCGCAGATGATTGATCACCGCATCGAACCAGAGATATACAGCATGCGCCAATTGACCGCTTTGGTTCAGGAGTTAAAACGCAAAGGTCACGGTGGGAACTACCCTATTCACTTGAAGATCGACACAGGAATGCATCGTTTAGGCTTTGTTCAGTCCGAGATTCCAAGGTTGATCGAATTCCTTAATGAACATAAGGAAGTAAAAATCAAAGGCGCTTTAAGTCATTTAGCTGCGGCTGATGACCCAACTCACGACGAATTTACTAGAGGTCAAATTGAACAGTTTCAGCGCACCGCGAAGCAGATTTCTGAAGGTATTGGGTATGACTTTACACGTCACATTTGCAATACCGCAGGCCTCATGAGATTCCCAGAAGCGCACTTTGAAATGGTGCGTTTAGGTATCGGATTGTACGGTGTGAGTTCATGCGCTGAGGATCAAGGTAAACTTGAACAAGTTGGTACTTTAAAGAGTAAAGTTTCCCAATTGCACCACATTCTGGCAGGCGAAAGCGTTGGCTACACCCGATCCGGAGTATCAGATCAACCAAGAACCATTGCTACTATACCAATTGGCTATGCAGATGGCTATCGCCGATCGCTTAGCAACGGAGCAGGAGTCATCTTGGTCAATGGTCATCGAGCGAAGGTCGTGGGCAAAGTCTGCATGGACATGGTCATGATAGACGTCACAGGATTGCAAGTTGAAGAAGGAGATGAAGTGACCATTTTCGGAAGCAATCCTACACTCGAAGAGCTCGCGGCTGCGGCAGACACCATCCCATATGAGATTATATCAGGGATTTCGCAGCGCGTGAAGCGCATTTACCTCTCGTGATTTGTCCACTTATGGACCTGAGTCAGTGAATTTTTACCCTTTGCATTAACATCAGCTTTTTGATTTAAGATGAAACTCAATGAGGGATTAGTCATTCTTCATTGTATTATCGTAGCCCAAAGTATTCGAAACCAAACCTGTAATGATGAAGAATATCTACATTCTAGCATTAGCAATCTTCTTCGCTCTCGGAGCAACAGCTCAAGGAGAGGCCCCATTTATTGATGGAGAGCTGCTTGTGCAAGTAGTTGACAACGACAAAGTTGATCAGCTAACCAATGATCTTAGAGAGGTACAAGGTGTATCTACTCAACTCGAAGCACTAGAGCTTTTGAGTAAGCACATGCACATCTGGAAATTCACTTTTGATGCAGATGCGATCAGCACACGCGACATGCGTATTGCTTTCGATCGCCACCCTCTTGTAAGCATTGTGCAGTACAACCACTACGTTCAGCTTCGTGAAGTACCAAACGACACGAACTACGGAAACCAGTGGCACCACAACGACCCACAGGATAACGACATCGACACTGAAGAAGCATGGGATATCACTACAGGTGGTACGACTGCGTTTGGTGATGAAATCGTTGTTTGTGTGATTGAAGGTGGAAACTTGAACCACGAAGACCTGGTAGCTAACAAGTGGTTCAACGATCAAGAGATTCCTGACAACGGTATTGATGACGACGGCAACGGATACGTCGATGATTACGATGGTTGGAACGTTGGAAGCGACGATGACAGCGGTGTATTCAACGGAGGTCACGGTACTCAAGTTATGGGTATGATCGGTGCCAAAGGAGATAACGACCAAGGTGTAGCAGGAGCTAACTGGGATGTGAAAATCATGTCTGTGGCTGGTGAAAACATCTTCAACGAGGCTTCAGTAATTGAAGCGTATGACTACCCATTGGAAATGCGTAAGCTGTACAACAGCACTGGTGGTGCTCAAGGAGCATTCGTTGTTGCTACCAACGCATCTTGGGGTATCGATAACGGAGACCCGAACGATATTCCTCTCTGGTGTAACTTCTACGACACACTAGGTACTTACGGTATCCTAAACTGTGGAGCGACAGCAAACAACAACGTAAATATTGACGTCGTTGGAGACATCCCTACTGCTTGTTCAAGTGATTACATGATCTCCGTTACAGCGACAAACAGCAGTGACGTTCGAACATTCTCTGGTTACGGAGCGACAACAATTGACCTTGGTGCACCGGGAGAAAGCGTTTGGACTACTCAAGGTAGCAACGCATACGGAGCTACTTCTGGAACAAGCTTCGCATCGCCATTGACTGCTGGTGCCATTGCATTGATCTACTCAACGCCTTGTCCTTCTTTCATGGCCCTTGTACAAGGTGACCCGCACGCCGGTGCAGACTACGTTCGTCAAGTGCTTTTTGATGGTACTGATGCCGTAGCTAACCTCGCAGACGAATGTGTAACTGGTGGACGTCTAAACGTAAACAACTCAATCAACCTCATCTTGAACTCTTGTAGTGATAGTGAGTGTTTGACTCCATTCAGTGTAGCTGTGACGCAAAGCGGTGAAGACTACACGATCACTTGGGGAGAAACAGCAGCCATGATTTCATTCGGTGTTCGTTACCGTGAAGCAGGTGCTGATGAGTGGACTGAAGTAATGGATCTAACAGATCCTTCATACACGCTTTCAAACCTTCTATGGTGTACGGAATACGAAGTAGAAGTGATGGCAACTTGTGAAGAAGGAGATAGTGAATGGAGCAACACTTTGGTATTCACAACAGACGGTTGTTGTGAGAACCCAGCAGTGGAGTCTATCACGGTAACTGGAATTTCTGAAACCGGTGCGACGATCTCTTGGGAATCAATCCTAGCAGCAGATTTCTACAACGTTACGATTACTCCTGCTGGAGGTGGAGACGCTATTGAATTCCCTGCGATAAATAATACGCTTCTTGTTTCTGACCTTGATACGTGCACTGTATACGAAGTGACGATTGCTACAGAATGTGGTGAAGAGCTACTCGACCCAACAGATGCGATTACATTCAACACCGTTGGATGTGGTGCATGTGCAGATCTCGATTTCTGTATTCCTGATGGAAACAGTGGTGAAGAGTGGATTGAGAACTTCGAATTCAACACGCTTTCAAACAACTCGGGAGCAAACGAAGGGTACGCAGATTACACTGAAAACCCGGCGTTGAGCACCACAGTTGACCCGGGTGCTACCTACCCTATGACACTGACCCCTGGCTTCGAAGGTTTTGCCTATACGGAATACTTCCTCGTGTGGCTTGACATGAACCAAGATGGTGAGTTCACAGACAACGAGATTATTTTCGATCCAGGTGCAGGAACAACTGAGGAAATCACTGCGGAAGTAAACGTCCCAGCTACTGCTACTCCTGGTTCAAGCCGCCTTCGTGTGGCGATGAAGTATGTTGGTGATTTCGGTGACCCTGAACTTCCAACACCATGTGAAGAGGTTGAGTACGGTGAATTCGAAGATTACTGTATCGAAGTCACAGACAACATCATCAGCGTAGAGGAAACAGGTCGTGTGAACTGGAACCTTTACCCGAACCCGGCAACGGACGTGTTGAACATTACTGTTCCTTCAGGAGCATACAACCTAGAAGTAGTTGAATTGACTGGTCGTATTCTTGAGTCAACAATGATCCAAGGAAACGCGGTGGTGAATACTTCTGATTACGCTTCAGGAATCTATATCATTCGTTTGATTCAAGACGGACAAGTACTCGGAATGGAAAAAGTGATCATCAAGTAATCACTTCCTTACATATTTGATGAGAAGTCCCGCAAATGCGGGACTTTTCTTTTTGGATTAATATTCTTGCGCTCCTTTTAACAGTTCAAAAAGACTTCCTTCGCTTATCCCTCGGTATCTTTGGGTTATGAGAATGATCATCTTCGCCTTCTTGGCACTCCTAAGCGTTTCCGCGCTAGCGATAGATGTACCTGGAGGAAACGTATCAGGAACATGGACCGCTGATAACAACCCATACGTCGTTCAAGGAGACATCCGCATTCCCGAAGGAGAAACGCTCTTAATTGAGCCGGGAGTTGAAGTGCAATTTGCAGGCGCCTACTTTCTTCGCGTTGTAGGAAACTTGCATGCAAATGGAGCCGTGGGAGATTCGATCACCTTCACCTCAAGTACAGGAAACAACTTGTGGAGAGGTCTGCGCGTAGATTCATTGGCAGCAAGCTCAGATACCGTTCGCATCCATCACTGCCGCATTACCAATATGCAACAGGGTAAACTGACCTTCGTATTTAGCGGGAAGTTCATCTTTGAAGACAACCACGTATTCAACAACGTTGGGCACTTTGCCGGATGTATGTACACCACCGCTTCCGCTTCAGGAATCATTCGTCGAAACCGCTTTGCGTACAACGCCACCTCTAACCAAAGTGATGGTGGGGCCATGTACGTTTGGGATTCATCACCGCTCATTGAAGACAACGTTTTCATTGGTAATTCCGCCACTTATTCTGGTGGGGCTATTTCTGTCTGGAGGAACGATCAGTGGACCAGCCCAATCATTCGAGGAAACCATTTTGAAGCAAATACAGCGCAGTCAGGAGCCGCCATTGTGCTGCACAGTAATACTACGCCCATCATTGAGAATAATGTCTTTTTGAATAACGAGACGTCTTATGATGGGGGTGCGATTTGGCAAGGATATATTCTGGCTGATACCGTGCGTTATTCTGGAAACCTCTTCCAAGGAAATCACAGTAATCAGAAGGGTGGTGCCATCCGTATTATCGAGTCGAAGGTGAAATTTGACGGCGACGTATTCGTTGACAACAGTACCAGTAATTTCAGTGGTGGAGCGATTCACGCCAATGATGAGGCTACGATTGATTTTCGCAATGTTCGCTTTACCGAGAACTACAGCAGCAGCGCTGGAGGTGTGAAGGCTGAATCAAGCTGTGTATTGAAATTCGATGACTGTGTCTTTGACAAGAATGAGGCAGGAGCTTCGGGCGCAGCTTTTGGCTTCAGCTCGTATGTAGAAGCCACATTTAAGAACTGCCTCTTCGTGAATAATACCGCCAACTTAGGGGGTGTAGCGAACCTCACGCAGTTCAGTCACCCGCTCTTCATCAATTGCACCTTTGCGAATAACTCAGCCAATAACAATGCGGGTGTCTTCTACCTGTATTGGGATAGCGACCCTCAATTTGTCAATTGCATCTTCCACGGCAACGAGAGTACGGAAGGATTCAATTTTGTGGTTCAAGATTATATCTGGCATACCTGCGAACCGAGTTTCGATCACTGTTTGGTGCAAGGTGGCCAAGAATCTCTTGACCTAGGTACCAGTTCTCTAGGTGGCTGGAACGCTGTGGTGGAAGATGACCCGTTATTTATTCTTCCTTCCGCTGGCGCGGGAAGCGGATACGACGGCTACAATGCGAATTGGAAGTTTCTAATCGAAGACTCACCCTGCATTGACGCTGGAAATTCAGATCACCCTGAACTTCCGATGTTCGACTTTGATGGGGAAGCGCGCGTACAAGGAGACGCCGTTGATCTCGGAATCTTCGAAGGTGGCGAAGCTATTACGCCTCCTGAAATCCAAAGCTTGACAGGGCCTTCATTGTTCTGTTTTCCTGATACCGCCCTCATTACAGTAGATGTCGCCGGAACGGAGCCATTCACCTACCAGTGGTATTTTGGTAACCTTCCTTTAGTGGATGAAACAGAGGCAAGTTTATCTATTGATTGGGGCATGGATAGCGGAGACTATTGGTGCGAAGTCAGCAACTTGGCAGGAACTGTTGCAAGTGGCGATTATGCGGTGACTACGAATGCTCAAATCCAGGTGTCTGAAGTGACTATCGTCGAACCGGCTTTGTGTGATGGCGACGAAGCGTTAGTAGATATCTCCATTTCAGGCGGGACTCCCGACTACCTTCTATGGATTGACGGAGGGGAGGCTTCAGTAGGGCTCAACGTGATCTCAACTGGACCACACGCATTGCTCATGGAAGACGCACTTGGGTGTCAGCAAGAATGGAATATCAACGTTGAAGGCCCTCCAGCGATCATCCTAGAGTTCGGAGAGATTATTGAACCTACATGCCAATTCTGCAGCGATGGTTCTATCTCATGGACGACCAACGGAACTCTTTTAGAGGTCAACGGAGAAGAACTTGAAGTTGCTGAGTTGATCGATCTGGCTCCTGGTACTTATACGTTCACCGTTTATAACGAGCTTGGTTGTTACTACGAAGAGACCTTGACCTTAGAAGATGACGACGATAATTCAGAGATCGACTTCAACGGAGACGGCGAAGTAAATTCTGGAGACCTCCTCGAATTCATAGCCAACTATGGGTGCACCGGATTTGACTGTGCAGGAGATCTCAACTTCGACGGCATCGTCAATGCGTTCGACTTGATCTTGTTCTTAGGGCTGTACTAGACGATTATTCCTTCACAACCCGCTGAACTCCTGCACCTACAATCTCTATTAAGTACATTCCTGAAGCTTGATTGCTAAGGTCAATGGCTGTGCTTCGTTGCACCACACCTTGATCTACTAATCGTTCTGCGAGGTCGCGTACTTCATAGCTTTGTCCGAACAATTGAACTGGCGTATTTAAGAAGAACTGCCCTGTACTTGGGTTCGGGAATACGGTGAATTGAAGCTTCTCGATTTCTGAAACGCTCACGTTATCATCAAGCAAGTTCACATTGTCGATCCACGTGTGGTTTCCGTAGCCTCCGATATTGGCGAAGGCTAGCTCAACACATGATTCTCCAGACAGCATGCTCAAATCAACAGAATCTGTTCTCCATACGAGCTCACCACCAAGGTCATACCAGAACCATACGTAGCAATCTTCAACTGTCAAGTCGTCTCCGAATTTCGAGTACGCTGGTGTCCACTCTCCTGCATCAACACGATACCAGAGCTCTAGTCCGTCTTCGTAGTCTGCATATTTAACGTGGGCTACATCAAAGTGAATGAGCGGTGACTCTACGTCAGTGAAGTCCATTGCTGGCATTACCAGGAGATCAGCCAAGCCTTGCGTATCCACCCAGTAGTTCGGGAATTGAGCTACACCATTTGAGGCGTCATCAAGCTGCACTGCCGGTTCCCATGTTCCTAGTCCGCTGGTTTCTAGTTTCCAGTTCTCAGGAGGGAAGATTTCTCCATTAAAGTCTTCTACCACTGGCATTGGAACACCTTCACTAATGACGGTGATCATGTCTTCCCAGGTATAGCTTGCGCTATTGCCTTCTTCATCTGTGACCGTCAAGCTGACATCGTAAGTACCAGGAGTATTCCACATAGCCATGGCATTGTAGCCCTCTGATCCAGATTCAACCGCTCCTTCAAACGTCCAATCATAGGAAGCTCCAGCACAACGTAACACACTGTTGTCTGTGAAGCGGATAGTATCTAGTGCACATTGCAGTGCCATGTTCACCTCGAGCTTATTCGCCGTGAAACCAACTTGCAGCGCTGAAGGCGTGTAGAAATCGTTCTGGTGAACGCTTCGAGAGCCAGCACAACGCACCTTTCCTTCGCAGTAATTGGTTTGAAGGAAGACAACAGGCGTGCGTGCTGGAAGGTTATTTGCGTATAGCTCCCACGAATCCATCGTGTTGTCTTTGTAGTACACCGAGTGGTCTGAGCCGAGGTACAACCCTCCGTCCGTTCCTCGCTGGTGAGCGATGGCTGTGATGTACACATTGTTGATCACCTCGTCACCGATATCTTGCCAAGTGTCACCTGCATCCGATGATGAAAAGACCTTGTTTCCCGATTGACCACCGAGCAAAATAGCCCATAGTTGATCAGGGTTTTCCCCATCTACATCAATGTAAATCGCCTTGTTGCTGTTGTTGCCGTTTTCTACGGAAGTCATGCTGACATCTTCCCAATTCTCTCCGCCGTCAGAAGTGCGCCAGATCTTCCAGTTGCTTCCGCTCTGCCTGTGGGTCACGTAGATACGATTCGGGTCGCGCGGTGCGACCTTCACGTGAATGATCTTGTCACCCCCGAAGTTGTTGAGCTCTGTCCAACCTGAACCTCCGTTGGTGCTCTTCCATAGTGATGACCCATTTGGTGAGTACATGATGTTGTAGCATCTAGGGTCCCATTCCATGTTCCCGTATTCTCCCCACCAGTAGCTGGTGTTGGCTGCCTTGCTGTTGTCAAATGGCAGGCCGCTGATACGTTCAAAGCGATCTTCAGTATATCTAAACGCGCCACCATCGTGGTAACCAATGGTTGCGTCTCCCGGGTTCACAAACCCTCGGAAGTTATCGCCGGCAAGCTCTGCCAGCCAGCCTCCTGATGTTTCGTCTTCAGCTCCCCAATAATAGAGGTCACCGTTGCGGATATGTGTTCCGTTGTGGTAGGTACCTCCTACCATGACATCACCTTCCTTGATTCCTGATTGCCATCCCCAAAAGTCTGTACCGTGAATTCCGTACATGCGTGGTTCGAGGTTGTCTCCTTGATCTGCGCTGTAGTAGAGCCCACCGTCTGAAGCGACCCACATGTCCACGCCGTTTTCTGTTGAGAAGAACTTGACATCGTGCACATCAGCGTGGCTGTAACGTTCTGCGGTAAATTCGCCTGCCCAGGTCACCCAATGGGCATTCAACGACCAATTTGATCCGTAGTCTAGTGATCTCCACACATTAATTCCTGCTCCGAATAGACGTCCTTCTTGATCTGGAGAAACATCCAGGGCAAGGTCATAGTAAAATTGTCCTCCATCTCCGGTTCCGTCTTCACTCCAACCTAGGATATTTGGGTTGCTTCCTGCAGCCCAAGCTCCTCCAGGACCGCTGCCGCAACACTGGAATTCAAAGTTTTCACCTTGGTCTTGGCTTCGGTAAATTCCGAATAAACCGTTTCCACCATCCGCTGCTCCACTAGCGAGGATGTAAATGTCATCTGGATGAAGCGGTGTTACCGCCATCTCGATGCGGCGTTGTTCTTCTCCTGAGTTTGGAGTTGGCCAACCGGTGGTACCAGAAGTCCATGTGTTTCCGCCGTCGGTAGACTTCTTGAATAGCGTGTTGTTTCCTACGAGCGATGCAGAATACACCATTTCTGGATTTGTGGGATGGAACTCAATTTCCATGTGTTCTCCAGAAGATGCGGTATTCCAATTGGCTCCTGCGTCTTCACTGATGAACAAGCCTCCGTTCGTTGCTGCCAACAAGGTGTTGGCATTGTCTGGCTTGATCTTCAAATCACGAACCCAATTGTTTTGTCCTTGGAAGTTTGCATCTCCGGTCAGTGCCCATGTGGCACCACCATCTGTGGTTTTGTAGATCTTTCCGTTCCCTTCTCCGAAGTAAACGATGTCTGTGTTGTTCGGGTCGATGGCAATACTGTAAACACTCGTTACAAGAAGCTCACGCGACATCAACTCCCAGTGCATTCCTTTGTCTACGGATTTCCAAATTCCCGCGGTAGCGGAACCAGCCCAGACAACATCTGGATTCGCTGGTGCTTGCTCAACCGTGTAGATGTGACAAGCCCCTGGAGATTGCACTTGAAAGTACATCGCCACTTCAGGATCATAGTGCCAAGGACCCATTTCTTCCCATTCACCGTTTTCACGATTCTGAGATTGGTAGCGCTCCATATATGCTTGCTGATCGCGGAAATCCATTGCGGGTGCTCCTTGCGGGTTGCCTGTAGCTTGGATGTTGCGCAGCCAACGCTTGTAGTATTGCGTATGCTGGTTCTTTACTAAAGGATGTGAGGTGTAGTAGGCGTCATGCGCTGCTCGAACTGCAGAAGGCTCCGCATTACTGTACATCAGCTGCACCCATTCAGGGTCAGTAGAAGAAGCTATGTATTCGGTTTGTGGCACTAGCTGAGCATTACCATAGAAGGCAAGGCACACAGCCATGATCGCTAGAAAATGACGCATGATTACAGGTTTGCTACTAAGATAAGGAGTCTGATCAATCAGACAGAAGCAGGATGAGATATCTTTCCTCTTCGAATGAGGTTAATCTCAACTCGCTGAGGTCGAAGGATTTCAGCGATAATGTCTTCTACTTCTTCCGGGTCGAATTCAGCACACGAAAACAGGTCAATTGCGGCATAAGCACGCTCTGGCCAGGTGTGAATACTTAAATGACTTTCAGAAAGAAGGTAGACCCCTGTGACACCGACAGGCTCAAATTGTTTGTAGGAAGCGTTAAGCACAGATAGGTTCAACCGTTCGGCGATAGCCTCTAGTAAAGGCTCTACCGAATTGCGATAAGAGATGAGGTCTGGATCCACTCCAAACACATCCCAAATTCCATGAAATCCTAATGCTTGCTCCTCCACGTCCGAAAAGATGGCTTACTCTGCCATCATCATCATAAGGAACTCCTCTTCGTCTGCGAGTTTGAGGAGAGACGCGTAGCTTTCAGAAGCGTCAACTTCGATTACTTCAGGAGTTGTCTCACGTGGACCGTAATCCCACTCGATTGGGTTTACCAATTCACCGATCACTTTGTAAGGACCGTCGAACTCCATTCCTAGGAAGTTAACTGTTTGCTCAGGGATAGAAGATGTTGCGAAAGCACCCATTGTACCGTAGATCTCTTCGTACATGATGTACTCAGAGTGTGATGGGTTCATCATGTACATATCTTGTACAAAGTCGAACTCAACAGGCTCTTCACCTGGGACCGTAATTACGTGAACACCGTGTCCCATTTCAACCCATGCAACATCACGCGGAGGGATTTCCACGTTCAACGAGTCGATTGAAACTTCGATATAATCGTTTGTTGGGTTGTCAACCGCTACAGCAACAAGATCAGGACCACAAGATGCAAGTCCAACAGCAACAAAGAGGAAAAGAATAATTCGGTTCATCGGTCTAATTTAATCGGAAGCAATATAGACAAATTGCCTATGCCTGCACGTTAAAGGCGGCAATTAATGCGTTTGTCCGGGTTGTGTTTGGAATTCCGCCTTCCACTTGTTCCAATCGTGGAGATAATAATCCAAGATGATCGGGTGATCGAGGGAGTTTGTTTGCACGTCTTTAATGGGAACGTCAGGTGGCAACATGAATAAGTACTGAACCAGTTCAGTATCTAAATACTCCACACCTTCAGCAGCAGTGAAGCTTTTGAGCTGATGAAGATTATTCTTCTTACTGGCCATGATGAATCCCCAGTCGCCAAAGGAAGGCACGTTTGAATGGTAAGCCGTTACGTTTTCAAAGGCTTCTTCCATGGTTCGGTAGATGCAACTGAAAACGCTGTTCGCGAAGTAGATCTCCCCTGCTTGGGTTACAAATACACCGTCTTCCTTTAGAAGGTTATTCGCCAAAAAGTAGAACTGGCGACTATATAACTTGGCTAGGCTTTGATCACTCGGGTCTGGAAGATCAGCGATGATCACATCGTAACTTTCCGTGTTCTGCACGAGATAGGTGAAAGCATCTCCCTGAATCAGCTTCACTCGAGGATCACTCGCTGCCCCTTCATTAATATTGACCAAGAAAGGATTGGTCTTTGCCAAATGAAAGATCATGGTGTCAATATCGACCACATGCACCTCTTTAACGTTCGCATGTTTCAAGGCCTCGCGGCTCGCCAGATTCTCTCCTCCACCTAGAATTAGTACGCGTTCAACGTCTCCCTTCAATGCAATAGGAACATGCACTAACGGCTCGTGATAACGATGCTCGTCTTTGGATGAAAACTGGATGATGCGATTGAGGTACAAACGCAGATCGTCTTCCTTCTGCGTCAACACAATCTTTTGGTAAGGTGTCTGCTCGTTGTATACGATCGGGTGCTTATAGATCTTCTGATCCCAGACTTGCAAAAGATGTGATGCTTTAAAGGTTAGGCCTCCTAATACTAGTAGCGCTGCGACGCCTAATACCATGCTTCCTCGCTGTTCGCGGAAATGGACATAGTTCAATACCAAGCCCAGAATAATATTCAAGGCGCCGAACATCAGCGAAGAGTAAAACAGGCCGACAAACGGAAGGAGGATAAAGGGGAACACAAGGGTTGCTAACAAACCTCCGATATAGTCTAGCGACAAGATCTTTGAAAGCGAATCTTTGAGGCTATCGTCATCAGAGTACGTCAACAGTGGCACCTCCATTCCGGTAAGGAACCCGATCAAAAAGACGATCCCGAGACAGAAGAGCTGCAAACTCTGGGGGCTAACCGTTACAAACAGCCAGTAAACAAGGGGAACAGATATTCCGCCAATGAGTCCTAATAGGTACTCGATACGCACGAAATACATCAACGATCTTCCCGAGTGAAATTTCGAAACATAGGCCCCAATACCCATTGAAAAAAGGTAGACACCAATGACGATTGAAAACTGCTTCACTCCATCACCCAAAAAATAGGTTGCGGCGGTGCTAATCAAGAGCTCATAAACGATCGAACAGAGGCCGGCAATGAAGACAGAAGCTGAAAAAAGAATTTTATTTCCCAACGGATTAGTCTAAGTTTGGATTCGTTGAATCAGACACGACCAAAGATGACTAAATTTCCTTCAACACGCCTATTTGGCCTCTCAATGGTTTTCGCACTAGGTATCACCCTGATCCTCAGTGGTTGTACGGACGATGACGGGCACCCTCGTCTCATGGAATACGACGAGAAAACTGTACACGAAAGCACGAAAGGAGTCGAAACTGAGCTCGAGGAGCAAGAACCAGGTGACGAATACCTCATTCTTGATGAGCGCATGATCGATGAAAAAGAAGATTCTCGCGCTATCGTTCACAACCTTGATGGAACTGTAGACACACTATCTTTTGCGAGCCTTGCGAACGACGACGGATCTAACCCTCGTTACTCACCAATGCGCGCTGTATTGATGTATGGTCTTGCTCGTTCATTCTTTAACCCGAACATGGGGAATGTTCGCCCTGATCCTAGCTACTACAAAACGCCAGGTGCCTACAACAAATCTGCTGGTCTTCGTGAAGACATGATGTCTTCGTCACGTACACGCAGCGTGCGCACTCCAAAAGGATCTTCTAAAGGATACGGAGGTGGAAAGTCGTTCCGTTCTTCTGGAGGATGATCGCTTTCGCGAAGTCCGCGTTCCAAAGAAAAAACACATCCCAGCAAAACTGCACTGGTTCCTCGGTGAGGAATACTTCAGTGGAGAATTGTTGAGCGTATACCCGAGTGAGGTGCGTGCTTTCAAGGCGGTTGCCGAAGAAGCGTTTGACATCTTCCTCAAGGCTACCGATCATATCATCGAGCACAAGGGTCTCGAAGCTCTTGGCATCCCTGCGCTATTTCACCCAGTCATTGAATACACTTGGAAAAACCGGGATCGTCACCCCTTCTTGATAGGCCGTTTCGATATCAACGGAGTATTTGATCGGGTCAAAGGAAAGGTCATCGAGTTCAACGCAGACACGATGAGTTCCATTCCGGAAACCATCATATGGCAAGAATTCCAGCGCAAGCAACTCGGAGAAAACGAATATCAATTCAACGAACTCGCCATTCGTCTGGAGCAACAGCTTCGAACGATTCGCAGTCGTTTCCCTGGAGAAGAGTCTAACCTCACCGGAAGTTCGTTTGGATACATTGAAGACCAGCTCAACATTGACGCGGTGATGGAACAAGCTTACAAAGCTGGATTCCTCGTTCAAAATGTTGACGTTCCTGAAATCATCTTCTCAGAAGAAGGCGTCTTTTACGAAGCGGGAAGCGAATACCAACGTGTAGACGTCTGGTACAAAATGGCCCCATGGGACTGGACCTTCAACGAAGAGCCTGGGTTGGCACAAATCCTATCAGACCTCATCATGAATGAGCTGGTTTTGGTGCTGAACCCTCCTTACACGGCTATTTGGCAGAACAAGCGTTTCCTTGCATACATCACGGAGCACTTCCCGAATGACGTCATTGCCAAGACTTACCTGGAACGACCAACGGATATGCGTGATGGCCTGGTAGAGAAGCCCATCTATGGACGAATTGGCGAGAACATCGTACTGCACGATCCTGACGGTGACCTGCAACGTAGTCAAGGCGACTTCGGCAATCAGCCAAAGATCTATCAAGAGTATCTACCGCTAGCCGTAGATGAAGAAAAACACTACTACCAAGCCGGTGTTTTCATGTGTGACGGTCCGGCTGCACTGAATTTACGCTGTCAAGAATCTAAGATCATGACAGACGACTGTGAGTTCATGTCGCACGTCATTTCGGAATATTAGCCCTTGATTCGGCGCCACTCAAAGGAGCCGCCTACGGCATACAGCCTACAGCATACGTTAATCCAGGTTAAGGAAATACACCTCAAAAAAAACGTACCTTTGCATCCCAGCACAGGGCACCTCCTATGAGCGACGCAATCAAGCACGAATGTGGTATCGCGCTTCTGAAATTGAAGCAACCACTGTCTTATTACCGTCAGAAGTACGGCACTTCTTTTTACGGCCTAAATAAAATGTATCTCCTGATGGAGAAACAGCACAACCGCGGACAAGATGGCGCGGGATTGGCCAACATCAAACTTGACGTAGCACCCGGACAACGATACATTTCTCGAATGCGATCAAACAATGATCGTCCGATTCAAGATGTGTTTGCACGGGTGAATGCTCGCTTCAAAGACCTGGAGGAGAAAGACCCAGAGAAGTTGAACGACGTAGAATACCTGAAAGAGAATTTCGGATTCACTGGTGAGGTATTCCTCGGACACCTTCGCTACGGAACCTTTGGAAAGAACTCTATTGAGAGTATTCACCCCTTCCTTCGTCAGAACAACTGGATGACCAGAAACCTTGTGGTTGCTGGAAACTTCAACTTGACGAACGTTGACGAACTCTTCGGTCAACTGGTTGAGCTTGGTCAGCACCCAAAGGAGAAAGCCGACACGGTGACAGTGATGGAGAAAATCGGGCACTTCCTCGATGAAGAGAATGAGCGCCTATTCCGCATCTACAAAGACCAAGGTTACGCCAACGATAAGATCTCACACCTCATCGCCCAGAACATGGATGTCGCAGAAATTCTGCGACGCTCAGCTGACAAGTGGGATGGTGGGTACGCCATGGCCGGTATGATGGGCCACGGGGACGCTTTTGTCTTGAGAGATCCAAGTGGAATTCGTCCGGCCTATTGGTACGAAGACGACGAAATCGTTGTTGTTGCCAGCGAACGCCCGGTGATCCAGACGGCTTTCAATGTACCAATGGAACAGGTGCAAGAAATCGATCCAGGACACGCCTTGATCATTCGTAAAGACAACCGTGTTTCGATTGATCAGATCCGCGAACCGCTAGAACGCAAAGCATGTAGTTTCGAGCGCATCTATTTCTCTCGAGGAAGCGACTACTCGATCTACTCTGAGCGTAAAGAGCTTGGTCGCCTTGTGGTACCAAAGATCCTCAAAGCTGTAGACCACGACCTTGAGAACTCTGTGTTTAGCTTTATTCCTAATACCGCTGAGACTTCGTTCTATGGTATGGTAAAAGGACTAGAAGACTACCTCAACCAATGGAAGTTCGACGAAATCCGCAAGGAAGGGGAAGGCATCTCTGCTGAACGTCTGGAGAAATTGATTTCTGTGCGTCCGCGAGTAGAGAAGATTGCCATCAAAGACGCTAAGCTTCGCACCTTCATCACGCAAGATGATGCGCGTGACGACATGGTAGCTCACGTATATGATATTACCTACGGAACGGTCAATAAGGGCACTGATAATCTTGTGGTTATCGATGACTCTATTGTTCGTGGAACGACGCTGAAGAAGTCGATCATCCGCATCCTTGACCGTTTGGGGCCTAAGCGTATTGTCGTGGTGTCTAGCGCACCTCAAATACGCTACCCTGACTGTTACGGTATCGACATGGCGAAGATGGGTGATTTCATTGCCTTCCAAGCAGCGATTTCCCTCTTGAAAAAGCACGGTAAAGAAGATCTGATTGACTCTGTTTACCGCAAGTGTAAGGAGCAAGAGAACCTTCCGAAAGAGCAGGTGAAGAATTACGTGCAGGAGATCTACGAGCCATTCACAGACGAGCAGATCAGCGACGAAATTTCAGAATTGCTCACACCGAAGAACATCAATGCCGAAGTGAAAATCATCTACCAAAGTGTAGACAATTTGCACCAAGCATGTCCTGAAAACCTAGGTGATTGGTACTTCACAGGAAACTACCCAACTCCAGGAGGGAATAAGGTGGTTAATCGTGCCTTCATCTACTACGTAGAAGGACGAAACGAACGCGCCTACTAAGCAGCAATTCACTATTCATTCGTTATTCTTCCACCGGCCTGTTCCCTTGCAGGCCCCCGGTGTGAATAGCCAGGATCGATTCCGCGCTAGCGAGTTTACCTTGCTTCAGAAGATCTTCAAGACCGAACATCATTTTGGCCGTATATACACGATCAAGTGGTAAGCTCGCTTGCTCTTTCTGGTGCATAAAAGACTGAAGCTCAGGAGGACATTTTGCAAAGCCTCCGAAGGTATAGTCCCAGATCCACTCTACTCGTTTGCTAAGTTCTTGCGCAAGCTCTTCATCAAAAAGCGCCCAAAGCAATTGTTGTTGCAATCGTGTAGGAAGCGATTCGTCTTTCAAGGCTGGAAACGCCAAAATGCGTTGCCCTGGTTTCGCTGAAAGTAAGATGCCCGCCAAGGTGGTTCCGGTACCAACAGAAACCGCGATGATGTCAGCTTCTTTGTCTTCGTCGTCTAAAATCTCCATGCAGCCGTTGATGCCCAAGAAGTTACTGCCTCCCTCTGGAATAAAGTGGCAAAACCGATACTCTTCGTGCACCCATTGCTTGAACGACTCACTATTGCGAAGGGCAAACCACTCGCGCTCTATGAACACCAATTCCATGCCCCAAGCCTCACAATCGCTGAGTGTTGGACTCAACTTCGGTGGACGCGAACCATGCACCAGTCCGACACATGGGATTCCAGCTTTTTGACACGCAGAAGCCGTAGCATGAAGGTGATTGCTAAAGGGACCTCCCACCGTCACAATGCGGTCTACCGATTTTTCTTGGGCCTTGATGAGGTTGTACTTCAGTTTGAAATACTTGTTCCCCGGAGCCTCTGGGTGTTGTTGATCAAGGCGTTTGACTTCGATTGGCATGTCTTAGGTTTGGTACATCCACTATTGTTCGACGCAATTTGTCTAAGAAAATTCACTTAATTCGAACCTTGACCAAGATAGCTATGGAATCAACTGAACTAAGCCAAGAAAAATACGACAAGCTCCGTGCCTACGCAGTGAAATCAGTTATTGAATATGACTCTTCTCCTGAAGAGGTAGTTCGCGTATTGGAAAAGGGAGGCATGACGCCTGAGCAAGCGCAAGGTGTAATCCAAGAAATGAAAGACGCGAACATCTTTAACATGAAGCGTCAAGTCGAAAAGAAAGATCGCGGCGCTGCATACCGTAAGATCGCTATTGGTGCCTTGTTCCTTGTTGGTGGTTTGATCATCACTATTCTTACCTACGCGAATGCATCTGGTGGTGGTCGCTACGTCATCACTTATGGAGCCATTATTTGGGGAGCCATCAAGTTGATCGACGGCTTAACAGACTTGAAATAGCTAAATACGGCCGCTTTGCACGATTCGTGCAGCAATTCAGAACATCCTAAATCATACCTTTGTTGTTGGAGCAGAATGGCAGCCAGCATGAGCGATGATATGAGCGGGTTCGGACGCATGAAATCTCTTGACCCCGAAGACTTTTATTACAGCGAAGAAGGATTCGTCGTTTTCACAGAAAAGTACCACTTGAAACGTGGCTACTGCTGTAAAAGCGGCTGCAAGCACTGTCCGTACGGTTACGACAAGAAAACGGGCCGTATCAAATCATAACTGAACCGAGACCTCATGAGCACAATGACTGCTGAGACCTTGACCAAAGAAGCTTTTCAATCACACCTGAGTGCAGGAATTCCTTCAGGTTTACCTGAGCACCCAGGGATTGATTCCAATGTTAGTCACGCCCCTCGTCGTAAAGACATTCTTGATACTGAAGAAAAAGAGCTTGCCATCCGCAATGCCCTTCGCTATTTCCCAAAGGATCTCCATTCCGCGCTAGCGAAAGAATTTGCAGACGAACTCAAAACATACGGACGCGTATACATGTACCGCTACCGTCCGACTTATGAAATGAAAGCGCGTCCGATCGACTGGTACCCTGCACAATGTCAGCAGGCAGCAGCGATCATGTTGATGATTCAAAACAACCTGGATTACGCCGTAGCTCAACACCCCAATGAGTTGATCACCTACGGTGGAAATGGCGCGGTTTTCCAGAACTGGGCGCAGTATCACTTGGTGATGAAGTATCTCTCGGAAATGACCGAAGAGCAAACCTTGGTGATGTACAGCGGACACCCACTCGGACTTTTCCCTTCTCATAAAGATGCTCCACGAGTGGTGGTGACGAATGGAATGATGATTCCAAACTATTCGAAGCCAGATGATTGGGAAAAATTCAATGCTTTAGGAGTTACACAGTATGGTCAGATGACCGCTGGTTCGTACATGTACATTGGACCTCAAGGAATCGTTCACGGTACTACCATTACTGTGTTGAATGCAGGCCGCAAACTCACTGGAGGCGGAAGCCTTGCTGGTAAATTATTCGTGACTGCTGGTCTTGGCGGTATGAGTGGTGCACAGCCGAAGGCCGGTAATATCGCTGGCGTTGTTTCTGTAACCGCAGAGGTGAACCCAGCCGCGGCGTACAAACGTCATGAGCAAGGATGGGTTGATGAGGTAATCACTGATATCAACGAACTCTGTGAAAAGGTGCGCGCCTCAAAAGAAGCCGGTGAGGTGAAGTCATACGCTTACCTCGGTAACATCGTAGACGTGTGGGAGGCTTTTGACGCACAGAACATCCATGTAGACCTTGGTTCTGATCAAACATCGTTGCACAACCCGTGGGCGGGTGGTTACTACCCTGCCGACATCAGCTTTGAAGATGCAAATGAGATGATGGCTGCTGAGCCGGAGAAATTCCGTGACGCGGTCAAGGAGACCTTGCGTCGTCATGCTGGGGCGGTCAATCGCCATACAGCAAAAGGAACTTACTTCTTCGACTATGGTAATGCGTTCTTGTTAGAGTCTTCACGCGCCGGAGCAGACGTGATGGCCGCTGATGGAAAGCGTTTCAAATACCCGAGCTACGTCCAAGACATCCTTGGGCCAATGTGTTTCGATTACGGTTTTGGTCCGTTCCGTTGGGTGTGTTGTTCGGGAGATCCAGCTGATCTTCAATTGACTGACAACATTGCGTGCGAGGTGCTCGAAGAAATGCGTCAAGTTTCTCCGCCGGAGATTCAGCAACAAATGGCTGACAATATTCAGTGGATCAAAGGGGCTCAAGAAAACCAGATGGTTGTGGGTTCTCAGGCGCGTATTCTTTACGCTGACGCGGAAGGGCGTATGAAGATAGCGAAGGCTTTCAATGACGCTATCGCGGAAGGTAAATTGAACGGTCCTGTTGTTCTTGGTCGTGATCACCACGATGTAAGTGGAACTGATTCTCCATACCGCGAAACGTCGAACATCTACGATGGTTCTTCATTCACCGCTGATATGGCAGTTCAAAACTTCGCGGGAGACGCATTCCGTGGAGCGACTTGGATTTCACTACACAACGGTGGTGGAGTTGGCTGGGGTGAAGTGGTCAATGGCGGTTTCGGAATGCTACTTGACGGCTCAGCTGATAGCGAACGCCGATTGAAGATGATGCTTCATTGGGACGTCAATAACGGTATTGCTCGTCGCTCCTGGGCGCGAAATGACGAAGCTATTTTCGCCATTAAGCGTGCCATGGAGGATGAACCTCGCCTCAAAGTGACCCTTCCGAATATTGTAGATGACAACGATCTAGACGGTCTCTTCGACTAGATTTTATCCTGTCTTCCAACGAGTTAATTGGTCACCTTTGGTGTTGACCCTCCTTCGTATTCCCCTTTGTTTACAGTTCGTGTAGGACTAATTACAGTTCAGCTACGTATTCTGACCATTCAACAGAATCGAATTCGAATACCGTTCACTTCCTTCTTCCTTTGCGTGGAAACCCAGGATACTCCGGAAACGTTTTAATATGACTTTCGTTTCCATTGGGGATTTTGGGTTAGCTTTGCCCCCATGGAAGAAAAAGAGTCGAAGATAATTGAGGCTGCTATCGGCATATTCATGCGATTTGGAATCAAAAGCGTGAACATGGCTGATGTCGCGACTCAACTTGGGATCAGTAAGAAGACACTCTACAAGTACGTATCAGATAAGGCTGATTTGGTCAAGCGCGCAATGGAATATCACTGCGACCTTGAAGACAAGCAGCTAAAAGAGATTGCAGAAAAGAACCTCAACGCCATTGATGAGAGTTTTGAGGGGATGCGCATGGTCATGAACATGGTGAAAGACATTCACCCTTCGGTGTTGTTTGACATCCAGAAATACCATCCAGAGATCAAGAAATCAATGGAGGAGGATCGCCATAAGATTATCTATGACCATCTCACAGCGAACATGGAGAAGGGCATGAAAGAAGGGGTATATCGTGACGATATCCACCCTGACATCGTGGCTTCGCTTTATGTCAATAACGTGGAAGCGATTTTCCACAAACTCACTTTCGTGGAAACGGAATACTCGTTCGCAACACTTTACCGCGAACTATTCCGACTGCATATCAGAGGAATTGCCAGTGCAAAAGGCATCGAATACCTCGTCGAAAAAATGAAACAAGAATCAAACGCCAAACAATAACAATGAAACCAGCAAAAGCACTCTCGTTAGTGATCGCCGTGCTTATCGCACAGTTCTCCTATGCACAGGAGGCGGTGAGCATGAGTCTTGCCCAGGCGCAACAATATGCGCTTGAACACGGCTTTGCTGTTACCAACGCACGTCTTGATGCGGCCAAAGCCGAGCGAGAAGTGAAAGAAACGTTGTCGATCGGTTTACCTCAAGTAACGGGGTCAATCGATTACAACAACTACATCGACATTCCGGTGCAGGTAGCCCCTGCAGATGCCTTTGGCTTCCCGGATTACCTTAACCAGTTCTTATTTGATGTTTCAAATGAAACTGGTGTTGCCTTAAATGCTCCTGAACCCGATCCAGATGCGATCAGTGAGTTCCAGTTCGGAACGCCGCAAACCATCACCGCAGGAATCCAGGCAACGCAAATCGTCTTCGACGGTTCTTACTTCGTAGGAATTCAGGCTTCACGCGCCTACGCTGACGCCATGCGAAACGGAATCGAAAAGTCAGAAGTGGAGACCAAAGAAGCCGTGGCCAGTGCTTACCACACGGTACTCGTTGCACAGGAAAACAGCCGCATCCTTTCAGAAAGCCTCGGTCTACTAAAAGACACTTTCGAAGAGACACAAGCACTCTACGAGAATGGCTTCGCTGAAGAAATGGATGTAGATCAGCTTCGTCTCAACCTTGCTGACTTGGAAAGTCGCATCAAGTATGCCGACCAACAAGCAGAGGTTGCGCTTGACATGTTGAAGTTCCAAATCGGTATGGATCTAGCCGCTGACCTCACGCTAACAGATAACGTGGAGTCTTTGACTGGAGATACAGGAGCTTCAATGCTCAGCACTCCGTTCAACATCGAAAACAATCCTGACTTCAAGATGCAGCGCAGCTACGTGAATCTAGCTGAGCTCGGGGTGAAGAATGAAAAAGCGCGTGCACTTCCTTCCATTGGAGCTTTCTACAGCTACCAGAGAAACGCCCAGCGTGATGAATTCAACTTCCTCGATTTCGATCAAAAATGGTACCCTATCCAACTTTGGGGTGTGCAGATGACCGTTCCAATCTTCGGTTCTACACAAGGATACCAACGTATTGAAAAGGCGAAGGTTGATTTGGCTCGCGCCGAAGAAGCACTCTTCCAAGTTGAACAAGGAGCAAAACTGGAATTCACCAGTGCGCGCATTGACTTTGACAACTCACTCGAACAACGTGAGATTCAAAAGCAAAACTTGGAACTCGCTGAGAAGATCTTCAACAAAACGCAGATCAAGTACAACGAAGGGGTGGCTAGTAGCTTTGAACTTTCTCAAAGCCAGTCGCAGCTTTTGACTACTCAAGGAAACTATATCAACGCCACGTTACAGCTACTCAACGCACGTGCGCGACTCAATAAAGCACTCAACAATTTCTAGCCAGACCAACGATTTCAGCCATGAAAACGACAATCAAAATATTATCATTCTTCGCTTTCACAGCATTTCTTGCCAGCTGTGGTGGCGAAGCCGTAGATCAAGACCTACAGGCCTTGACTCAAAAACGCGACTCAATCAAAACAGAGATCGCTACCATGACCGAGGAGCTCATGGAACTCGAAACCCAAATCGCAGAGATGGATGACGATTTCACATTGCTTCAGGTAACTGCCATTGAGGCTTCTATTTCGACCTTCGATCACTACTTCACCGTTCAAGGAACGATCGAAACCGACATGAACGCACAGGTTTTCCCTGAGTCTCAAGGAATGATCACTTCAATCAAAGTAAATGAAGGACAGCAAGTCTCAAAAGGACAAACCATCCTGACACTTGATACGGAGTTGATTCGTAAGAACATCGCAGAAGTAGAAACACAGTACGAACTTGCTGTTGAAATCTACGATCGCCAAAAGCGTCTTTGGGAGCAGAACATCGGCTCAGAGGTCCAGTACCTCGAGGCAAAGACCAACAAAGAACGCCTAGAAGGAACACTTGCTACACTCAACAAGCAAGTAAGCATGGGTACTGTTCGCGCACCATTCTCTGGAGTGATTGATCAAATCGGACCAAAGATTGGAGAGATGGCGAGCCCGGCATTCCCGGTAGCGCGTATCGTGAGTCTTGACAAGATGTACGTAACAGCTGACGTTTCTGAATACTACGTGAACGCAGTAAAGGAAGGAATGAACATCGATGTTATCCTCCCTGGAATTGATACGCTTGATGCGGAAATTGATCGCGTAGGACGTTTCATCAAGCCAGAAAACAGAACCTTCGAGGTTTCTGCAGAGCTAGAAAACTCACCTTCTCTTCGTCCCAACATGTTCTGTGCGTTGCGCGTGAACGATGCGCACTACGATAGCACGATGGTGATCCAGTCTTCAATGGTTCAGCAAGATGTTTCAGGAAAAGACTTCATCTATTTGTTGACTCGTGAAGGCGACAATTACAGCGTGAAGAAGCAGCCAATCACAACGGCTGAATCATTCGGAAATGAAGTACGTGTATCAGCAGGGCTCAAGCCTGGAGATCTTATTGTTGACAAGGGCGCGCGTCGCGTGATCGATGGTCAAGAAGTGGAGTTGTTCATGGAGAACGCTTCTGTAGCAACTAAGTGATCTATTCATCCTTTAATCAGTAAATCATGAAAGAAGAGGATATCATTGATCAAGGCGAAGGTAGCAACCAATCAAAAGAGGAAAAGCTCAAAGAGTTTGGCCTGACTACCTTCTCGATCTCAAACCGCACAACGGTCTTTGTGATCACCTTTATCATCTTCGCTGCCGGGTTGTACTCGTACATCACGGTACCAAAAGAAAGTTTCCCAGAAGTAGTTATTCCTGAGATCTACGTTGGCACACCGTACCCAGGTAACGGACCTACCGATATCGAAAAGTTGATCACTCGACCACTCGAGAAAGAGATCAACACCATCACAGGTATCGACGAAATCGTATCTACTTCTACCCAAGGTTACTCTGCCATCCAGGTCAAGTTTGACTTTGATGTGACGCCAGAAGAAGCCTTGAGAAAAGTAAAAGACAAGGTAGACGTTGCGATGTCTGATCCAGACTTCCCTGACGACCTGCCTGCTGACCCGAACATCTTTGAGATGAACTTCTCTGAGCTTGTTCCTGTAATGAACGTCAATCTTTCTGGAGATTACTCTCTAGACGACCTTAAGGCTTACGCCGAAATCTTGGAAGACCGCATTGAGAATGTCCCAGAAATTTCAAGTGTCGACATCCGCGGGGTGATGGATAAAGAGGTAGAAATTGAAGTCGATTTCTTGAAGGCGGAAGCCATGAACATCAGCTTCAATGACATCTCCGGAGCAATCCAACAAGAAAACCTGACCATTTCAGGGGGTGACGTTTTGGTTGACAACTTCAAACGTACCCTTCAGGTCAAAGGAGAATTCCAGACGATGCGCGACATCGAGCGCGTGATTGTGAAGAGCGAAAACCAAAACGTGGTATTCCTCGGAGATATCGCAAAGGTGGAGTTCGTTGAAGAAGAGAAAGAGAGTTTCGCTCGTGAATACCTTCAGCCGGTAGTTTCGCTAGACATTATCAAGCGCGCGGGAGAAAACCTCATCGAGGCCAGCGATCAGATCAACGAGATCATTGATGAAGCACGATTGAACGATCTTCCAGAGAACCTTTCGATCACTATTACCAATGACCAAAGTGATCAGACACGTACTCAGGTAGACGAGCTTCAAAACAGCATCATCTTCGGGGTGATCTTGGTTGTAGGGGTTCTTCTATTCTTCCTTGGTCTGAGAAATGCACTCTTCGTTGGGGTGGCGATTCCACTTTCGATGTTCATGTCATTCATGATCTTGAACGTCATGGGAATTACCTTCAACGTAATGGTTCTCTTCTCATTGGTACTCGCATTGGGAATGCTCGTCGACAACGGAATTGTGGTCGTCGAGAACATATATCGACTCATGGACGAAAAGGGCATGAATGCCATCCAAGCTGCACGCTACGGTGTGGGTGAGGTGGCATGGCCTATTATCGCATCTACGGCAACAACACTAGCAGCCTTTATTCCTCTCGCCATTTGGCCTGGAATGATGGGTGAGTTCATGAAGTACCTCCCAATGACGCTCATTATCGTATTGAGCTCATCTCTTTTTGTCGCTTTGGTAATTAACCCAGCGTTGACTGCCGTTTTCATGCGTGTTGGAGAACAACAAGTAAACAAGCGCCGCTCACTTATGGTGGGAGGAATCTTGACTGCAGTTGGTCTACTCTTCGTGTTGGTGAGCTACGGTATGATCGATGAAGATGGTGTAGATCAAGGAGTAGCAGTGCGTGTATTCGGTAACATGCTTGGTGTGGCTGGCGCATTAACTCTGCTCAACACCTTTGTTCTCACGCCTGCGGCGGAAGGCTTCCAAAACAAAGTGCTTCCTCGCCTTGAGAGCGCTTACGAGCGATTCTTGACTTACGCAGTATCTGGTATTCGTCCGTGGGTATTCTTCTTCGGAACTATTGGTATGCTCTTCCTATCATTCATCTTGATGGGCGTGGCTACTCCGAAAGTAGAGTTCTTCCCTGCGAATGAGCCTCAGTACTTGAATATCTTCATTGAGAAGCCAATTGGAACCTCAATTGATGAAACGAACCGTGTAACCGAATTGATCGAGCAACGCGTGATCAACGTGGTGAACAGCGAGCAATTCCAGAAGCCAGATCCTGTGACAGGAGAGGTTCAACCATTCCTGGTGAACTCTGTTATCGGTCAGGTCGGTAACGGAACAAGTGACCCTAACCAGGGGCCGCAGCTCGGAAACACGCCACACAAGGCACGTATTACCGTCTCATTCATCAAGTTCCAGGAACGTCAGGGCTTGAGCACCAATGATGTGTTGAACGCTATTCGTGAAGACCTGAAGAGCTTCCCTGAAGCAGAGATTGTCGTCGCGAAGAACGAGAACGGGCCACCACAGGGTCCTCCGATCAACATCGAAATCAAGGGCGACGACTACGATTCATTGATGCACTACGCACAAGTAATGAAACGCTTCATCAATGATCGCAGAATCGCTGGTATTGAAGAGCTCAAGCTTGACGTCAACAAGTCGAAGCCGGAGATGCCGGTGACGATTGACCGCGAAAAAGCACGTCGATACGGACTATCAACTTACCAAGTAGGTGATGCCATTCGTACCGCGCTCTTCGGTCGTGAGGTGAGTACTTTCAAAGATGGAGAAGATGATTACCCAATCAACATCCGATTTAGCGAAGAGTACCGCAACAACCCAGATGCCCTCTTGAACCAGAAGATCACCTTCCGTGATCCTGCGAACGGACAGATTAAGCAAGTACCAATTTCGTCTGTAGCCACGATCGGTAAGTCGAACACCTTTAACGCGGTGAAACGAATCGACTTGGAACGAGTGATCACGATCTCTTCCAACGTTCTGGAAGACTACAACGCCAATGAAATCGTGAATTCGATCAAAGGCGAGCTTCAAACATTCGAAATGCCGGATGGAATCACTTGGGAGTTCACAGGTCAGCAAGAAGAACAAGCAAAAGAAATGGCCTTCTTGGTTTCTGCCCTTTTGATTGCCTTCTTCATGATCTTCTTGATCATCACAGCGCAGTTCAACTCGATCAGCACACCTTTCATCATTGGGTTCTCTGTATTGTTCTCAATGATTGGTGTACTTCTCGGATTGGTTGTGTTCCAGATGGACTTCGTGATCTTGATGACGATGATCGGAATCATCTCACTGGCCGGAGTCGTCGTAAACAACGCCATCGTACTGATTGACTACACCAATTTGATACGTGACCGTAGAAAACGTGAATTGGGTCTGCCAGAAAACGAGCGTTTGGAATTCAAGGATGTGGTTCAAGCCATTATTGAAGGTGGTAAGACACGTCTACGCCCAGTACTTCTTACAGCGATCACAACAATCTTAGGTCTTCTGCCTCTTGCGGTAGGGCTTAACATCGACTTCGTAGGCTTCATGGTTGACTATGACCCGAAGATCTACGTAGGTGGTGACAACAATGTGTTCTGGAAACCAATGTCTTGGGCGATCATCTTCGGATTAACCTTCGCCACCTTCTTGACCTTGGTCATCGTGCCAATTATGTATTGGTATTTGAACAGAATGAAGTACAAGATGTTATATAAGAAAGCAGTATAACACACATAATTGGTTGGTTTGTCGAGAGTTCCAACCAGTGTTTACTAGTTTGGTTAAGGTTTAAACGAATCAAGCCCCGGAAACGTCCGGGGCTTTTCGTATTCTACCCTTAGCCGTCAATTTTTGGTTAATTTTAGCTTCCGCGCTAGCGAATTGTGTCAGGATCGTGATAAACGTGGTAAAACACCGACCTACATTTGCAAGACGCGAAAATCGTTTGAGAAATGAACAAGAGCCTCCCCATACTAGATCAGTCGTTTGAGTCTACTCTACGCAAGCATCAGATTGAACTGAAACGTAAAGAGATCAAAATCTTGCAGGTGAACATCGGTAAGCTATGTAACCTTGCTTGCTTGCATTGTCACGTTGAGGCAGGGCCAAAGCGTACAGAAAACATGGTGCGTGAAACGGCTGACCGTATTCTTGACCTTCTCCGTAAAGAGCCACAAATTCACACCGTTGATATCACTGGTGGGGCGCCTGAGATGAATGAGAACTTCCGCTACTTCGTTTCTGAAATCAGAAAGATGGGCAAAGAGGTGATTGACCGTTGCAACTTGACTGTGTTCTTCGAGCCAGGACAAGAAGACACGATTCAATTTCTCGCAGATCAAAAGGTAAAGGTGGTCGCTTCTCTTCCATGCTACCTGAGTGACAACGTGGATAAACAGCGCGGTAAAGGAACTTTCGTGAAGAGTATCGATGCCCTGCAGCAAATGAATGATCTAGGTTACGGAAAGCCTGGAACAGGTCTAGAACTTGATCTTGTTTACAATCCGGTAGGTGAACACCTTCCTCCTGGACAAGCGAAACTTCAAGAAGATTATAAAGTCTACCTCAAAGACAATTTCAATATCGAATTCAATCAGTTGTACACCATTACCAACATGCCGATCAAGCGTTATGCGCACATGCTCGAACGTGAAGGAAAAATGGTGGAATACATGCAGCTGTTGATCAACGCGTTTAACCCACGCGCAGCCGAAGCTGTCATGTGTACGGAGTTGATCTCTATTTCATACGACGGACAGATTTACGATTGTGACTTCAACCAGATGTTGGAGATTCCATTGAATTGGAAAGATCGTACCGTATTCAACATCGAATCATTTAGCAGCCTAGAAGAAGACATCGCATTCGACAACCACTGCTTCGGATGCACCGCTGGTGCCGGAAGTTCATGCGCAGGTGCCATTCTTTAATCGAACATCATGACCACAAATAATATCCAAGATTCTGTCAAGAACTACTATGGAGAAGTTCTTGAGACCAAAGCAGACCTTAAAACCTCTGCATGTTGTCCAACAGAAGCCATGCCTAAGCACCTTCGTCCGCTAGTGAAGAATGTGCACAAAGAAATCAAAGACAAGTTCTACGGCTGTGGATCACCGATTCCACATGCACTCGAAGGTATGACCGTAGTTGACCTTGGGTGTGGAACGGGGCGCGATGCCTACGTGCTTTCTCAGTTGGTGGGTCCAACGGGAAAAGTCATCGGAATTGACATGACCGAGGAGCAGCTTGAGGTGGCTAACCGTCATGTTGATTACCACATGGAGAAGTTTGGGTTTAATGCGCCGAACATTGAATTCCGCCACGGTTTAATTGAGGATCTGGCTTCAGCTGGTCTAGAAGACAACTCTGTTGACTTGGTTGTGTCAAATTGTGTAATCAACCTTTCAGCTGACAAGACGAAGGTTTTCAAAGAGATCTTCCGCGTGTTGAAGCCAGGTGGAGAGATGTACTTCAGTGATGTATTTAGTGGTCGCCGTATTCCTAAGGCTATCGCCGAAGACGATGTCTTGCTCGGGGAATGCTTGGGTGGTGCCATGTACACTGAAGACTTCCGTCGTGCCCTGCGTAATCTAGGATGCCTTGACTACCGCGTAGTATCAAGCGGGGTGATTGACATCGAGGATGAAGAGCTCTACGCTAAAGCGGGAATGATTGATTTCTACTCATTGACGGTTCGTACTTTCAAAGTAGACTTCGAAGACATCTGCGAAGACTACGGACATGTCGCTTACTACAATGGAACGATTCCTCATGCACCACACAGCTTTGTGTTAGACGACCATCACGAGTTCCAAACAGGGATGCCTGTACCGGTATGTGGAAACACTGCTCGCATGTTGGCAGATACGCGATTCGCCTCACACTTCCGTGTAGTGGGTGACTTTAGCACACACTTCGGACCATTTGATAAGGGAAGCGATGAGAGCAAAGGCAATGATTTGCCTGCAGCTTGTTGCTGATAATCAAAGCATAAGAATCAAATAGTAGTAGCTGCTTAAGGTGTTGCTTATCTGGCACTTTAATCAGTCTATCGTTACTTTTGTACCCCTGAACCGGTATTTAGAATCATTCTTTGATCTAGTTTTTTTCCTTTTCTTATCTTAGGAATCCAAACTAGCAAAAAATGACAGCTAAACATCTGATTTTCTCAACGGCATTCGTGCTGTTGAGCCTAGTTGGTATTGGCCAAGACAAGACAGCACCGTCTGACGTCGAAGCGGCCACCATTCAAACCAACAAAATGGTCGAGCTACTCAATCTCGATCAAGCTCAAAAAGAGCAGGTCTATCAAATTAACCTTGAAACGGTCAAAGAGATCAGCGCTATGAAAACGAGCGCCGGATCCCAAGTCGGTTGGGACCAACTCGCTCCTGTTGTAAAGACACAACAAGACCGCATTGCTGCGCTTCTGACAGCAGATCAAAAAGTCCTTTTCAAGGAAATGAACGATCGTTACCGCGAGCGTATGATCGAACGTTCAGAAAAGAAATAGCCACAACTCAACCTTTCCTAAAATGTCAAATAAGAAGTTCACATTGGTGGATGCAGATATCTCCACCGTGAAAGAAAGTCCGGCTTCTTCTCGTCCAAAATACTGGACAAAAGCAAGCAGCGTTGTTATCGCTCTTGCTGTAGGAAGTGCGGCATTGTCAGGATGTTCTGACGACAAGCCATGTACTGACGCAGACCGTGGCGCAGACCCATATGTATACGATACAGGCCAATTTGCCGATCCTTATGATTTCGGAGGTGATAGCGACACAGGTGTTGCTGATCCAGCAGGGAACGGGGATCTATGTAGAGATTACGACTAAGAAAAACCATGTTCGATATTAATCAATTGTTCAGCCCACTTTCGTGGGCTGAATTCATTTCAGAATACTTCGAGAAAAAGCACCTGCTCATCTCTAGAAATGACCCGCATTACTACGATGAAGTAGTCACGTTAGAAGATGTAGATGAGGTGATTTTCTCCCAGAAGATCAATCACCCCGCATTTCGAGTAGTTGATTCAAAAACGGGTGAGTTCCCTGATCCGAGGCGCTACACTCAGAATGGAACTTCATCCATTAATCCGGTAGAATTCTGCCGAGAGTATACTGAGGGAGGAACACTCGCGCTCGCTGGGATGCAACATCATGTGCGTTCGCTTCGAGCGTTCTGTAACAACCTACAGCGCGCTTACGGACATCCGACCCAGACCAATCTCTACTTGACGCCTCAAGATGCTCAAGGTTTTTCTCCTCACTACGACAACCACGATGTCATCGTGCTTCAAATCCATGGTAAAAAACACTGGAGACTGTATGAGTCAGACATGAACTTGCCGGATAAATCCATGCCTTTTCAGAAAGAAGGGTTCACTCCTGGAAAAGTGTTCAAGGAGTTTGATCTCAACGCTGGTGATCTCCTGTACATTCCTCGTGGACTTGTGCACGATGCGATTACCACGGATGAATCATCACTGCACGTGACCCTTGGTGTACTTGGATATACTTGGAGTCAGTTGCTCATCGAATCGGTGGTTAAACTCACGGAGGAAAACAAAGAGTTCCGTCATTTCGTTTCGGAAGGCATGCGATCAACAGATTATGATCAGCACTTTAAGACCTTGCTTAGCAAGCTCGAAGAAGACCTTCGAGAACGCAACGGAATTAGTCGATTCTCAAAGCAATTAGAGGAGCAAACTCCATCAGAAAACGTTGGCCACTTGCTCAACCTCATTGATTCCTCTTCGAATCAAGGTCCGGAGGAATTCGCCATCATTGAAGGAGTCTCTCTAGAAGAGAATGGCGAGGCTATCAGCTTTAAAAAAGGGTTTAAGGAAGTTTCCTTCCCTATCTTCTGTAAGAACACGTGTGAAGAACTGGTAACCCACGGAGAACGATTCTCTCGATCTCATCTCGACAAAGAGCTAGATGATGAAGGGGTTGATGTTATGATCTCTCGCTTGCTCAGGGAGGGAATCATCAAAAGAGTTTAAACGAAAAAGGCCCCTGCAAATGCAGAGGCCTTTTTAATTATATCGAGTGATTGATTACCAACCTGAGTTGCCACGATCACGGTCGTAACCTCCACGGCCACCACCACGATTGTCGCGGTCGTATCCTCCACGACCTCCGCGATCTCCACCACGGTCACCACCGCGGTCACGATCATATCCTCCGCGGTTTCCACCACGGTCACGGTCGTAGCCTCCACGGCCTCCGCCGTAGCCACCACCTCCGCGGTTATCGCGACGGAATCCGCCACCTCCACGGTTGCCCATCTCCTCACGAGGACGAGCTTCTTTAACCACCATACGACGACCGTCGTACTCCATATCGTTTAGAGCTTCGATCGCAACGCGACCAGCGTCATCATCATCCATTTCAACGAAGCCGTAGCCTTTAGAATTTCCGGTTTCGCGGTCCATGATGACCTTCGCCGATGAAACCTCTCCGTACTCTCCAAAGAGTTCCATGAGGTGGTCCTGAGTCACATTAGGGCTCAGTTTTGTAACAAAAATGTTCATATAAGAGAATTAAAAAAAATGCAGTGGGATTCCACAAAAGTGGCCTGAACTGGGGAGTTTACTTGTTATCCTGGAGATTTGACTTCGTCTAAAAAACTAAAAACAGCTCCCCTTAAATCATTGTATTAATTGCCGGATTTTTCATTCCGACAGTACGAAGGTAGACTTTTTCCACAGTCACACCTCCTTCATTGTGTAAAATTCGTGTTAATAAGGCATTGATTAACAATTAACTGAGCAATTTCCCCGCTTATTGCTTAATCAACGAGATCACTTCACCGTCCTCTGTACGAAGCAAATAGCTCCCGCTTTCGAGGCCTGATAAGTCCCAAATGGTGTTGTCATTCACCATTCCCTGACGTAATACACGTCCTTGGCTGTCGTAAATAGTTACGGTGCCCGACGTACTTACCTCGATACGTAGAGCTCCTTGAATTGGGTTCGGGTAGGCCTTTAGTTTCTTTTTCGCCAGGTAACTAACCGAGTTACTCCAGTCAACCACTACGGTGAATGATGCTGAACATACGCCATCGCTGACAGTGACCACATATTCTCCTGGGAGTAAGTTGATTGCCGTATCTCCTGTTTGACCGTTGCTCCACTCAATGGTCCATCCCGCTTCCGCGTTAGCGAAATCAATAGTCACAGAACCATCAGCTGCGTCAACAGCAGAAGCCGGAGTCTGAGTGAGCACGTAGCTCGGATTAAAGGATTGCTCTCGCAGCGATTCAAAGAAGTTGTAACCCGCGAGCATTGCAAACGGCGCACACTCGCCGTGGTCGAAATTACCTCCATCAAGCGCTTGAACAGTGGTAGAACCATTAGCGATCATCGTTTCTTCGGCGACCACAGAATTCATGTAGCCTACTTGATCATCTCCGGTACAGTAATACAAATTCGTTGGTGCGGTAGGGGCCCAGTCATATACGTCGTTATCTGCCAAAGCAAGACGCAGTGGGTGTTGTGGGTCTGTTTCAAAAGCCTCTAACACTTCAGGAACCAACATTTCAGAAGGAACATCTGGAAAGGCGTTGTTGATTTGCCCCATGGTGGTCAAACCAGTAAACAAGTCTGGAATCACCGCTGCGTATTGAGGTAGGAAGATATCCTCTAACTCTTCATAAAGGTTGCCATATACTTCTTGGTAGCTCAAGATAACGTAAGGCATGTACCCTGGTGTTGGGTAAACCTCATCACTGGTCAATACTTCGGCTTGTGAGCCAGAGATGTCATACGGACCGCTCATTGGAGCGCTTCCGGTAACCGTAAACTCATCTGAAAATTCAGTTTCAATCTTCTTGTGCAGCGCCATGGTTGCGTGACCCCCTTGAGAATACCCCCACAGGAAGAGTTGATCATCTAATTCAAAATCGAGCTCATCTTGAAGGTTGTGCGCTGCGCGAATCAAATCTAGGCTCGCATTGGCTTGTGACTCTGCATGCACGTACAAATGCATCCCTGGTGAATCTCCCAAGCCGATGTAATCAGGCATAGTGATCGCGTAACCTGCACTAGCATATAGCAACCCCAGTCTCGACTCGTAATTCTGGTAACTAGGCACGTTGATTTTCAAGGCTACGGTGCCATGCTGATAGCTCGACAGTGGTAATGGACAATCAAGATCACTCGGCAAACAAAATGCCCCGGTCACTTGAACACTATCACCATTGGGGTGAATCGTTTGATAGGTCACTTTGTAGAAATCAACCTCATGTTGAAGGTTCACCAAATCACTATTTAGTCCAAAATCTTGAAGGATCTCGGTGATCTCATCAACCGTATAATGGTCGAGGAGTTCCACGTCCTGAGCGTAGCTAAAAGAAACAAGAATAGTCAGGATCAGAGAGAGAAGGAGTCTTTTCATAGTTGGAAGGTAGGGCTCTTTTATGGCCCGAACAGATTAGTTAACGCTAAAAGTAGGTCGTAGGTATCTACATCGTCATCATCATCTAAATCTCCTTCACAATCAGGACCCGAACAACCATAGTTTGAAAGGAAGTTAAGCAAGTCGATAACGGACCCTGTAAGATCGTTATTCAGGTCTGCATCAGCGTCTTCCAAAGTTTGTCCTTCAACGAAGTAATGCTCTGTATTGATCTCCAGGTCATAGAACTCTTCAACCAAGCCATTAGGCCAACGAATAATCAGGCTGTCGACCGTTTGACGCTCACCTAACCCGAATACCATTCGGTCACTATTCTGCTGCGAGTATCCACTCGCGCCGAGGTGTTCATCTACCTGCATGTGGCCGTCACTCCAAAGCGTCACACGAGAACCAAAGGCATCGCGGTTCGAAACCGTACCTTCAAAACGAAGTCCAATGTAATTGCCCGTCTCTGAGTTGTTCTCGAAGAGTTGAACGCCCGGTGAGTCACCAAACAAACTGTTTGCAACGAGAATATCCTCGTCACCGTCGTTATCTGCATCGGTAATCGCAATTGCTGCGCTGCTCCACGGGCTATCAATCACGCCGTCGTCTCCTGTAATGGCGAAGGTCCCATCTCCAACGTTCCTAAACAGGCGATTGGGGAAGGTTGAGAAATTGTAGTTGTTTGCCATGTACAAGTCCTTCTCACCGTCGAGGTTGTAATCAAACCAGGCTACTCCCCAGCCCATTCCTGGGTCATCTACCTCCAACTCTTCTTCCACGTTCGTGAAAGAGCCATCACCATCATTGCGCAAGAGCGCATTTCCATCGTAGTTGTTGGTAATGTAGATGTCGAGCCAGCCGTCGTGATCGTAATCAGTGACGTCTACCCCCATTCCTTCACCAGAATGTGCAGCGCCCAGCTGGAATCCTTGGTTATTGAATACTCCTGAACCGTTGTTGATGTACAGGCGGTTGGGTTGATAGGCATCATGGGTCAGGTAAAGGTCTACGTCTCCATCATTGTCGCTATCAAAAAACACAGCGCCCATTCCAACCAAGTTGTCAAAAGCTCCCGAGGCCACGTAGTGATCGGTAAATCCACCGGAGTGTCCGAGGTAAAAAGCGTTGGCTTGGTTGATATTCACGACGTAAATGTCGAGCCAACCATCATTGTTGACATCACCAGTAATCACGCATCGGCATTGTCCTTCATCCGCAATTCCCAGGGCTTCTGCGCCCTCAACGAATAGGCCATTGCCCATGTTTCGGTAGAATGAATTCGGTCCGTTGTAGTTTCCGCAATAGAGGTCTTTGTCACCGTCGTTATCGAAATCTGCCCAGATAGATGCGTAGGTATTTCCGGCATCGTCCAGGCCTAATTGTGGAGCAACGTCTGTGTAGGTTCCGTCGGCATTGTTTTGATATAGTTTATTGGGCGAGTTCTTGATACTCACGTAGAAATCATCCAGTCCGTCTTCATTGATATCAACCACTGAAAGTCCGTAGTTGATACCCTCTCCGGTAATATTCGCCCCTTCAGAAACATCGCTGAACACGGCTTCCTGCCCGACAATCACAGAGCTAGCCACACAAGCCAAAGCGAGGATTAAGGTCTTTTTCATCATAGTCAGTGCTCTCAACGCCACTAAGTTAGCGGCTTTAGGTTCTTCCAATCAAGCCTGAGTTGGCAGAATGTGCCAAGGCTATCGGCGAAATAACCTTCGAACTTTGCAAAAGTTGACAAGTCAAGTGGATGAAAGGCATTATCTTCGCTCCCATGGACAACAAAAGCTTTCCATTTCAGCGCCAGAACTATATCCTCATGCTTATCGGCATGGGTGTGGTGATCCTTGGGTTCATCTTGATGTCTGGCGGTGGGTCTGATGACCCGAATGTATTCAGCGAAGAGATCTTTAGCTTCCGCCGAATTACGCTTGCGCCGCTCGTGGTGCTTGGTGGTTATGGTTTCATCATGTACGCCATCATGAAGAAGCCGAAGACGACTGATTCAGCAGAATAACTTAGCCCTCCCCTCCCTTGTCGATCATTGAAGCGATCATACTTGGTATTATTCAAGGACTCACCGAGTTCCTTCCCGTTTCTAGTAGCGGACATTTAGAACTCGCCAAAGCGGTACTTGGAAACGAGCAGCTGCCGGCTGAAAGTTTAGCCTTTACCGTCATTGTGCACTTCGCCACTGCATTGAGCACGATCGTCATCTTCCGCAAAGACATTGTGGAGATTGTCAAAGGACTTTTCTCAGGAAATAAAGAATCCATTAGCTTCTCAATGAAGATCATCGTTTCCATGATCCCAGCAGCGTTGATTGGCGTCTTGTTTAATGATCAAATCGAAGCGTTGTTCAGCGGCCAAATCTTGCTTGTTGGAGCCATGCTGGGAGTTACTGGGTTGTTGCTTTTCCTCGCTGACCGCGCGAAATCAACAGAGAAATCTGTGGGTTTACTGGACGCGGTTGTGATCGGATTAGCGCAGGCTATTGCCATTCTTCCTGGAATTTCTAGATCAGGTGCTACAGTGAGCACGAGCGTGTTGCTGGGAATCGATCGCGAGAAGTCTGCACGCTTTTCGTTCTTAATGGTGGTGCCATTGATTCTTGGTAAAATGGCCAAAGACATCCTTGACGGTGTGCAGTTTACAGGAGATGCTTTCGGTGTGTATGTCGCAGGATTTATTGCCGCATTTATCGCCGGCTTACTCGCTTGTCAATGGATGATTGCCCTAGTGAAACGCAGTCAATTAAAGTACTTCTCTTATTACTGCTTCATTGTAGGTGCCATTGCCTTGGTGTGGGCGCTCAGCGCTTAACAGCTTTCCTCTTGTCTCGAATTCTTCTTCACGGTTGACAGTCAACCTACTGCCGTTTTTGGCTACTTTTAGCTCATGACCAGATCATTGCTACTCCTTGCGCTCGTGTTGCTATCCGTTTCCGCGCTAGCGCAAAAAGAATACTTCGGATGTCACAATTACCGAAACCGGGTGATGCCCGAAAGCAAGAAACTCACGCATGCGCAACAAAAAGCGTTGCAGACGAGCATCTTGCGAAGCGACACCATCGATATTCAGCATTATGACATTTTCATTGACGTTACTGATTACGGTGGCGGAGTGATTGATGCGGCCACTACGATCACCTACTCACCGATTGAGCCAGACCGCGAGAGCATTATTCTTGACCTCTTTCAGCTGCAGGTTGATAGTGTTGTAGACGCCACTGGTCAGCTCACCTATACCCACGATGGTGAGTTCCTTCAGGTCTACTTTGACGAGTCTCCTGAAGTTGGTGAGACCTACGATATGACGGTTTACTACCAAGGAGATCCACATCAAGATCCGGGATGGGGTGGATTCTACTTCCAAAGCTTCTACATCTACAATCTTGGTATTGGCTTGACTACTGTTCCGCCAAACTTTGGAAAGGTGTGGTACCCTTGTTTTGACACCTTCCTTGAGCGCGCTTCATACACATACCGCGTGCGTTCTGCGAATGGAATGGTGGCAAGCTGTCAAGGAGATTTGGTTGAGGAAATCATTGAAGAAGGAGACACCTTGACGCGTGTTTTTGAATTCCCGGGACCTATCCCAACTTACCTTTCTGCTATCGCTGTCGCGGAATACGAGACGACCTCTTTTGTACACGAAGGCGTTTACGGAGACGTAGACGTTACCCTGACAAGTAAGCCGGAGCATCAAGGAGCGATGAATAATACCTTCCAGGAGGTTGGAATTGCCATTGATGCCTGTGAATACTGGTGGGGACCAAACCCATGGTCACGCGTTGGATACGTTTACACCACAGACGGTGCCTTGGAGATTCCGACGAACATTGCCTACCCTCAATTCATGGCCAATGAGAGCCTGAATAGTAATGCTGAGCTCTTCACGCATGAGCTCGGTCACTACTGGTGGGGTGATGTGATCACGATGATCGAGCACAACCACATGTGGATTAAAGAAGGACCGGCAGAATACTCTTCTCAACTCTTCTTCGAATGGCGTGATGGTTGGGAAGAATTTACCGACGTAGTGAAAGACAACCAGCTCTTCGTTTTGGAAGAATGTCACGTGCAAGACAATGGTTTTCATGCCATGTCTCCGATGCCAGATGAAGAGATTTACGGACGAACGACTTACCAAAAAGGAGCTTCTGTACTTCACAATTTGCGTGCTTATCTCGGCGACGAACTCTTCCGTGATGGAATGATGACGATGCAAGAGAGCATGCCTTATTCGAATGTCAATGCCGCTGAATTCCGTGATTCTCTGAGCATGTACACAGGGTATGACTTGACCGACTTCTTCGATGATCAAATCTTCAACCCTGGGTTCAGCGTGTTCGTTCTTGACTCTGTATCAAGTACTGACAACGGAAGTGGCTACACCCACACGTTGTACCTCCAACAGAAACTTCGTGAGTGTCCTGATTTCTACGATAACGTACCGCTTGAGGTGAGCGCCATTGGTGCTGACTGGAGCAAAGAGAACTTCATGGTAAACGCTACTGGACAGTACTCAACGGCAACAATTGAAACCGATGAGATGCCGGCATTGATTGAACTCAACACCAATGGCCGTCTGAACCAGTCGCGTTTGGATACTGAATTTGTTATCGATGACACCTCGTCTCCGCTCAATCGTCCATTCGTTGACTTCCGCTTGGGCACAAATGAGATCAATGAAGGCGATTCAGCATGGGTGCGCGTAGAGCACATCTGGGCAGGCCCTGACAATGACAACCTCATGCCTTACATCTACGAGATCTCTTCAACACACTTCTGGAAAGTGAGTGGAATCTTCCCTGAAGGCATTGAAATGGATGGGCGCCTGACATACGCAGGAGACGATCCTATCGAAGACCTTGACAATGACCTTTACGGTGTCAACGAAAACGATGCGATGCTTGTTTGGCGCCCTGATGCCTACTCTCCATGGATGAAGTATCCTGACTATGAGTGGCAAGGCGGTAACCTGAACAATGGCGCAGGTCAGTTCGTGATTGAGCCGCTGCTTCCTGGTCAGTATGCCTTTGCTAATGGTGATGTTGCTGCTGCTATCGCTAGCGCGGAAGCGGTGACTCCTAAGATTTACCCGAACCCAAGTAACGGTGTTATCCAGCTGGAGCTGCCTGAAGCGCTTCAACAAAGTGCGTTAATCACTGTCAACATCATTGACATGAATGGCCGAACAGTCATGAACACCACACTTCCTTCAGGAATTGTGCGTCACCAATTAGACCTGAGCACCCTGTCTCAAGGTTCTTACTTGGTACAATTACTTGATCAGGGAACGATCGTTAGTACGTCTCGTATTGAATTGTTGAACCGATAAGGGCCGCCGCTGTTAAGCTCCGGCTCCTTTCAGGGTCAGCGTTTTCACGATGGCCTCTACTTCGCGAATGTACTCGCGCTTGTCGAAGTACGGAGCGTAAGCATAGCCATCTACGGAAACGATGCGCTGGTTGGCTTCATCATAGAAGGTTAGCATGTAGTATGGCCCTCCCATGAAGTCATTCTGCATCTTCCATAGTCCGCGAACTTCAGAGGCAAACATGCCCTTGAACACCACTTCTTCGTAAGTCGGAACGAGGTGCATTTCATTGGCCATGTAGCTTCCGTCTGTCGGACCAGGCACGTACTTGCGGAGCATCTCTTGCCGCTTTTCAAGCAGCCAGTTCATGCTAAATACTGAGTCGGTTGTATACGGGTAGGTATAAACGAAGACACCTTCTTTGATGTCGTGATTGTTCCCCCCTTTCATACGTGTCATTTCACGCTGTAACCAGAGAAACTCCAAGCGTTCATCGTTGGTGTCAACAATTTCAGCGACCACGAACATGTCACGCGGAATATCTAGGGTTAACCCGTATTTCTCCATCAAGTCAGCGTTGAGGGCTTCGTTGTCAAAGGCACGCACATTCGCTGCCAAACGATCCACTTCTTCTTTGTGAAGGATACTTAGGATTTCATTCCCTCGAGCGGTGATGGCGTCGGCTAGCTCTTGCTGAGACTTTCCTCTTGCTTCGATATAGATCTGACCGCTTGAATAGCGGTTACGGGCGAATTCAACTTTGGGGATGGTTTGCTCCACCGACTGACCTACTTCGATGTAGATAATGTTACGGTGAGGCTTCCAGAATTTGTCAAAGTCTCTAGGGTCGAGGTTGACAAGGTCAAAATGACTTTCGGCTTGAGGTAGAACAGGGTATGGTTGGTCAACAACCTCGCGGATAGCAGCGCCCACTGGGCCATTCCATACATTTTCAGAGGCAACAACAAGAAGTTCTCCTGCCGGACCAACTTTGCCCGGAAGGACGGGTGCTTCACCGCTTTGACTGCATGCTAGCAGAACGGAGAACATCCCCAAGAATAGTAGCTTTTTCATAGACTGATCTTTTCAATTTTGATCTTTTGTCCTTGCTTCAAATCCTTGGCGTTCAGCCCTTTGTTGAGTCGTTGTATTTGCTCGACCGAAACACCATCATATAATTTGGCAATATCCCACAAGGTATCACCTTTTCGAACAGTATGATAGCGATAGTCTGAGTCTTGCGTAGTTTCAGGTTTCGGAGTACGCTTTTCAGTTTTGTTAACGGAAGAACTACTCTTTTTCTTGTCCTTCTTATCAGTGTAGATGTAAAGTTTCTGTCCGGCTCTGATCATCGAGCCGCGAATATTGTTCCACGCTTTAAGCTGTGAAACCGTTACGCCATGGCGCTGAGCAATGCTTCCCAGCACATCTCCCGAGCGTACGTAGTATACGACCGGCTCGTCTTGAACCACGATTTCCGGTTCCTCGTCTTTCTTATAGTTGTAGATACTATCAGCTACCGCTAGGAAATCAGAAGCTGTTCCATAGGGTAATCGAATGGCGTAATCACTGTCTTTCGGGATCACTCCTTTTCGATACGTAGGGTTGTACCAGCTGAGCGCTTCCTGATCAATGTCGAGGAAGGCCTCAATCTGATCGAAACGCAATTGATCACTTACTTGGATCGTATCCGTTTCTAGCCAACTGCACGTCGCTTCCGCTGGGTAAATGTTATACTCCTCATGGAAGTTCATGAGGTAGACCACGGCAATAAAGGCGGGCACATAGCCACGTGTTTCTCGAGGTAGGTATGGTCTTACTTCCCAATACGTGGTTTTCCCTCCTGACCTTCGAATGGCTTTGTTGACGTTCCCTGGACCGGCATTGTAAGCTGCCAGCGCAAGGTTCCAATCGCCGTACAAGCCGTGAAGCTTGTGCAGGTATCTGCACGCAGCTTCGGTGCTTTTCACCGGATCCATGCGCTCATCAACGTAAGAGTTGACTTGAAGGTCGTAGGCACGTCCGGTCTGGTACATAAACTGCCACAACCCTGTAGCACCCACACGTGAACGGGCTCTTGGGTTGAGCGCAGACTCAACAATCGGAAGGTGCTTTAACTCCAATGGAACATCAGCAGCATCCAGTTTTTCTTCGAACAATGGGAAGTAATAGCCCGACATGCCAAGCATTCTTCCGAGCTGTTTGTTCCGTCGAGAGTAATAGAAGCTGATATAATCGAGAACGGTTTCGTTCCCTTTAAGATTCATCGGGGTTTGTGCGTCGAGCAAGTCAAGACGTTGCAATACCAATGCGGTATCAATCGAAGGAAGCTCACCTTCTTCAAAGTCGTAGACGTTCCAAAAGGAGGTGTCCGTACTTAGACAGAATTGCTCTTGAAATGATTGTTGCCAGATCGAATCGATCTCGCTGAGGTACAGGCCGCTCAATAACTGGGCGTCTGAAACAGGGGCTTCTACTTGGGTAGAATCCTGTGCTGTCATGCCCAGATGAATCAGGGCAAAAAGAATCATGAAGTTAACTCGGCGCACAATGTCACTTTAATTAACCTACGCAGAAATATGCTGATTGTTTTATGGAGAGACCTTAGTCTTCGATGCGTTCGCCTTTCGATGACTTTTCGTCATCTGCCTGTGTAGCGTCTTTGAATTCTTTGACACCACGTCCGAGGCCGCGCATGAGTTCAGGAATCTTACGTCCTCCGAACAAAAGCAGGATCACTGCTACGATTAGTACGATTTGCCAAGGGCCAATGCTTCCCATAATGGATTTTTTTGGAGGTTCTCTGCTAGAGCGTCTGCTCTAACACTCGCGTTAGGACAAAGGTATATAAACGCTACGGATGTGTCGCGTTTTTCGACTAATTCAGCGCCATATTATCGATGAGGCGCACACCATCAACCCATGCGGCTACCAAAGCGCGCACTTCACGTGACCAATCGGAGGCTTCTTGAAAGTCATCGGCGTACACTACAGACAGGTATTCGAGCTCCACTCCGGGCTGCTGTTCCAGATGGCGCTGTCCCCAATGCTGTACCATTTGCGGATCCACTTTCGTTGCGCGTTCCGCCATCTCTTTTAAGGTTCGGTAGATCGCTAGCGCATTTTGCCTGCCTTGCGGCGAAAGGCGCACATTGCGAGAACTCATGGCCAACCCATCCGTGTCTCTAATAAGTGTGCAAGGCATAATCTCTGTTGGGATCTGTTCTCTACGCACCAATTCGCGAATGATGGCTAATTGCTGAAAGTCTTTCTCTCCGAAATAGGCTTTGTCTGCTTGAATCGCATCCAATAAAAGGCGAACGATGGTTACCACCCCGTCGAAATGGCCTGGTCGCTCAGCCCCTTCGAGTGTTTCGGTCAAGAAACCATAATCAGCGCGAAGGCTTTCGACCTTGTCACCGTATATATCGTTCACACCTGGGGCAAAAATAGCATCGCAACCGTAGCGTTTTGCCAGTTCAATATCGGCAGAAAGTGTGCGCGGATAAGCTTCTAAATCGTTCGATCTATCGAATTGAGTAGGGTTTACGAAGATGCTACACACACAAATTTCGTTCTCTTTTGCGGCCCGTTCAATCAAGCTGCCATGCCCCGCGTGAAGCGCTCCCATTGTGGGAACATAACCCACTGATCCTGCGCTGGTAAAGACTTTGCTTCGCAGCGCTTTCCATTCGTCTGGATGTGTGAAAAGGATCATAGAAAATGGGGTGGTTTAGTTACGGCAAAACGGCCAAAGCTAATAGATTCATTTGAATTTGGGCCTTATTTTTCGTAATTTTGCAGACAATCCTGACAAATTCAATTCCTGATGAGTAAAGCCAGAATCCTATACGTTTCTCAAGAAATACAACCTTTCTGTCCAGAAACAATTATCTCAAGGATTAGCAGGCATCTCCCACAGGGCGCACACGAGAAAGATAAAGAGATCAGAGTGTTCATGCCTCGTTACGGTAAGATCAACGAGCGCAGACACCAACTTCACGAAGTGATCCGTCTTTCTGGAATGAACCTTATCATCGACGATACGGATCATCCTCTAATCATTAAAGTCGCATCTATCCCTAGTGCGCGTATGCAAGTTTACTTCATTGATAATGAAGAATTCTTCAAGCGCAAAGCGTATGTAACGCAAGAAGATGGCGAAATGTTTGAAGATGCCGATGAACGCTCGATGTTCTTTGTGCGCGGCGTGTTGGAGACAGTGAAAAAGCTAGGCTGGGTCCCTGATGTGATCCATAGCCACGGCTGGATGTCTGCACCTTTAGGTATGTACGTAAAAGAAGTCTACAAAAACGACGCACATTTCTCTAACTCTAAACTTGTCTACAGCATCTACGAAGATGGTTTCGAAGGCGTGTTGAACGAGAATTTCAGCAAGAAATTAGTTCAAGACGGAGTTTCAGAAGCAGCGGCAGAGATCGTTAAAGAGCCAACATTTGTTAATCTTAACAAGCTGGCTGTCCACTATTCTGATGCTGTAATCGTTAATGGTGAGAATATTGATTCAGAATTGCGCACCTTTGTCGACAATTCTGATAGCGTATCTATCACTTGTGACAATGAAGACAACATCGTTGCTGAAGCGACTACACTTTATGATACTATCCTTGAGGGAAAGCCGGCACTCGTTGAAGAGTGATCAACGGCCATTAAATCATATTGTTGAGAAGCGGCCTATTTGGGCCGCTCTCTTTTTGTTCATGCTTTTCGCCATCGCAGGATGCGATAAACCTGAACAAGAACTAGGTCTGGGCATCCAACCCGATGATGACCTATTGACGGCATTCCAAACAGACACCACAACCATTGAGTGTTTCACCATCCGTGAAGACTCCTTGGCAACGGATGAACTTTCGCAGTCATTGCTTGGAAACTACTTCGATCCATTCACTGGAATTACACGTACCTCGATCTACACTCAGCTCCGACTCGGAACTCCTGATCAAGACTTTGGTTCCAACCCTGTTGCTGATTCCATCGTGCTCGCTATGCGATACACAGGGGAATCATACGGGTCACTCCAAGATCAATTCTTCGAAGTATACCGCCTCACAGAAGACTTGTACATCGATTCAACCTACTATTCGAACGATGACTTCGCTTTCGATTTTGACAACCTCGTTGAAATCGGACAAGAAACACAAGGCTTCAATCTTTCAGACAAGCTCTTCTTTGAAGAAGATTCAGCGAACCCTCAGTTGCGCCTTCCGCTAGACCTTGCCTTTGGAGAGGAGCTCATGAACGCAGGTGCTGAGATCTACGACACCAACGAGAATTGGTTGGAATACTTCAAAGGAATCTACGTTCGCTCCTCAAGCGGAGGTGGCGGAGTGGTGAATCTAGACCTTGTAGACAGTGAGTCTGCTGTGCGTCTATATTACCACAACGACGATGACACGCTGTTCTACGACTACGTGATCAACACGTCTTGTGCCCGAGTGAACCGCTTTGAACATAGCTTCACTGGAGACTTGATGCCACTGAACAACTTTGGCGAAGCTCCTGCCAACCAAGTAGGTTATGTGCAAGCTGCAGCTGTCTGTAAAACGCGCATTGAGTTCCCATACATTGATGATTACAACGAGTTCGAACAACGCACAATTAACAAAGCAGAGCTAATCATTCCTGTTTCTCAGGAGTTTGATGAGCGTTTGCCTTTCCAATCTGCTTTGTTCCTGTTGACCGAGGATGAAGACGGTGACGCCGTAGGTCTTCCAGGTCAGCTCTCAACAGTTGTCGACATCGGCGGTAGCTACAATTCAAGCACGAATGAATACCGATTCAACATTTCACGTTGGTTCCAAGAGTACCTCAATGGTAACCAAGCGGTGAACTTCATGAACTTGGTGTCAAATAACGCCGGTATCTCTGTACGTCGCGTTGGAGCCAATGGACCTGAGGCTGATCCAGAGGATTCATCGAACAATATGAGGTTGATTCTGACCTTCACTGACTGATCTAATATCAGATAACATCTTACGCATAGCTTGTCGTTGATTACGCAAACTTGCAATGGCCAAGCTCGAAGGCATTTTTGTATACCTTCGTAATGGTCTATGATGATCCTAAAACTGTAGAACACCTATGTGTGGAATTGTCGCTTATCTCGGAGACGAGAATGCATACCCTGTACTTATCAAAGGGTTAAAGAGACTGGAATACCGTGGCTATGATAGCGCGGGTGTTGCCATCCTTAAAGAAAACGACATTGCGCTTCACAAGTGCAAAGGAAAAGTGAGTGATCTTGAAGCACACATCGGTGACGCTTCAACCGACGGAACAGTAGGAATCGGTCACACCCGTTGGGCAACTCACGGGCCTCCGAACGACATCAATGCTCACCCTCACGTTTCAGGAGATGGAGAACTCGCCATCATTCACAATGGAATCATTGAGAATTACAGCACCCTAAAGGAAGAGTTAATCAACCGCGGACACAAGTTCGAGAGTGATACAGATACTGAAGTGTTGGCCCACTTAATTGAAGAAGTGCGCAGCAACACAGACGTTGATCTTTTTGAAGCTGTCCGTATTTCATTGAATGAAGTCGTTGGTGCTTACGCCATCGTTGTGATGGACCGCAACAATCCAAACCAATTGATCGCGGCGAAGAAATCGAGCCCATTGGTGATTGGAATTGGAGAAGACGGAACATACTATGTAGGTTCTGATGCGACACCAATCGTTGAATACACGAAAAACGTTGTCTACCTCGAGGATGAAGAGATTGCTTTGATGGACCGTCAAACAGGTCTGAAGATCAAGACAATCCAAAACCGCGAGAAGACTCCATACATCCAAGAACTAGAACTTCACCTTGAAGCTCTAGAGAAGGGTGGATACGATTACTTTATGTTGAAGGAAATCTACGAGCAGCCGCGTTCTATCCGTGATTGCTTCCGTGGACGAATGAACCTTCAGAAAGGAATGATTCGCTTGTCGGGTATCGAAAATTTCGAAGACAAGTGGACGAATGCCAAGCGCATCCTGATTGTGGCTTGTGGTACTTCATGGCACGCCGGCCTTGTAGCTGAGTACCTCTTCGAAGACCTCGCACGCATTCCTGTAGAAGTAGAATATGCTTCCGAGTTCCGTTACCGAAACCCAATCATCAACGAAGATGACATCGTCATTGCGATTAGTCAGAGTGGTGAAACAGCCGATACCTTGGCTGCCATTAAGATGGCTAAGAAAAAAGGGGCACACATCTTCGGTGTGTGTAATGTGGTAGGGTCTACCATCTCAAGAGAAACTGACAGCGGTTGCTACACGCACGCTGGACCAGAAATCGGGGTGGCATCTACGAAAGCATTCACCGCTCAAGTAACCGTGTTGACTTTGATGGCACTGACCGTAGCCCAAAAGCGCGGTACGATCAGCCCAGAGCGTCTGCACCGTCTGATTGCCGAGATCAACTCATTGCCAGACAAAATTGAGCAGACCTTGGCGTCAAACGATCAAATCGAATTCATTTCTGAGATCTACAAAGACGCGAGCAACGCCCTATACCTGGGTCGTGGATTCACCTTCCCTGTTGCGCTTGAAGGGGCATTGAAGCTAAAAGAGATCAGCTACATCCACGCCGAGGGATACCCTGCGGCTGAGATGAAGCACGGGCCGATTGCCTTGATTGACGAGGAGATGCCAGTATTCGTGATCGCTACGCAAGGACAGAGCTACGAAAAAGTAGTCAGCAACATCCAAGAGGTAAAAGCGAGAAAAGGAAAGATTATCGCCATCGTTACGATTGGGGATACTGAAGTGAAGAAACTCGCTGATCACGTGATTGAGATTCCAAAGACCGATGATGTACTGGTACCGCTGGTTTCAGTAGTTCCACTGCAGTTGTTGAGCTACCACATCGCGGTAATGCGTGGGTGTAATGTTGACCAGCCGCGTAACCTTGCGAAATCAGTAACCGTAGAGTGATTCTTGTCAGAAAAAGTGTAAGACTCGACAAAAGGCTTACATTTGGCACCAGCGCTAACTGTCTGAACTAGGGTAAATATGCCCCTGTATCAAACGGGAAGTGTTGAAAACGAAGATATTTACCAAAATCTAGAAGCTAAATCTTTCCGTCCTTGCACGATGGAAACGAGTATTACTAAATTTTCAACCATCATGAAAAAAGTAGTCTTTTTTATTGCGGCAGCGCTACTCTGCCTCGCTGGTACAAATGAAGTACAAGCACAGAAACAGATCGGAGGCGACAAGAACGTCGAGTTCCAATTCTCTCCACTAGGAGGTAACCCGATCGGAATCAACGGTATCCGTCTACGTCTCTTCAACTCTGAGTCGTCTGCGATCCGTGTTAACGTATTTGTTGGATCATCAACAGACAAAACTGTAAACACTGAAGAAGGTGCGATCAGTACTGAGGATCCAGTGAGCCCAATCCTTTTCGATTACGCTCGCATGTTTGATCTTACTATCCGTCCAGGATACGAGATGCACTTCGACGGAACTGACCGTCTATCTCCTTACGTAGGTGCTGAGATTGATTTCGGTATCGGTAACGTATCTAGCGAGTCTGAGTACTGGGGGCCAAATGACATCGACGATGCAGGTGAGCTTGAGCAGTACATCGTATGGACTGAAACTCAGAAGCAATCATACACGCGTTTTGGACTAAACCTTCTATGTGGTTTTGACTTCTACTTCGCAGACAATGTGTATCTTGGAGCTGAGATGGGCTTTGGATTCAGCAACACAAGCTGGGCTGACGAAGAGCTAGAAGTTTCTGACCAGGTTGCTTACAACCTATTGAACGGAAACGATTCTGACGAAGATCTTCCTGCAGCTGGTGCTGGAGACCTTTCAGATCAGTCTAATAGCTTCGCAGTTGGTCCTAACGTGAACGGACAGATCCGTCTCGGTTTCTTGATCAACTAATAGAACTATTAAAATGAAACTGTTTACCAAACTTGGTTTTTTCGCGCTCGCAGTAGGTGCTATGATCTTGACTTCATGTTCGAAGCAAGAAGAAAGCAACAACTTCGAGTACCAGACTCAAACAACTATTGAGCAACAGCGTGCTGCTGAACAGCTCATGGGTCAAATCTCTGAACTAGGGGTTTGGAATGAGGAGCGTGGCCAGTTGTACAAATTCAACTTGCAAACGCGTGAATTCAGCTTTGCTGACCCTAACGACGGATGGAACTTCTCTAACTCAGAAGGTCCTGTGTTCATTGAGAACCCTGAAGGTGGCGGCATCCTGATTATCCCTTCATTCTCTTTTGGGTCTAACACAGGAGGAACCGTAGTAGCTGGTAACAGTGCCCTTGACATCACTTACACGTTCTGCTTCTCTGCTTCTGACGAAGCGCTTGGCCTTGATCTATTCGATTACGGCGGCAACTTCGACGGAATCTCTATGGTACTTGGTATCGCCGGAGACTTCGAAGCACTAGCAGACGGAAATGTTGATGAAGATTCTGACTTCACAGATTTCTTCCAAGGATTCTGCCTCTACTTCGTTTACGATAACGAAGCGCAAGGCTCTTACGAGATCCTTGACTGGTTCGATAACCTAGAAGACGACTTGGATAATCTTGATGAAAAAGGTTTCGGGTACTTGATCGACTTTGTAAACTTCAGCGTGTACTTCACTTCTGATGGTACACTTGATGTAAGCGGTGGTCAGATCAACTTTACCGGTGAATACTTCGGAATCCTTGAGATCCTTGATAACCTGGAAGACGATACTGTCGATTTCGACATCGTTCCTGGTTTCGGAGCCATGGGTTGTAGTTAAGCATTCCCTTACTCACAATATTCAAAAGCATCCTTCGGGGTGCTTTTGTCGTTTTACCCCCTATCTTTCCAGCATGCATGTGATCTTTCATCTCCTTGGTAAGCCCTATCGGGCGGAATTGAATAACGGCACTGATATCTCCATCCCCTTAGAATCAGGTGAAGGAAAAGTATCTGCTTGGTACGTACCCCCTATTTCGATCGAACCCGTTAAAGGTGACGGCTTCGTTGGTAGTGTGGCGCAGGGCGGAAGCGTCAATTTCAGAAACATCAGCTTTAATCCGCACGGTCACGGTACGCACACCGAATGCCTTGGTCACATCACAGAGACCCTGCATTCAGTCAACCAGAAAATCAAAGAGTACCACCTCGACGCTCAATTAATCACTGTGCACCCAACGAAGCACAACGATGATCTCGTCATCGAGGCCGATCAAATTCCTGATGGCGCCCTGCCTTCTGCGCTGATACTTCGAACGAGTCCGAATACAGCCTCTAAACTCACACAACAGTATAGTGACACCAATCCACCGTATTTGAGCTCAGAATGCGCTAAAAAGATTGTTTCGGCAGGTGTTCGTCATCTGTTGATTGACTTACCTAGTGTTGATCGTGAAGTAGATGGCGGCGAATTACGTGCGCACCACATCTTCTGGCAAATTGGTGCAGACGAAAGACATGACGCGAGCATTACAGAAATGGTCTATGTGCCAGATGAAATCCGCGATGGATATTACTTCATGAATCTGCAGTTCCCACCATTCGAGAATGACGCGAGCCCAAGTCGACCAATCATTTATCCTGCAGTACCGGCATCGTGAACCGGTAATTCAACCATGAAGGTACTTCCCTCTCCAGGGGTGGTCGTGAAACTGATGACACCTCCTGCTTGATCCACGATGTTATGCACCATCGCTAATCCAAGCCCCGTGCCGGTTGACTTGGTGGTGAAGTTCGGTTGGAAGATCTTCGACTGCATGTCTTCAGGAATACCCATTCCATCATCCTCAACCGTGGCAATGAGGAGGTCATCTTTCCGCGTAAGCGCCACCTTTACCTCACCCACTCTGTTCTCAGGAATGGCCTGAATGGCATTCTTGATCAAGTTGTTGAATACGCGCAGAATCTGATCACGATCGATGTATACAGAAGTGTCAACGTCTTTACCAGGGCCGCTGTAAATGACTCTTGCACTCGTCTCGTCGTGAAACAACTCAACACATCCGCTGATGGATTCATTGAGATCAACACGCTCCCGTTGCGCCTTGGGCATCTTTGCGAAGTCACTGAATTCGCTCGCGATATTGCTCAAGGCATCAATCTGCTCGATCATGGAATCTGCAAACTTCTTCAGCTTTGGTTCAAACTCAGGGTCATCGCTTTTGAACGACCGCTCCAAGTGTTGAACGCGCAGTTTCATTGGCGTCAATGGGTTCTTAATCTCATGGGCCACTTGCTTTGCCATTTCTCGCCATGCGCTTTCCCTTTCTGATTTGGCCAGTTCACTGGCCGAACGCTTGACTTCATCCAGCATCCGGTTATACTCGTTCACTAGAGCGCCAATCTCGTCGTTACTATCCCATGAAATGGCTTCGTTGCGTTGTTGGAGGTCAACATGGGCCATTCGTTTCCCAATCTTCTGTAGCGAAGAGGTGATGTAATTCGAAAGGAAATACGCCAACAACGCCGCCCCCATGAACAAACCAACGTAGATCTTCGTCAACTCGCGAAGGAAGGCGTTCAACTCGGCGCGGTCTACTTCACGCTTATCATAGCGCACGTTGGTCACCGCAATTGGACGATCATCGACGTCACGGAAATACCAGTAGGCCATGATGTAGGTTCCGTGATCGACATCTTTGGCCATTTCTGCACGGTCATTACCAGTGCTGAGCTGTTTTAAGATGGTGTAATCGATCTCTTGGGCAAAGCCAAGGGCATCGAAGTTGTTCTGGCTCGAACTGATCAGGAGACGACCTCTAAGGTCGTATAGGTTTATTGCGAGATTGTGGACGTCAGAGAGCTCGCAGATTTTATCTGTGAAGATGGTTGGTACCGAATCGGTAGCCATGTATCCATTTCCTTGCTGATCGAGGAAATAGCGCATGCTTTCCTGGATCGCCAACTCTTTGCGGCTCAGGCGCGAGAGGTTATACTCCTCCTCCTGCTGTTTGAAGTTAATGTACGCCGTGATTCCCGAAGCCACGAAGGCCAGGAGAATGATGGTTAGCATCGAGAAATAGATGCGCTGACGTAATGTGAGATGGATGCCCATATTCTATTTGGAAAGATACACGAAAGCGCCGGGCTCTCGTCATTTCTTACCAGCATCAAAAAACGTGCTAGGTTGAAAAAATTGAAGGTCCCGCAGAAAAACAAAAAGCCCCGCAAATGCGGGGCTTCTTTCCATCCTCAATAATGTCCACGTTATCAACCGTTGAGAGCTTCCGCTCCACCAACGATCTCGAGAATTTCATTTGTAATCGACGCCTGACGAGCTTTGTTGTAGGTCAACTTCAACTCTTTCAATAGGTCAGACGCGTTATCAGTCGCTTTGTGCATTGCCGTCATACGAGCTCCGTGCTCACTAGCATGACTATCCAGCAAGGCCTTGAACAGTTGGAGACGAATTGAGTTCGGGATGATGTTCTCAACGATCTCTTCTCTGTTTGGCTCGAAAATGTATTCGGTAGCGGCGCTTCCGCCTTCCTCTGCCTTCGCAACAACTGGTAGCATTTGCTCGGTAATCACATCCTGTACGGCTGCGTTCTTGAAGCTATTGTATACTACGACTACTCGGTCATACTTCGCGTCAGCGAATTGGCTCATTGCAATCGTTGCAATGTCTCCTGCATTTCCAAAAGTCAGGTCATCAAAGATCTCGTACGGAGTGTCTGAGTAACCATCTGTTGTGTGATGCGAAGTCTTGCTGAAAGTATCAGAAGCTTTCTTACCAAGTGAAAGTACGTGAACGTTCTTGCCGGCGTAATCTTCCGCAATCAGGCGTTTCACTTCTTTCACGATGTTGTTATTGAACGCTCCACATAGACCGCGGTTCGAAGTGATCGCAATAACGAGTACGTTGTTCACCTCACGTTCAACACTATATACACCTTCGCTGGAATCAAGGGTAGAGCTCACGTTCGCCAAGATCTCTTGCAGTTTCTCTGCGTAAGGGCGCATCTGAGTAATAGCATCTTGGGCACGACGAAGCTTCGCCGCAGACACCATTTTCATCGCCTGAGTAATCTGACGTGTTGATTGGACCGATGTGATCCTACTTCTTACCTCTTTGAGACCTCCAGCCATGCTTATGCATATTTCGAAGTAAGCTCCGCTGCTGCGTCACGTAGTACTTGCTGTACTTCATCCGTCAATTTACCAGACTTCAATACGTCTAGGCTATCACGGTGCTTGTTACGCATGTAAGAGAGGAACTCTACTTCAAATTCTTTCACCTTGTTAACTGGAACTTTCGATACAAGACCTTTTGTTCCTAGGTAGATGATCGCAATCTGCTCTTCTACCGTCATTGGCGAGTTCTGTGCTTGCTTAAGGATCTCTACGTTACGCGCACCTTTATCAAGTACTGCTTTCGTAGCGTCGTCAAGGTCAGAACCGAACTTCGCGAATGCTTCCAACTCGCGGTACTGAGCTTGGTCAAGCTTCAATGTACCCGCAACTTTCTTCATCGACTTAATCTGTGCCGACCCTCCTACACGTGATACCGAGATACCTACGTTAATCGCTGGACGTACACCTGATAGGAACAAGCTCGACTCAAGGAAGATCTGTCCGTCGGTAATAGAAATTACGTTTGTTGGAATGTAGGCAGAAACGTCACCTGCTTGTGTTTCAATGATTGGAAGGGCTGTCAAAGAACCTCCTCCTTTCACGATACCTTTCATTGACTCAGGAAGGTCGTTCATCTGAGCAGCAATCTCGTCAGAGTTAATCACCTTCGCTGCGCGCTCAAGAAGACGGCTGTGTAGGTAGAATACATCTCCTGGGTACGCCTCACGACCTGGAGGACGACGTAGAAGAAGTGATACCTCACGGTAAGCTACCGCCTGCTTAGAAAGATCATCATATACGATCAATGCTGGGTTACCAGTATCACGGAAGAACTCTCCAATCGCAGCACCTGTAAATGGTGCGTAGAACTGAAGCGGTGCAGGGTCAGATGCGTTCGCCGCAACAACTACTGTGTAGTCCATTGCTCCTGCGTCTTCCAACGTCTTCACGATTCCAGCTACTGTTGATCCTTTCTGACCTACGGCAACGTAGATACAGAATACAGGCTCACCGCGCTCGTAGAACTCACGCTGGTTGATGATCGTATCGATCGCAACCGTAGTTTTACCTGTCTGACGGTCACCAATGATCAACTCACGCTGACCACGGCCGATTGGAATCATCGCGTCAATCGCCTTGATACCTGTCTGTAGTGGCTCGTTTACTGGCTGACGGTAGATAACTCCCGGTGCTTTACGCTCGATCGGCATTTCGTAAAGGTCACCTTCGATAGGTCCTTTACCGTCGATCGGCTCACCAAGTGTATTTACAACACGACCAAGCATTCCTTTACCGGCGTTCACAGACGCGATCAAACCAGTACGTTTCACGCTTGATCCTTCTTTTAGGTTTCCTGAAGGACCTAGAAGTACGGCACCTACGTTATCTTCCTCAAGGTTAAGTACGATACCGCGAACTCCGTTCTCGAACTCGATAAGCTCACCAGACTGTACGTTTGACAGTCCGTAGATACGGGCAATACCATCACCTACCTGAAGAACCGTTCCTACTTCTTCAAGTTCTGCTTCTGACTTTACGCCAGAAAGTTGTTCTCTGAGGATCGCAGATACTTCTGCGGGTTTCAAATCAGCCATTGGATGACGTTTGTTTTGTCCCGAGTGTCGGGACTATTTCAATTATAGCGCTGCTTCGTACGAATCGTCGTCAAACTCGCGGTGGAGTTTTCTGAACTGACTAAGTACCGAAGCATCGATCATCTTGTCTTCGACCTTAAGAACGAATCCACCAACGATGGCTGGATCTACGCTCTCTTCGATCTCTACAGCTCCTCCCGAATTCAGCTTCGACACGATCACATTGATCTTGGCGCGCGCTTCTTCAGTCAGTGCAGTAGCAGTTATAACTTGTGCGGATAGAATGCCTTTACGCTTCTTCGTGAGCTCAAGGAAATGCGTTGCCACCTCAGCTAGCACCGCTTCACGACCTTTTGAGGTCATGATGCCGATGAATCCTGTAGTCATCTCAGTGATGTGAGATCCAAAAAGCGCTTTCAGGATGTTCTCCTTCTTATCGCCCTTTACAACTGGACTTAGCAACAACAGCTCAAGATCTCGAGACTCTTGGATCGTAGATGAGATAAGGCGCATGTCTTTTTCGACAGCGTCTACCTCGTTACGTTCCGTAGCGAGATCTAGAAGCGACTTGGCGTATCTATGTGCTACTTTCGGGTTACGCATTTCAATTAATTGAGGTCAGTTTCCTGAAGCAATTTGTCAACGAGCGCCTTTTGGCTATCGTCGCTCGAAAGGCTCTGACGAACTACTTTCTCAGCGATTTCCAGTGAAAGCATAGCTACGTGCTCCTTTAGGTCAGCAAGAGCAGCTGCTTTCTCTGTTTCGATAGCTTCGCGTGCGCTGTTCACCATTTTCTCAGCCTCTTCCTTGGCTTGGTTCTTCGCGTCAGCGATCATCGAGTCTTTCAACTCACGAGCTTCCTTCAAGATGTTGTCACGCTCAACACGTGCTTCCTGAAGCAACTTTTCGTTGTCAGACTTTAGATCTGCAATATCCTGACGAGCCTTCTCAGCCTCATTCAGTGATTCAGCGATCGATTCTTCACGTTCCTTTAGTCCTTTCAAGATCGGACCCCACGCCGCACGGCGAAGGATGATCAAGACAATGATGAAGGCAATTGAAGCCCAAACCATGGTGCCGAGACTCGGCGAGAGCAAAGCATCCATATCTTCTAAATGGGTTTCTTAATTATCCTAGAGCTACAAGGAGGCAAACGATCACTGCGAATAGTGCTACACCTTCTACAAGTGCCGCAGCAACGATCATGTTCGCACGGAGGTCACCAGTTGACTCAGGCTGACGAGCCATCGCTTCTAGTGCCGATCCACCGATACGACCGATACCAATACCTGCACCGATTACGGCTGCACCAGCTCCAAGGCCTGCAAGACCTTTGTTCATTAGAGTGTCGATAAGAACAGTTAGCAATTCCATTGTTCTTTATTTATTGGGTTAATGATGTGCTTCTTGAGTGGCATCTCCGAAGTAGAGTGCTGCCAGTAGGGTGAATACGTAAGCCTGAAGGAATGCTACTAGCAACTCCAGGAAGAACATAAACACCATAAAGGCAATTGCTCCTACTCCAACCCCTAGTCCAAGACCTGTGCTTGTCTGTCCGAAGATCACTACAAGACTCACGAACGCCAAGATGACGATGTGACCTGCACTGATGTTGGCAGTCAAACGGATCATAAGAACCGTTGGTTTAAGAAGAATACCTACAAATTCAATTGGGATAAGAATAAACTTAATCGGAAGCGGTACTCCCGGAGGCCATAGGATGTGGCCCCAGTAGTGCTTGTTTCCGTTAATCGTTGTGATGATGAACACGAATGCTGCAAGCACCAATGTCACACCCAACGTACCTGTGATGTTGAACCCGCCAAGGAATGGTACCAGACCAAGTAGGTTACACATCCAGATGAAGAAGAATACTGTCAATAGGAATGGCAAGAACTTGTCTGCCTTCTTCGCTCCTAGTGAAGGGATCGCCACCTCATCACGAATGAAGAGGATAAGTGGCTCCAATGCATTTTGCAATCCGGTTGGCGCTTGACCTGCGCGCTTCGTGTATGCCTTACCAACTGAACGGAAGACCAAGATCATGATCAACATGATCATCAACATACCGAATACTGACTTCGTAATCGAAAGGTCAAATGGCTGTGCTCCAATCACCGCGTGTGTGTCGTGATCGATTGGTGCGTAAGAACCATATGCATCCGCTTCCGCGTTAGCGTATAAAATCTTGTCGTGGTAATTCACTACGTACTGACCGTCTCCGATATCAACACGCTCTACTCCTTGATCATCGTGGTGGAAAGCAGAAGACATGAACATCTGCAATCCATTGTCTGTCCAAAGAATAACTGGGAGTGGAATACTTACTTCAGGAATACCCTCGGCATGGTCTCCGAAAAGGTGGATAGAGTGTGAATCAGCAATGTGGTGAATAATGTACTCACCTGCCTGGAACTCAGCCTTCTCAGCATGGTCATCACCGTGTCCTTCGCCAGAGCCTGACGCCAGCACAGAAGGTGCCACAAACATAGCCGCGGCTACGAGGATTAGGACTTGGAAAAAAGAAGAAATCTTATGAAGATTCATCGCCTTGGTTTATCAACCCCTTGTAAAAATCGGTGCAAAAGTAGGGATTAAATCTGGCTGGCAAGGCATTCCTCGCAAAAAAAATAACTGAATGTTACCTGAAGAGGCTAACTGTGGAAAACTCAGTCGTTCTCATTCCCTTCTTGCTGGCTGATTTGGCGCTGTTTCATCGCTGAACGCACCAGCAAAATGGTGAATGACATATAGGTCACGAATAATGCGATGACGAAGGAAATGGCGTCATCTTTTATTAACAATAGGTACAAAAGGGTGACTACCATGGCCACCATTAGCTTGATACCAATGACCCCTGTGAAGGCTGCTACAAATCTGCCCGGACTTTTCGTCTCCGAGCGCTCCATCATGCGTTTTGAAAGTAGGTTGATGAAACCAAAAACAACGATCATCGCCGGGATGGCCCAGATGTATGGCTGATTGAACCCGTACACCAACACCATGTAAAGCGCTACCAACAATGCGGTAACCAGAAGGTTTGAGGTTAGAAAACGTTTCATTTCTTCATCAGGTCTTTGATGGCATAGTACATGCCTGCGGAAACACCGATGAGTGCTCCGGCGATCGTCCAGCCAGGGGTTTCGTTACCCTGGTATTCGTCTAGCTTGATTCCTCCATAGATGAACAGCCCGATGGTCGCTGCCATCGTGAATGCCATTCCGGAGTATCGTAGGAATGCGTTAGGCCGTGCGTTCTTCTGCTCTTGCTCCTTCGTCACGGCTGGAAATATCCTTGATCTTGCTTCCCATGTGTAGGGTACCTGCAAGCTTAGCTCCAGGTTCAATGCTCAACTGACCGTAGTGGATCTCTCCCTCCATTTGAGCTGATGCCTTTAGCGACAAGAGCTCTTCAACGCCTAGCTTTCCGGTAAGCTTGCCTTCCACTTCACAATTCTGGCAACGAACCGTTCCGTTTACAGACCCCTGAGGCCCGATAACCAAACGTCCTTTCGTCTCAAGGTCCCCCTCGAAAGATCCGTCGATACGAATGTTGCTTTCACAAGAAACCTCGCCTTTGAAACGCGTTCCTTCCACGATGCGGTTGATGCCGCGCTCGATGTTGTTGTCGATACTTCTTGCCATCTTGTCTTTCTTCAGCATAGCCTACGGTTGATAATTGTCTAGGAAGAATTGCTGGTATCCCTCCAAGTCTTTGGTCTTAAACAGAGTCACGTAGTTCTCTTTCGAGATCAACGCTGTAGTGTAACCAGCGTCTCGGTACTCTTTCATATCATCGCTTGCCATGAATACGCCGAAGAAAGACGTTGCGTCTTCCAATCGGTTAAAGGTTTTGACAAGGATTACCTGATTGTTTCGGTCGATCAAATTCGAAGACACCTTCAAGCCAGAACTACTAAAGTTCTTTCCGGTGAAGTCTGACATCTTCGCCTTCGTGGCGTTCAGGTCAGTTCCTCGTACCGGAAGTACCATCATGAAGTAATGGCGTGCCGTTTCATTGTAGTTGAACGGCGATGGTGCTGGCGGCTCGTCTTTCGGGTCATCCGCCGTGTCTTCTTTTCCTCCTGCGCCTTCTGATTTCTCACCGCGAAGTTTCGCGAGTAGTTCAGTAGCGAAGGCAGATTCTTCTGTGTTTGGACACTCCGCTATGACAGATTCTAGCTCTGCGAAGTAGTTGTCGCGCATGCCGTACTGTCCGTCCATGTATCCTACAGACTGTGCCTTAAGCACTTTGTATTTACACAGGACGCTGTTGTCTGGCTCTGTGCGAATCACACTGTCTGTCTCCGTGATCACCTCTTGGTAACGTCGCTGGTAGTACTTTGAAAGCACCAACTCATAAGCTTCGCGCTCTTCCGCTTTCTTCAGCTCCGCGTAATCTTGGTAATCAGGGTTTTCTACGAGCAAGGCCCATTCTGAACCAGGGTAACGCTCCACAATAAGGTCGCCCCAATATTGACTGCTACAAGTTCCACAGAACGGGTTCTTGTACCCTTGCGACTCTTTGTACAGGTAGCTGCGGTACAATAGGTAGAAGCTCGTTGGGTGGAACTCTGAATCATCATAGCGTGTTACCAAAACCTCCCACTGCTCAATCGCATTGTCAAGGTCTTCTAGCTTCTCGCGGTAAATAACTCCTGAGTTATAATAGGCGTTAGCAATAGATCCCTTCGACGCTACTTGACCAGCTTCGCTGCACGGAAGAGAGGCCAACATCTCATCTACCGTTGGGATACCGTCTGTTTCAACAATCAAGGTGTCTTTCGGCGCGTCAATCACCTCTTCCTCCTCATTGTTGAATGTGGTTTCTAGCTTTTGGCTTCGGCGCCAGTTGTCTTCTAGTTTACGGTCACCCCAGTAATCCAAGAAGTTGCGCTGACCGATGTCGCGGAGCTGGTCATTGTATACCCAGAATGCCCCGGCGTTTCCACCGCCTTGTCCGGCTGCCGCTGCTGCTGCCGCCGCTTCAAGCGCTAAACGTTCTTCTTCCGCTTCGTCTTCCTTCTGCTTGCGAATCTTCTCAAGCTTGGCGATCAATGATTCTTCGTCGAGCTCACAAAGGGCTGTCAAACTATCCTGCTCCTCAATCACGTTCAAGTGCTGCACGAGTTCTGTCAAACTCTCTGCTTTGTTCTTAACGTCAAGGTAGCGTTCGTGCTCTTCTTGAATGTTGCGGTATGTACTGTCGTAGTATGCCTGCGCGCTCTGGTAGTCTTTGTCTTCCAAGTGAAGGTCTGCCAAACGCAAGAAGCTCTTCATCTTCTGCTTCTGGTTTCCTTGGTTCACTTCTACCGAAGTCTTCAAGTAGTCAATACCACCTTCACGGTTTTGTTCTTCGAGTTCCAATTCCGCGAGAGCGTAATAAATCTGATCTTGATACTCCAGGTTCTTCTCGTCCTTCAACATTTTGAAGAGCGTCTCCTTGATCTGGTTTGAATTTCCACCTCGACGATCGAAAGCCATGGCTTGCATGATCTTCGAGTAGAACTCCATCTCATAGGTTGGCTTGAGTTTCAACACGGCGTTGAAGTAGGCAATCGCATCTTGCCCTTTGTTCTGGCGCTGCATCAACTGAGCAAGAATGAAGGTCGGACGTGCCTTTTCCTTCTTCTTCTCCATTAAGTTGATTCCTTTTTCGAGCTCCTCAGCAGCTTCCTTCCACATCTCCTGGCGGATGAAGTAATCTGCATACACGAGCTGAACTTCAGACTTCACCTCAGGCTCGAGGTTCTTCATCTGCGAAGCTTTCAGGATAGCGTTCTTCGCCTGGTTATAGCTTTCACGCTCCAGGTAAACACGCGTAAGCCAAGCGTTCGCTTGGGCTTGAATATTCTTGTCTTTGTATTTACGACTTACGTAGAGGAACATCTCCTCTGCCTTGAAGTAGTTGCGCTTGAGGAAGTAGGCCTGACCAATCAACAGGTAGTTGTCGTCAATCCACTTATTCATCTCCGGACGCTTAGACTTTCGTTTGTCGCGTTTCGGAGGATCCATGTTGTGACGTTCGATTACCCGCGAGCTCTTCTCAATAGTTCGCTCCATGAGCGGGAAGATGCTTTGCGCAGATTCTTCGTCTCCATAGACGAACAGAGGTAGAACCTCATCGTAATCATCTTCGTGCTTATCCCAGAGGGTCGCGTCGGCTTCCTTCATCGCCTCTTGTGCGTAGAAGAACCCATTGTAGTGCGCCGTGGTATTGTGGAATACACGGTACACGAACCCGTCTTTCCTTGTTGTACATGCAAGCATGAACAGGAAAGCGAAAACAAGCACAAACCGAAGTTGCTTAAGGATATCCAATGTTCGTTGGTGTTGTTTGATTTCGGCTTCTCTTTAACAGAGAACACGCAAAATTATTTTAATTTTTCCTTTTTTCTTTGCCTTTTCGGCGTTTCAGCCGTTCATTCACCGTCACAATGAGCAAACGGCGCAAAAAAATAGTCAGAAAATTAAAGCGTGAATTTCGTCTTTCTCTGCTTCACGAGGCAAGCTACGAAGAACGTTTTTCCATTCTGCTCACACCTTTTAACGTAATTCTGCTGATCGCAGGAATCGTGGTTGTCATTGGTGGAATCACCTATGCTATCACCGCGCTCACGCCTTTGCGTGAATATGTGGTGCCGGGTTATATCGATCAGCAACACCGTCAAGATGCCTTGGATGCCAAGCTCAAAGCTGACTCGTTAGAATACCGTTTGAAGCAGCAAGAGGCTTACTTGGTGAACCTTCAGACCATTCTCACCGGGGGTGTTCCTTCAGATAGTTTGCTTCAACAACAAGCAGGTGGTGACGCTAGCGCGGAATTGGATTACGAAATCTCTCCGCAAGATTCTGCATTACGTGCTCAAGTGGAAGATGAAGATCGCTTCGTCTTGCGCGTGAGTCAATCTAGCGCCGAAGAAGAAGGTGCAACTACTGGGTTTCTATTCAAGCCTGTAGAAGGCACCATCAGTTCAGGCTACGATGCCGACAACGACCATTATGGTATCGATTTGGTAGCTCCAGAAAACAGTGTGGTCAAAGCAGTAACGGATGGAACCGTTATTCTATCAAGCTTCACCAGCGACGGAGGGAATGTCATCGCTATTCAGCACAAAAACGAATTCATTTCCATCTACAAACACAACAGTGCCTTGTACAAGGAAATGGGTGAGCAAGTACGCGCGGGGGAGTCGATCGCAGTGATCGGAAATACAGGAGACCACAGTGACGGGCCTCACCTGCATTTCGAATTATGGCATCGAGGGAACCCGGTGGATCCCCTCGACTATTTCATCTTTGAAGAGTAGACTACTCTACAAGTACAATGTCAAAATCTACGAGATCAACGAACTTCTGAATTCGGTGGTCAATCTCATTTGTCGTTAGCGACATCAAACGCTCTGGTCCGAACGCCTCACATGTAAACGACGCCATCGCAGATCCGATGATCACCGCACGCTTCATGTTCTGGAATGAAATGTCGTCAGTGTGCGCAAGGTATCCGATGAACCCACCAGCGAAAGTATCTCCAGCTCCTGTTGGGTCAACTACGTCTTCCAACGGCAGTGCGGGTGCGAAGAACACTTTTTCTTCATCGAACAATAGTGCTCCGTGCTCACCCTTCTTGATGATCAGGTAACGTGGGCCCATTGTCAAGATCTTCTGCGCCGCCTTCACCAATGAGTGCTCGCCCGTCAACTGACGTGCTTCTTCATCGTTGATCGTCAATACGTCCACCTTCGCAATCACTGCTGCAAGCTTGTCCATTGCGATGTCCATCCAGAAGTTCATCGTATCAAGCACAACCAGCTTCGGACGTTTCGGCATTTGGTCAATCACAGACATCTGTACTGTTGGGTCAAGGTTTCCGAGCATCACATACTCAGCTCCTTTCGCCTCTTCAGGAACTACAGGTTGGAAATCAGCCAATACGTTCAACTGTGTATCGAGCGTATCACGAGAATTCATGTCGTAATGGTACTTTCCAGACCAGAAGAAAGACTTCTCTCCTTCTTTAATCTGCAGACCGCCTTGTGCGATACCGCGCGCTTTCATGTCAGCCAAAAACGCTGAAGGAAAGTCATCACCCACCACAGAGATGAGTTCAGAATGCTTAACGAAGTAGCTGGCAGCCAGCGTGATGTAGGTTGCGGCACCTCCCACTACTTTATCGGTTTTCCCGAATGGTGTTTCAATGGCATCAAAGGCCACCGTTCCAACTGCGATTAGACTCATGTGAAATTTTTCCGCAAAGATATTGTTTTGCTTATAAGATTAGCGTAATATTGCACCCCGTTTTACGCGGGCAACATACCTTCCCCTGTAGCTCAGTTGGTTAGAGCATCTGACTGTTAATCAGAGGGTCGTTGGTTCAAGTCCAACCGGGGGAGCAGAAATGAGGGGGCAATAGCCTCCTTTTTTTGTGCCCTAGAATTTGGGGATTGTTGTTTTCGGATGGATTTCATCCATCCCTACGATACGCCCTTCTTCGCGGTTCTTCGTTGAGGCGCATAAATGCGCCGCTAAAGGACCAATTTCCCACACGGAGCGAGATGTAGGGGCGCATGAAATGCGTCCATATCCTGGGTCTCCAATTAATGGGTTCTTCCGGATCACCGAACCTTTTCAATTGGTTCTCACCTAAACCGGGGTGATCCCGGATGGATTTCATCCATCCCTACATATCCTTCTGTTTTTACGATTCTTCTGTTGAGGCGCATAAATCCCGAAGTGCGGGACAGGTGCGCCGCTAAAGGACCAATTTCCCACGAAAGGTGAGATGTAGGGGCGCATGAAATGCGTCCAAATCCCGGGCCGACCATTATTGGGTTCGGCCGTTTCAGGTTTAGAGGGATAAGACCTAAACCAGGGTGATGCCAGATGGAGGTCAAGCATTACCTTTTTTCAAACGTGTACAAATAGTGTTCGTTGGGACTTAAACCGTTCTCGTCAATAATCATCAACGAAGCAGTAGTAAACTTTTGTGTAGTCTCTAAATGCATGGAAAGCAGGTCTTCATGATCGAGAAAGTCTTTTAGTCTCGGGCACCGAAGAAAATAATCACCGTAGTCATCGTCATGGTTAGATGACCATCGCTCAATTCTGGAGCTCTTTAACTTAGATCCGTCTCGATAAATACAAACTCTTCCTCGATCTATGAAACGAATTTCAAGGTCTATCGTCGAAGCGTTAAAGACTTGTGTTGTGTCAAAAGAAGGTGCTCCGGTTTCGTATTTCAGTTGATCAATTGAAACACATTCCCATGAGCCGATTAGAACATCGCCTTGGCCCTCAAGTGGTCTTTTTCTGCATCCTGGGGTTACCAAAACGGCGAACGCACAAGCGAGTATCAAGACCAGCCTACCTAGGTTGAAGTTCTTCTTTGATTCTGTCGATTTCATTCTATTCTATCAAACACATAGTGAAACCCAAGAGAGATCTCGCTTTCTGATTGGAAATAATTCAGGTTTGCAGTTCCGAAAGAGTCCGGAGAGTCATGAAAAGCCATAATAAGAAAGTCCTGATGAAGAACCTTCTTCAAACCAGGGCACACAAGAAAAAGACTTTGGCGTTCAACTAAATCTGCACTTCCAAGTTCTGTAATACTCTCAATTCTCGAGCTCTTTCGTTTGCGACCACCTTCATAAACACAAATCCTACCTTTATCTAAAATAAGTATCTCCAAATCCGTAGAAAAGCTATGCTCAATAGTGTCCACCTGGTTCGTGGCATAGTTCCACTTCCGTTCAAAGATCCGAGTACATTCCCACCTGCCTACAGCTATTTCATTGTATCCCTCAAACTCCTCTTTCTGACAGGAAAGGATAGAGGTTAAAATGAATGCTAGCATTAACGCAATACTGATCTTTTGCATAAGACCGTTTCGTTGAGGTCGTTTCATAGTTGTTTTAGTGCAATGCCTTTGTCAAGGTACAGATGATACAAGAAATGTTGTTGAAACCCCAATGAGCGGGTGTAAATCCGTGGTTTGGTGGAGGGGTTGAAGCGCAAAATTCCCGAAGCACGGGACAGGTGAGGCGCATAAATGCGCCGCTAAAGGACAAATTTCCCACACGGAGCGAGATGTAGGGGCGCATGAAATGCGTCCAAATCCCGGGTCTACCATTATTGGGTTCGGCCGTTTCACGATTCAGGTTTAGAGGAATCACACCCAAAACCAGGGTGATATCGGATGGATTTCCTTGGTTTGAGGCTACTCTACTTTCTCGAAATAGAAATTATACACGACCTCTGGATAGTTACTGACTAGTCCGTCTATTAGCAGGTGGTCGGACCAAAAACGCACTTCATCTATGGGCTGAATTCCAATATGTTCATCGTACTCTAATCCTTCTTGTAGATAGTCACCGAGCCCTCTCGTTCTCACAGTAATTGATGTCGAGATTCCTGTTACGATTTCTCTTACCCTGGCACTTCTAAGTTTCTCATTACCATCATAAAGGCACAAACGCCCACGTTCAAGAAAAAGGATCTCTAAATCCGTTTCCAGTGTTATCGGTATCGTGTCAAAATCTCCAGATTCGGGATAAGAGATTGCTTCTGCTTTCACGCATTTCCATCGCCCAACAAGGAAACTGGCTTCGTCATCGAAGTTGTTTTTCGTGCAGCTGCACAACATCAATGACGACAGAATTAGAACGCTGACGTTTCGTTGGAATGTGTTCATTACCAGCTACGGGCGTTACTCGATCTTTTCAAAATAAAGGTCATAAAGAACTTCAGGATAGTCATTCACGAAACCATCAATCAGAAGAGTGTTCGTCGTAAACCTGTCATCACTCAAATATTGAATTCCAAGACTTTCGTCTTCTTTGTTTCCTTCTTGTAAATAATCGCTTAGTCCACCTGTCTCAATTCCAATGGAATTTTCAACAGTAGAAAAGATTTCTCTTACCCTGGCGCTTTTAAGTTTTTCATTTCCATCATAAAGGCATAAACGCCCACGTTCAAGAAACAGGATCTCTAAATCCGTTTCCAGTGTTATCGGTATCGTGTCAAAATCTCCAGATTCGGGATAAGAGATTGCTTCTGCTTTCACGCATTTCCATCGCCCAACAAGGAAGCTGGCTTCGTCATCGAAGTTGTTTTTCGTGCAGCTGCACAACATCAATGACGACAGAATTAGAATGCTGACGTTCGGTTGGAATGTGTTCATTACCTGCTTTAGGGTTACTCAATCTTTTCAAAATAAAGGTCATAAAGAACTTCAGGATAGTCATCCACAAACCCGTCTATGAGAAAGAGGTTTGTATAAAAGCTTTCGTCGTCAACTGGCACCAACCCGAAAGACTCGCTGTCTTTTACTGATGACTGCAAATATTCGCTCAAGCCTTTTGTTTCAACATTAATCGTTCCTAATGCGCCGGTAGAAACCTCCTTTACCCTTGCGCTTTTGAGTTTCTCATTACCATCATAAAGGCACAAACGCCCACGTTCAAGAAAAAGGATCTCTAAATCCGTTTCCAGTGTTATCGGTATCGTATCAAAATCTCCAGATTCGGGATAAGAGATTGCTTCTGCTTTCACGCATTTCCATCGGCCAACAAGGAAGCTGGCTTCGTCATCGAAGTTGTTTTTTGTGCAGCCTTGAATAAACAGCACAAAACAAATGCCCAATACATACGGCGCCCTTTTCAACATGTTATTCAATTCGAATAAAAGCATAGTTCACATCTCCGTCGGGGTCAATTGGGTCGTTTGGGACAAAGTTCAAACTCTTTGTTACAATACTGTCTTCATTGTATACAGCAAAAGACAGCGCATCCTCTATACTCAAATAGTCATTTAAACCTGGGCAAGTGATAAAAACAACAGTCCACGTGTCATTTGTGCTTTCCCACACCTCACTTGCTCGAGAACTTTTCAATCTAGAATCTCCATCATAAAGGCATAGCCTACCCCTTTCTATGATTTCTAATTCTAGATCTATATCCAAACTATGGTTAGTCGTATCATAATAAGGAGATGGCTCGTAATCAACTTCTTGCACCAAAACACACTTCCACCTTCCAACCAAAACCGAGGCATCTCCATCGAAGTCATTTTTAGTGCAGCCGCTAATAATCAACGCCACAAAAAAGGACAGTATGAATAACAGGAAGCTTTGTTGAGGTCGTTTCATAGTTGTTTTAGTGCAATGCCTTTCCCAAGGTACAGATGATACAAGAAATGTTGTTGAAACCCCAATGAGTGGGTGTAAATCCGTGGTTTGGTGGAGGGGTTGAAGCGCAAAATTCCCGAAGCACGGGACAGGTGCGCCGCTAAAGGACCAGACCCTCCTGAGGCTTAATGTAGGGGCGCATGAAATGCGTCCAAATCCCGGGCCTACCATTATTGGGTTCGGCCGTTTCACGATTCAGGTTTAGAGGAATCACACCCAAAACCAGGGTGATATCGGATGGATTTCATCCATCCCTACAACGACCTATTCCTTTAGTTTCCTCGCCGGTCACCCACGAACCACGAACCACGAACCACCCCTGGTTCACCACTCCCTAAACGATTGCGTACCTTTGCAACCACTAACCAAGCTTTATTGATGCACACTATGAAGGCCTTTATTACCCTTTCCACCCTCGTTTCGTTTTTACTTATTTCAGCTCTCGGGTTCTCCCAAACTACTTGGACCGGGAATGGGGATGGGATTCTTTGGGCAGATCCATCTAACTGGGATAATGGGCTTCCTGCAGCTGGAAATGATGCCACCATTCCTACTGGAGCAATGGCTTTTATCTCATCATTTTTGACGGTGGATTATCTCATCACTGTTGACGGGTCACTTATCCTTGATGGTTTTATGTACTTCACTTCAGGCGGACTAGATGTTCAAGGCAATTTCGAAATGTACAACGCCGAGATATACCTCTTTGAAGGCACTAGCATCAACAACAACGGGACCTTTTTCACGCAGGACGGTACTTTCGTCATACTGGAGACGGCTACTTTTTACAATTCTAGCTTCGTGACGTTTAACACGGGGATTATCAACACGGGCAACATTGTCAACGAAGGAACAATCTTCTCGAACGCCAGCTTCAACACTGATGGAGTCATCGACAACTTCGGAACCTTTGAAAATGGTGCCTCAGTAACGAATGACGGGGTCATTAACCAATGCGGAATTTGGAATGGTCCAGACCCGACAAACAATCCATTTGCATTCGCTTGTCCTGGTTGTACTGACCCTACCGCTTGTAACTATGAGCCTGAGGCTATTAGTGACGACGGATCTTGCATCTTACCTGATGGCTGCACGGACAGCGGTGCCTGTAATTATGACCCCGCTGCCACTTGCGACGACGGGTCATGTGATTATATCTCGTGTGCTGACTGCTGTGGAATCCCGTTTGGTGACGGAACTACTTGTGACGGTATTTGCGGTCCTTGCAATGATGACACCTCTTGTTACGGATGCACATACGCTGTAGCAACAAACTATGACCCAGCCGTCACCTTTGACGACGGGTCGTGTGAGTTTGAAGTTTGTGATGTGACTGTAGACAACCAAGCAGTGTACGATGAGGCTTTTGCTGCTGGGGTAGCGTCTGTAGAAGGCTCATGTCCTAGTGACTTCAACAACGACGGTACCGTGGGTACGGCCGATCTTCTGGCTTTCCTTGGTACGTTGGGTACTACGTGTTCTCCGGAATAGGGGTGCCCTTCGGGTGATGGATGGATTTCATCCATCCCTGCGAATACGCCTATGTTACGGAAACTTCGTTGAGGCGCATAAATCCCGAAGCACGGGACAGGTGCGCCGCTAAAGGACCAGACCCTACTGAGGCTTAATGTAGGGGCACATGAAATGCGTCCATTTCGGGATTAGAGGGATCACACCCAAAACCAGGGTGATGCCGGATGGATTTCATCCATCCCTACAATTGGTCTTTCTTCACGGTTCTGCGTTGAGGCGCATCAATGCGCACAGAAACAACAAAACCTACGAACCACGAACCACGACCTACGAACTCCTAGTCACCTGTTTTGAGCGATCGCGTTCGAAAGACCATTGAATACCGAGCATTCCAAAAGCGTTGGTGTAGCTTCGGCGCACACGAGTGGTAATCTCTGTGGTGTTCGATTCACGAGAAGCATAACCTCCTTCAATTCTCAACCACCAGTTGCCTTTGAGGCGGCGCATCACCTTTGCGTTGGCGCGCAAGTAGGTGTACTCTAGGGTTGGGAATGGGACTCCTTCTGCGGCTCGGGCTAGACGATCATCGTAATCACGGCTGGTGTAACTGACCGATGTGTTTACGTCCCAGTCATCAGACTTGACATAGAAGCGAATACCCGGTTGCCATTGCACGTAACTGAAGTCTCCGTTGCTGATGTCGAATCGACGGGTGTACTCGATGAAGGGTTTTACCTTCACTTGCTTACTCATCGGGAACACGTAATCTAGCTGACCAACTAAGTATCTCCAGCGTCTTGCCGTGTAGGTGATGTTCGGGTCAAACGGGAAGAAAGGGTCTGGCGCCAGTGGGTCTGGGTCTTCTTGAAGCAACTCGTAATTGATCCAATCGAAGTAGCGACGATCACGGGCGTGCACCTCTATTCCTATCTTCTGCGTTCGCTTGGCAATCTCGCCTGTCTTGATTTCTTGACGAAACTTTGCTCCCCACTCACGCTGGGTCAAACTCACATCTTGCTTATTCAAGTCACAACCGAAACAGATGTCGTAATTCTTATACGAGTAGGTCACTTCCAGTTTTGAAGAGTTCCCCCTTGTTTTTTGTCGTTCCACATAAGCGCCTCCATCTACTTGGTTGAAAGAGAACGGTGTCAAGAGTTCGCTACCAAGAACGTTCAGTCCAAGTCGGTCTTGTGTTCTCAGTCGCACGTGCGCTCCCTTGCGCAAGCCCGTTTTCGGCTTGTGGTCATAACTCAACTTCGAGTAGGCCTCCGTTGCGTTCGCTTGCGTGGTGTTTTGGTAGCGTAATAGCTCACCATGCGTCTTCCAGTTGATGCGGTGGGCATTGAACGACCATTTCATGTTGATCGTTCCGTCTAATTGCAAGAAGGGTTCACTCACAATGAGCTGAGAACGTTCCAAGGTGTCAACTACGTTCGTATTGTCACGAATGTAGATGTCAGGAGAATTGAAAACGTTGTCACGATATCCAGGCGCAGCGCTGAGTTCGATCGACATGGTCGACTGAGCACTTGTTTGTGTTGTAAACGCAATGGCGAGTAGCGTCAACAGCAGGATCCGGTGTTCAAATTCCTTTCTCATTTGCAAATTCAGGATATAAACTCCTTAGGCGCAGGGCATATTCCGCACTTCGGGGGTCGTTGGTTTCTGATAGTAGTTGTGTCAAACGATATAGGGTGAATTTGTGTTCTGCATCCACTTGCAAAGCTCTGGAGAATTCCGATTCCGCGCTAGCGAAATCACCCAAGTCATAAAATGCCTTGCCTTGCCAGTAGCGAATCCAAACGCCATCTTTACCCGCACTTTCAGCTTTGCGGTAATAGTCAATGGCGTTCTGAAATTGATCTGCCTTGTGCATGTCGCGCGCCAAATCATAGTATGGCTCAGACTCTTCTCTTAGCTCTACTTCAAATGTTCGCGCTAATAATTCTTGTTCTTTATCCTTCGCCTTCACCGCCAATTCTGCCCATTTCTCAATGGCTTTAAGGTAGTCACGACGGATACGAACAGCCTTGTTGAGGTGAATAATGGCCTCGTCAAAATTGCCCTTCTTCTCGTACTGCAGCGCTAGATTGAAGCGAAGCTGTGCATCGCTATTATCGATGTCTAGTGCCTGTCGGTATTGAAGAATTGCTTGATCAAGATCACCCGTCGAGGCGTAAATGTTCCCTAGATTTTTCCAAGCCGAAGTATAATTCGGGTCAAGGTCAATCGCACGCTCATAAGCAGCGATCGCCTCTTGGTTCGCTCCACTTTCCGCGCGAGCGACACCCAAGTTGAACCATGCTTTACTATAGTTTGGAAAGCGCACCAACATCTCTTCATACACCTTACGCGCAATCTGAGGTTGGTCTTGATCTAAGTACAACGACCCAATGTTGTACCATGCTTTCAGATAATCAGGGTCAACGTCAATCAGCGCTCGGTAAGTCTCAATCGCCTTCTCCACATTCTTCTGATCACTGTAGATCTTACCTAAGTTATAGCGCGCCTTCACAGCCTTTGGGTTGATCTCAATCGCTCGCTCATAACATCGAACAGCGTCTGCATCATTCCCCGCGCTGCGGTGGGCCAAAGCCATATTGTACCACGCCGATTCATAAGATGCGCGCACTTCCGTAGCCCGTTGGTATGAGGCAATGGCGTCGTCAATCTTGCCTTGCTTCTTCAAGAGAATTCCCCTGTTCAAGTAGGCCTCGGCATAATTGCCATCAGAGAGATCAATGGCTTTTTCATAGAGGCTGATCGCCGTCTCTAACTCACCATTGCGGCTCGCAATTTTTGCTCTGTAGAAAAACTGCTGTGGCGCCAATGTGTCTTGTCCATATACCTGATCGAAGTATTCTTCAGCTCGCACGATCAAATCATTGTTGATGTAGAACGAACCGAGCAATTGCGATAGGTCTTTGTCTGCTGGATTCAACTGCAGGGCCTTCTCGAAACTCTGACGTGCATCGTCTGTGCGACCCATGTCTTCCAACACCACACCTCTGTAGTAGTATGCCGGCGCATACCCCGGACGCAGTGCGATGACTTTGTCTAATTCTTCTAATCGAACCTCATCTTCGGCGATAGCCAAGGTGCGGTAGATACGCGGCAAGATGTAAGACGGAGCCAAGTTGATCGCCTCTTCAAAGTAGCCGGTAGCCGCTAACGAATCGCCCAAGTTGAATGCCACCATTCCTCGGTAGGTGTTGGCTTTGGCTTTTTGTTCTCCGGCGGCATATTTGATGGCGTTATTTAACGCTAGCGCGGAAGCAGCCCACTCCTCAATTCGACAATGCATGATACCTCGATTAAGCCACGCCTTGGAGTTCGCCGGTGAATGTGTCACCACCAATTCATACACAGAATCTGCCGCTGCATAGTTCTCACAACGAGAGTAAACCAATGCCAAATTGATCAACGATGGTACGTATGCACTATCACTTGCCAAGGCTTGTTCAAACAGGGTTTTCGACTCTACGGTTTGATCTGTGTGTAGGTAAATCAACCCTAAGTAATTTCGAATTGAAGGCTCTTCTGGGTACTTATTGACCAGCGAACTGAAGAACTCTTCGGCACGATTGTATTGACTACGGCGGTAAGCGTCTACGGCGTTCACAAACAGGGAATCCGCTTCGAGACCTTCGGTTGCGTCAACGAACTCTTCGCGTTCGAATTGCCAGATGTCGTTTCGCTCATTGTTAATCACGTCATCTGTGATGTACACGATCGTTGGCTCGGCGCTTTTGTCGCGGGCCACTCGATCAGCCATAATCACGATAACAATGACAATCGCGAGGAAAATCAGGAAAGGGGTGGCTGTTGCTTTCTTCTTTCTCATACGATCGTCCTCCTTAGTCCATCTTGATTAACGTTTTGAATTTCTAGTCCTGGTCGCACATTGATCTCGAGCACCATCGGCCCTTTGTGCTGATCAAAGGCGATATCTATTCCTAAATAATTGAGTGGAAATGCCGCGTCTACCTTCAAACAAGTGTCAAGCACCTTTGGCCAATCAGGAAGCTGTACTCCGGTAATTTGTTGTCCTGTATCTGGGTGAATTTCAGCATAAGATTGAAGGTCAAACACCTTCTTCAATATGCCTGTTTCAATATCCACACCTACTCCTACGGCTCCTTGGTGGAGGTTCGCTTTTCCATCTGAACCTTTGGTTGGAAGTCGGAGCATCGCCATGACGATTTCTCCTTCTTTCACGATCACACGGACATCAGCAATACCTAAGTGGCATAGGTTAGTCACCGTTTCGTGCTGGATGATTTTCTCTTCAATCAGCACCTTATCATCTGCTCCGAAGCTGAATACTCCAAAGATGATGTTCGCGATGTGACGTTCAATGGTGTCCTCTGAAATCGGTTTTCCGCCTTTAGTCCAACCATTTTCTTCATCATAATCAACGATGAGAATTCCACCGCCTCCGGATCCTTTGCTGGGTTTAATCACACAACTCTTGCGGGGAGTTGCCGCCCATTTTTCCGTAATGTCTCCGACACTCTCGATGACCATAAACTGCTCCGCTACCGAAACCTTATGCTCTTCGAGGATCGCCTTCGTCAACACCTTGTCGTCTGCCAAGTGGAAGTACTTTCTCGGATTCAATGGGTACACCAGCTTTAGGTTACGCTCATTGATTCCCAGGGCCACCTGGTCGATCTCCTTACGTTTCTTGAACCACTTCATCATCACACCAACCATTTAAATCGACGGTACTCCGTGACACGAAGTCCAATCCATCTTCCCAAGAGAAGCATGGCCGCGATAATCGTTAAGAAGAGCTCAGGGAAGGCGAGGAAAATAGCCTCCATAGTTGTTGAGTTCATGGCCACATAAGCACCCAACACAACCACTAAGGTTTGGATCGTAATCTTAATGGCATCTCCGTATCCTTCTTCCATCACGGTGCGCGCGAAGCGCTCGGCGGTAATGGTGATTACCACCACCGGGAAGAGTGTGATATAAGCCAACTCGGTGTAGTTCATTTTGATCCCGATGATCGATAGCAAGATGAACGCGATCACCACGGTCACCAGCATGATGACCATCTTCGGAGTGTACAGCATTCCGAGCCGTTCGAGCGGGTAGTGCATCAGGCTTACAATGACAATCACCAACACGAATGCCAGCATTCCCCAGAGTAATCCTGTGTATCCAACGGCCACGGCAATCAGTGCTGGTAGGAAGACTCCAAAGGTTTTTAAGCCGATTACATTTCGGGCGATAGCCACTACCATCGCACCCAACGGCATGAGCAGAATTACCTTCAACAATGACAAAGGAATACCTGCCTTTTCGAAGGCCGTCCACATCAAGTAGGTATTGAAGGCGCTGCTTTTCAGCTCGCTTGCCAACTTCGGGTTACTCACCAGTTTTGGCTGGATGGTAAAGAGGTGGTCAAATTCAATGTTTGCCGTACGGCTGAATAGGAAGTTATCTTCTTTGTAGAGCTCCAAGTAATTGGCAGGAATCGATGCAAAGTGCCCGTTCAAACAGTCAAATGGAACCCAAAAGCCTCCCATATAAACCTCTGCCCATTGGTGGGTGGTTTTCTTGCTTCCTTGATCCATAATCAAGCCGCCCACCAATCGAGCTGGAATGCCTTTATTTCGACAGAGTGCAACGAACAAACGCGACTTTCCATTACACGAGGCCTCTCCTAATTTCAACGTGGTCAACGCATCGGTCAACCCCTTGAAAGGACGTGACTCCATGCCGTTAATCTCGGTGAAGATTGACGTCAAGATGGGGAGGAAGCGTTCCTCTGACCCTGTGAGTTCATCGGCCTTTGCTAAGATCTGCGGGTGGTTGCTTTGGATCGCTGCCGTGCTGTTCAGGTATTGGTATACCGAAGGCGGCAGGTCGCGTGGCACCGCCATGTCAGGATCGATGTCAAACTGAATCGCCTTTCCTCGTGCTTCGAAAGAGTAGCGAATGAGCTTTTTTCCGTTCACGGCTTGGGCAGTCCAAGTGACCCTTCGGCCCGTGGCGTCGTTCAACTGAGTGACCCCAAAGACACCCGTTTCTTGAATTTCATTTGTGATTTCCTGGCGCTCGTTAGAAATTGGCAGCCAGGTGCTTACTTGTATCTCATCCCCGAAACCTTCGATATCAAAAGTTACGCTTACCTCGTAGCTAGTTGTCGGAAGGATATTGTTGAATGAATATCCATACACGAAAACCTTGAACAAGATTAGAATAAGGGGGATGATCAGAAATAAGCCAACGATGACGTGATAACTTCTGATCTTCAAATAGCTTGCGGTTTAAATTTTCTAAAGCAGGTTGATGCGTTTCCCGAGTGCATCTTTGTACGAACCACCAATCGGTATCTCTTTCTCGGTTCCTTCCAGGATCAAACCATTAGAAGTGATAGCTCGAATTCGGTCCATGTTCGTAATGTATGAACGGTGAACTCTTAAAAAATGTTTTCCTGGCAATTTTCTTTCAATGTCTTTCATGGTGCTGTGGATGGTGTATTTCTCCTCCGGCGTATGAATGACTACATAGTCTTTCAATGCCTCCACAAATAGCACCTCATTGACATCTAACTTTACCAGTGCTGACTGGTGTTTCACGAACAAATACTCAGCGTCATCTTTGTGTTCCGCCATGCTCTTTAAGAGCTCTGCTTCGACCTTAAACTCCTTCTCTTTTTTGTGCTTGTGAATGGCCATTTCAATCGACGTATGGATGTCGATCTCTTTGAAGGGCTTAAGAATATAACCATGGGGCTCTGTCACTTTGGCCTTTGCCAAGGTGGAATCGTCCGCATATGCTGTTAGAAAAATGATCGGTATATCGATCGAACTTTTGATCTGCTCCGCTGCCTCTATTCCGGTCATATCGCCTTTCAACATGATGTCCATTAAGGCTAGATCCGGCTTTAACTTCCCCGCTAACTCCACTGCTTTTTCGCCTGTATCGGCAGAGCCTATGACGTTGTAGCCCAATTTCTTAAGGCTTCTTTCGATGTCTTTTCTGACGATACTTTCGTCTTCAGTGACTAGAATGTTAACTGACATGTGGGAGGGTGGTGTTTATCGCTTTTCAAATGTAATCAAAAAGGTAGTGCCTGCTTCAGAATCGATCTTGATCTCTGCATCGAGTTGTTCTACCAATGCGTAAACCAGATAGATACCCAATGAATCTGAATCTTCGTATTTGAAGTCTTTTGGGAGTCCAATACCGTCATCCGCCACCAACATCGCGATCTTCCCTTCTTTTTCGGTGATATTCAGGGTCAGGGTGCCTTTATCCCGATCAGGGAAGGCATATTTCAAGGCGTTACTTACAAGCTCGTTGATAATCAAACCACAAGGAATGGCTTGATCCAGGTCGAGAAATATCTTGTCAAATTTCGTTTCAAGATCCACTTGAACATCACTTCGGCTGTACGACAGGATCAAATTCCGCGCTAGCGAAGAGATATAATCAGTGAATTCAATCGAACTAAAATCAGAAGTCTGATAGAGCGTCTCATGAATGTAACTCATGGTTTTGATGCGGCTCTGACTTTCTTCAAGTAGCTCCAGTGTGCGTTCATCGTCAACGAATGAACTTTGCAGATTCAAGATGGAACTGATCACCTGAAGGTTGTTCTTCACACGGTGGTGTACCTCTTGAAGCAGTACTTCTTTTTCTTTGAGGGAGTTTCGAATCTTCAGGTCAATCTCCTTTCGATCTGTGATGTCGTAAGCCAGACATGAGACCTCTGCCAATTCATTTTTGATGCGCACCGGGTTGATGAATACCTGTAACCACAACTCCCCGTTTTTCGCATTCAATACCGGTAGTTCGAACTGCTGTGCTTTCCCTTCTACCGCCGCCTCGAAGTTCTTCAACTGACCTTGGTATGAATCAGGATTGGTAAAACCTTTCAAGGCCTCCAAGAAGTTATCTCCCATGGCATAGCTAGCGCCGAAATCGTGCTCAGTCCATCGGATGAAGTTCTGATTGAACGAAGTCAATTCACCATTGACATCCATCGTCCACATCATCATATTCTCCGTGGAATTGAAGATGGATTCGAGCTTCGCTCCTTCTTTCAGTGCCACCTCTTCATGGCGGCGCAAATCGGTAATATCTCGGTAAATCGCACGGATGGATTCCGCTTGACCCTCGTTGTATCGAATGGAGCTATCGCCGAATACTTTGATGATGTTCCCACTTCGCGAAATGAAATCCAGCTCAAGTGGTTTTCCGCCGAAGGCGGCGACGAGATCATTGCATTTGGAAATGGCATCGTTTGCAACAATTTCTTTCAGCTGCATTTGATCAAGCTCTTCACGGGTGCTTTCCATCGCCTCCAAGAAGGCGTTGTTCGCGTAGATAAATCGTCCATCAGCATCAATAGAAAAAATCAAATCCGATGCGTTCTCAAAGAGATCTCGATAGCGCTCTTCACTTTCTCGAAGCTCGCGTTCTCTCTTTTTTAGTTCAGTGATATCACGCGCCACACCCATAAATCCGACGGCCTCGTCTTCATCATTTTTCATGATACTGGCAGAGAGCAAACTTGTAAAGGTTTTGCCTGATTTCGACACCATCTGAATCTCACCTGAGAAAGCTTCATTGCTTCTCAACTCTTTCTGCACTCGCTTAAAGTCTGCCTTGTTTCGGTAAAGATCCTCAGAGCTTTCACCCATGATTTCTTCCAAGCGATATCCGAACTGCTGCAAGGCCGCTTGGTTGAATTCTGTAATGCGGTTATCGCGGTCTACCGCAATGATCATATCAATCGAACTCTCAATGATGTTTCGAGAGAAGTCTTCTGCTTCACGCAGTTTCTGCTGTGTTCGCTTATGCTCTTCAATCTCCCGTTTCAAGACCACATTGATTTCCTCTGCCAACTGTGCACGCAAGGTTTCTTGCATCAACTTCATACGAAGTGTCACGTTGTTCAAGGTCACTTGGATCGACGGCTTGTAATCGTAAACAGAAAGGGTGGCTTTTAGTCCTAAGACCAATTCTTCATCACCTCTTCTGATCTTGTACTCGCGCAATTCAATGTCTTCTCCTTCCCGCACTGATTGGAGATCACGTTCAATTTGCACCGCATCTTCGTGGTCAAAGAAGTCGATAAATTTCTCTCCGTAGAGATCATCTTCATCTTCACCGTTGAAGAGTTTGATACCTGAGCTGTTGACATATTTGATTTCACCGTCGGTCAAAATCATGATGCCATTCGGTGAATTCTCTACTACCGATTTGAAACGCTCGGTACTTTGCTCAAGGGCTTGTTCTGTGCGTTTTCTAGCCGTGATGTCGTAGAAAAGGAATACACTAAAGTCTGTATTCTGGAACTCGATTTTACTACCGGTAGACTCCAAGATAAGATGACGTCCATCTCGTGTACTGGTGTAAATTTCTGTTCGATTCAGGCTGCGAATACTGAGGGTTTGTTCCAGTCTTCTCCATTCACTTTCTGAGATGAAATCAAGGAGGTCTCGACCTAAAATTTCTTCTTGCTTCTTGTATCCAAAGAGCTCCACAAACTGCTTGTTGCAGTCGCGCACTTTTCGGTCAACCACAAACACAACCCCCTCAATGGCCACCTCGGAAAGGAGTTTGAATCGCTCTTCACTTTCCTTCAGTGCCTCTTCATAGAACACACGTTCACTGACATCTCGCACAACCAGCTGGATGTTCTCTGGATTGATTTCATCCAGACGGGAAAGATTCAGCTCAGCATAGAACTGACTGTCATCACTTCTCTTCGAAAGAACGCTTGAACGCTGGGGTTCTCCCATACGCATGCGATCAATTTTGATGTCGAGGTATTCGCGTTCGCTGGGCGATAACACAAACAATCCATCTTTCGGATCGAAGACATTCAGTCCAACGAGATCATGCTTTTCTAGTCCATAAAGCTCACAGGCGCGCTTATTTGCCCTTACTACCTTCTTTCCATCAAGTAGCATTACTGCATCCGCGCTAGCGTAAAATAAAGCCTCAAATTGATCTGAAAATCGTTTTTGCTGGGTGATATCCACTAAGGTCCCTACAATGCTCTGTTTGCCATTATAATCGATCACATAGGCATTCTCAACACAGTAAGCGATCGACTCATCTTTGCGTTGGTAGCGAACTTCTTTGTTTCGAACGCTTCCTTCTTTGATCAAATCACGAAGGAATTTCGCGCGGTCTTTTTCGTGGACGTACAGTGCATTTCCATTGAGCTTCGCCAACTCAGCTTTTGTGTAACCCATTAATTGGCAAAAGGCATCGTTGTACGCTAGAATTTCTCCATCCAAGGTTGTCTCGTAGATACCTGCGACATTGTTCTCAAATACCTTGACAGCATGGCTCCCAGGGTAAATCATTTGAGGATGATGGAGGCTAATCAAGGCATGCGATTGTTCTCCACAGAACGGAGCAATCGTGACTTGGCCGAAGGTAGATGACTCTTCAACCACCCAATTTCCACTGCTCAATTCTTCAGTAGATCGGGTCAGTAAATCTTTGAGTTCTTCAGGAAGTGCATTGTCTTCAGTGTCAACTCCTAGGTTTTGGAGAAACCAATTTGCGCTATCATTCACGCACACCATGGTATGGTCAGCGGCGCTCACCACTAACTGTGCATCTTGATTACGTTCTACCCACTGAAGGAGTGCTTTGTTCACGTTACCTACTCTTCGAAATCTGCAGGTAATTTAGCACCATTGATCTTTACTTTCTCATCCATCTCATACTTGATGGTAACAATTAAGATTCCATCTTCCTCGTAGTAGCGCCAATCGCCGTCTTTAGCGCCACCCTCGTACTTTCCGAAGATCTTCACTTGACCATTGCGATACCACCATCGATGTTTCCCGATTGGAACACCACTTAGGAATTCACCTTGAAAGTATTTTTTGCCATTATCGTAGGTGTAGAGCCATTCTCCGTTCTTCTCACCATCGATGTATTCGCCTTCTTCCTTGTGGTCATTGACATGATAAAACCACGGTCCATTCTTATATCCATCGATGTACATTCCCTTGTGGATGATCTCACCGTTGCGATCGTACTCTACGAATTCGCCGTCTTCTTTTCCTTTTCGGTAGACCTCTTCACGTTGTGTTTCTCCATCTTCGAAGAACCAAGTCCAAGATCCATGAGGCTTCCCTTGTCGGTAGTTTCCATTCTGTTCTTTCTTTCCACTAGGGAAATAGAATTTCCACTTGCCTTCACGAAGTCCGTCTACATACTCCCCTTCCGCACGGATTTCTCCCGTTGGGTAGAATAGTTTCCACGGACCCTGGTATCTACCTTCCGCATCCACAATTCCTTCTCCCAATTTGACATTGCCGTCGTACACGTAGCTGGTGATGATCTCACCTTCCTTGTTGTACTCACGGAATACCCCTTGCTTGGAATCATCTCGATATGAACCCACAATTTTCAGATGTCCATCTGGGTAGTATTCTTTTCGAATGTCGAGCATCACTGCCTCATCAGCATCTGTGACAAGCTCTCCACCCAAGTATTTTTCAATGCGATCGAGTCGGCCATTCTTCTTGTAGATCTTAAAGACTCCATTTTTGACGCCGTTCGTCCAGTATCCTTCTTCTTTCTTTTTCCCGTTCGGAAAGAACTCTACCCAGTATCCGGTTTTCTTGCCTTCGCGATTGAATCGATTCAACTTTTCAATACTGCGTAGGAAGCCGTTCTCGTAATTGAGGTAAGTGATAATTCGGCCATCTTTCGCGAATTCTTGTCCTTTCCCTTCTTCTTTGTTGTCAACGAATGTCAAGGTGCGGTAAAGCTCACCGCTTTCGTAGAAGTATTTCGCTTCCCCTTGTTTTTGATTCTGATCCCACGGTGTAATCGAAATCATATTTCCTTCTTCAGAAAACTCGATTTCTTCGCCTTGCTTCAAATCCTCGCTGTAGTTGATGATGCGCTCGAGCTCACCATTCTCTCGATAGAAACTCCAAGAGCCTTCTAGTTTTCCGTTTTTACGATCGCCTTCTGTTTTCAGCAATCCGTTCTCGAAATATGTCTTCCAAGTGCCGGTAGGTAATCCGTCTTTCATGACCCCCTCGCTCGACAACACTCCATTGGCATAAAAGAATTGAGTGTAGCCTGCATCTGTGGTGTCAATCTGGGCTGAGACTGTCACACAAAAAAAGAGGATGCTCAGGGAGCTTATCAGAGTTTTCAACTTCATTAATAATGAATATCTAATTCTTTAAAAAAGGAATAGATGTTATTATAGGCTTGTTAGTACCGTGTAAAATGTAGTCCAAGTTTTCTTGGTTCTGTAATTTGTACACATTCATCGGGATTTACCCACATTCTACTCACAATTTTTCTTCTTGAATACCAAGGTCATAACGTACATATCAACATTTAGGTGTGTTATTGAATGTGTACAACCAACCTTGTGCATAGCGTTTAATAAATCTTCATTCCTCGTTCATGAATGTGCGCAAAAATAGTACCGAGACTTTCTGCGATTGTTCATAAGCTTTTATACCTGGAAGAAATTTTCGCATTTCAAACTAAAACTTGTCATGACTAGTTAACACCAACTAACATCTACTTAACATTTTGTTGACAACGTCGATATTTTCTTGATATAAGGTCATATGTCTTGACCAGGTTCAATGGTAACCGTGCAAATGTGGTTACTTTTGAGGCAAAGATTCAGAAATGAAAGTAGCAATCGGAGCAGATCACGCCGGATACGAGCGTAAAGATTTCATTAAAGAGGTATTAAGCGCTCTCGGACACGAGGCAGATGATAAAGGAACGCATTCAGGTGATTCAGTAGATTACCCTGATTTCGCGCACCCAACAGCTGAAGCTGTAGAATCTGGAGATGCTGAACTCGGTGTATTGATCTGTGGATCTGCCCAAGGTGTGGCCATGACGGCGAACAAACACCAAGGGATTCGTGCAGCTGTGTGCTGGACACCTGAGATTGCTGCCCTAGCTCGTCAGCATAACAACGCAAACATTTGTTGTATCCCTGCTCGATTTGTTGATGAGGACGTAACCAAGGAGATTATCGAAACTTTCTTCAAGACTGATTTTGAAGGAGGAAGACATGATCGTCGAGTAGGAAAAATTGCATGTTCATGAGGAAGTTCATTGTAATGGCGCTAGTTCTTCTAGCGATGGGTACCAATGCCCAACAGATTGATTCATTGGCAGTTAAGTATGCAGAAACAATCACTGCAGACGAATTGAAGGAGCACCTGATGATCCTGGCAAGCGATGAATACGAAGGTCGCGAGACAGGTGAAAAGGGCCAGAAGATGGCAGCGGAATATATTGCTAACTACTTTAAGTCACTAGGAGTTGAGCCTGTGGTGAATGGTAGTTACTTCCAAGAGTTCCCATTGAAAACGGAACGCACGAATAAAGGAAGTCTTATGATGGGAGACATCAATCTTTCATTCTATGAAGACTTCTACTTCTTTTCAGGATTCAGCGCTCAAGAGATTAAAGGTGAAGCCGTATTCGCCGGATACGGAGTAAATGCTGACAACTACAGCGATTACAAAGACATTGACGTCAAAGGAAAGATCGTATTCGTTCTTCCAGGTGAACCAAAAGATTCAGAAGGAAACTCAATCATTACAGGAAACGACAAAGTTTCTGAGTGGACTACCGATTGGAGAATGAAGCGTGACTACGCGATGGAAATGGGTGCAAAAGCACTCATCACATACCGTCCGGGTTACGACCAGTACATTGGTAGAATCAAGTACTGGTTAGAGAATCCAGGGATGAGCCTTGACATGGAACGCGAAGAGCGTACTGAAGTACTCCCTATGTTCTTCACCTCTGAGGAGCACTTTGCTGAGTTGATTGCGAACGGTAAAGGCGGTAAACTAGCGAAGCTTCAGAAGAAGATCATGAAGAAAGGAGTTTCGATTTATAAGGAACTTTCAAAGGAGGTGAGCATTAGCGTACAGCGTGAGCAACGCAAGTTTACCAGTGAAAATGTACTGTGTTTCATTCCTGGATCGGATCCTGAATTGGCTGATGAAGTAGTGGTGGTAACCTCTCACTATGATCACGTTGGAAAGAACGAAACGGAAGTCTTTAACGGAGCTGATGATGATGGCTCAGGTACGGTGACTGTGCTTGAAATTGCTGAAGCATTCATGCAGGCCAAAAAAGATGGAAACGGACCACGAAGAAGTGTTCTTATCATGACAGTGAGTGGTGAAGAGAAAGGACTCCTTGGAAGTGAGTGGTACTCTGAAAACCCAATTTTCCCGCTAGAGAATACGGTTTGTGACTTGAACGTAGATATGATCGGACGAGTTGATGAGGCGCATGCTGACAATGAGAACTACATCTACCTTATTGGTTCTGATAAGTTGAGCACACAGCTGCACGATGCGAGTGAGGCGATGAACTCTACCTACACAAAGTTGGAATTGGATTACACTTACAATGATCCTGACGATCCGAATCGATTCTACTACCGAAGTGATCACTACAACTTTGCGAAGCATGGTATTCCAGTAATCTTCTACTTCTCAGGGGTGCACGAAGATTACCACCAGCCTACGGATACACCTGATAAGATCATGTACGAAAAGACTTCAACGATTGCGAAATTGATCTTCCATACGGCATGGGAGATTGCGAATCGTGATCAACGTCTAGTGGTAGATGTAGAGAATGATTTTGAGTGATCAAGAGTTCATGAGTCGGTAGTAGAATACACCACCGATAAGCGAACCAGGTATACTCGTTGCAAACACAAAAAGCAACGGCAGTTCTGCTGTGAGCCAAGCACTGAGTGAAAGCTCCATGTTCACGGCAAAGAGAATCATGTAGGTCATCCCGGCGAGATTCACCAAAAATGCCAACGGAAAGAGTACTCCTTTTAAGATTGGATTCTTGACTGGGGCGAAAACCTTGGTGTTTGGTGAAGTTTCTTCAGAATCTAGCAGGTCTTCATTTGATTGACTTTGCTGATGCCGATTCCAAAGTACGGCAACGATAATGCAGTTGAAGGCGTGCATTAAGCCGATTAAATGCTCATTGAGTGTATCAGCACTATCATGTGTCATTCCATCGCCAATACCACTAAATCCGACTAGATAGACGAGAAAATATGGGATTGAAAGTGCGAGAAGGAATACACCGAGGTCTTTCATGAAGTACTTTCTTCCAATAACTCGGAAATGATGCTTTCTGTTGCTTCCTGGTACATTTCGTATTTCACACCAGTTCCAGGACCATAGAAGCCTGTATGGATGTGACGAATATTTCCGTCCCCATCAATGAAAAGACTCGTTGGGAATGAGCTGATATTACTTAGCATAGGAAACTTCTCAGCAGCCTTTGATTTGCTAGCCTTTCCACCAAGGTAAATGGTATAAGGCAACTCCAATTCATCAATGTATTTCTGAAGATGAATCTGGTTGGTAGAGAAGTCATCAGATCGTTCAAAAGCAATCGGAAGAATCTGTAAGCCTTGATCCGCATAACGTGCATGAAGATCTGCGAAGTAGCGTGATTCATCAAGACAATTCGGACACCAAGAACCGAAGATTTGTACGATAGTCACTTTGTTAGCGAAAGTCTCCGCGTTGATTTCCATGAGTTCACCGTCCATATCAATGGCTGTGAATGCAAGTGCTTCATCGCTCACCAATTCTGTAATCTCAAAAGGATCTCGAAGTTCGGCAGTGTCATCACGAACACCTTCAAATGACTCATGCCAATGTGTTCCACTTTTGAATACCCCGGCGATGCTGTCTGCTGTATGATCAAATTCAAACCAAAAGACGTGACTTCCATCGAAGCATTGGAGGGTACTTTTTCCATTTACCGTTTCACCGTAGAGGTAGCGATAATCACCAGTTTCTGTTTCGAAAGTACCGGTGATTGAACCATCAGAAGTTTTGAATTGACCAAGGGCGCGGTACATATCGTCAGTATTCGGACTGAATGAAACGTCATAGGTCTGCTCTTCCGTTTCTCCTTTTGTAGCCATCATTTCCTCTTCTGATACACTAGCGTGGAATGGGATCATATAATCTCCCCCACGAGCGGGATTGTACCAGTTACCATCAATGGTATTGGTCTCAGAAATGGTTCCAATAAAGTAAGTGTGGTAGACAGGCATTTCGATGTAAATGCTATCTCCGCCGATCATCGCAGGGTCGGTAGTAATCTCTTCTTCACCGTTATGAAAAGTAAAGCGGAAAGTACTGTCAATGGATACGTGTTGCTTCAGCATGGTGTCTGGAGCGAGCTCGTATTCAAAGGCCCAATTACCTGTTGTTAGCGGACTTTTTGGTTCAGATGGTTTCTCATCTGGAGTTACCTGCGAAGTACATCCAGCGATGAGGAGTATTAGTAGTAAGTAAAGGCGCATTGGGTGAAGATAAGAGAAGCCCCCGAATTTGGAGGCTTCAATGCATATTTTGACGTGGAATGCTAAGATCAGATATCGAACTTGATACCTTGAGCTAGAGGCAAATCACGGCCATAGTTAATCGTGTTCGTCTGACGACGCATGTACGCTTTCCAGGCATCAGATCCTGACTCGCGTCCGCCACCAGTTTCTTTCTCACCACCGAATGCACCACCGATTTCAGCACCAGAAGTTCCGATGTTGACGTTGGCGATACCACAGTCAGATCCATTTGCTGAGAGGAACTGCTCAGCTTCACGGATACTTCCTGTCATGATTGCTGATGAAAGTCCTTGCTTCACACCATTCTGCTTAGCGATAGCATCATCAAGATCAGAGTAAGACATCACGTAAAGGATAGGAGCGAACGTCTCTTCCTGTACAATGTGGTAGTGGTTCTCTACTTTAGCGATAGCTGGCTTCACGTAACATCCAGACTCATACCCTGGTCCTTCAAGTACACCGTGATCAGTAATGATCTCACCACCTTCTTTTGTCACTTGTTCAAGTGCACCTAAGTATGCGTTTACGGCATCTTTATCGATCAATGGACCAACGTGGTTGCTCTCATCCAATGGATCACCGATACGTAGTTGTCCGTATGCTTTTACCAATGTTTCAGTAACACGATCTACCATTGAATCATGAACGATGAGACGACGTGTAGAAGTACAACGTTGTCCTGCCGTACCAACAGCACCGAATACCAATGCTGGAATAATCATTTCAAGGTCAGCTTCAGGAGTAATGATCACAGCGTTGTTACCACCAAGCTCGAGAAGAGACTTTCCAAGACGACCGGCAACTGTTTGTCCAACGATTTTACCCATACGGATAGAACCTGTTGCACTGATCAATGGAATGCGTGTATCAGTTGTCATCATTTCACCTACAGTGTAATCTCCGTTCACAAGACAAGAGATACCTTCAGGCAGGTTGTTTGCTTTCGCAACATCTTCCCAGATGTTCTGACAAGCAACACCACAGATAGGAGCTTTTTCAGATGGCTTCCATACACAAACATCACCAGCGATCCATGCGATAGCAGTGTTCCAGTTCCAAACGGCAACAGGGAAGTTGAACGCAGAGATGATACCTACAATACCTAGTGGGTGCCATTGCTCGTACATGCGGTGACCTGGACGCTCAGAGTGCATTGTCAAACCGTACAGCTGACGAGAAAGACCTACAGCGAAGTCACAGATGTCGATCATCTCTTGTACTTCTCCAAGACCTTCTTGGTAAGACTTACCCATTTCGTAGCTCACCAATGCGCCAAGTGCTTCTTTCTTTTCACGAAGCGCCTCTCCATATTGGCGAACGATTTCACCACGCTTGGGCGCAGGAATATTTCTCCAGTGTGCGTAAGCTGATGTAGCCGTCGCAATCACTTTTTCGTAATCTTCTTTAGTAGTTGTACTCACCGATGCGATAGCAGAACCATCTACTGGTGTGTATGAAGTAATGCTCGGTCCATTTCCGAAGTGATCACTTCCTGTGCTTGTACCGTGATTCTGTTCTTTAATTCCGAGGTCACTCAGAATTGAACGAATGTCAAGTGCTGTTGTGGTTTCCATTGCGTTTTATTAGGCCACAAAGGTACTACAATGCTAATCAAGGCGAAAATTACGTAAACAATTGAAAATCAGTAAACTATCATCACTAACGGAAATGGGGTGATTTTCTTGTTTCTCGAATTATTGATATGCTACCCCTAGCGAAGGGTGAAACAGGCTTAAAAGGCCTTAAAACGACTCAAACATGTTCCACGTGGAACATTTAGGGGGTTATCGACCTAAGTAGACTAAAAGGACAGAAATATCCGCCGGTGACACCCCACTGACGCGAGAGGCTTGTCCGATCGTTCCAGGTTGAGCATCTTTCAATTTTTGACGTGCCTCACTACTCATGGATGTCAATCGATCGAATTCAATGTCTGATGGAATGATGATGTTTTCAAGTCGGTTCATCTTGTCAGCCATCTCTTGCTCCTTAGCGATATACCCTTCGTACTTCTGCATGATCTGAACAGACTCGATGACCACAGGATCGTACTTCGAAAGTTCCACGTGGAACATTTCGCTGGCGTTGGCTAGTGTTTCCATGTCTATATGCGGACGAGTAATCACAGACGACAGCTTCACTTTTTGCTTGATCGGCGCACTGTTTTTCTCTGTAAGAACAGGGTTCGCTTCTTCAGGAGAGATGCTGGTTTTGTCCATGTATTTCCGAAGCGACTTCATAGACTCTTGCTTCTTCCCTACTAATTCCATGCGTTCATCAGAGGCTAAACCTAGACTATGGGCAAGTGGAGTGAGTCGTTCATCGGCATTGTCTTGACGAAGAAGAATACGGTACTCTGCCCTTGACGTGAACATGCGATAAGGTTCATTCGTGCCCTTCGTGACGAGGTCATCAATCAACACACCGATGTATGCTTCGGAACGTTGCAGTGTGAATGGATCTTTCTCGTTGACTTTGTGGTGTGCATTGATACCTGCCATCATACCCTGGCATGCGGCTTCCTCGTATCCAGTAGTTCCGTTAATCTGTCCTGCGAAGAACAGATTCGAAATCAATTTTGTCTCGAGTGTATGGCGCAATTGCGTTGGCGGGAAGTAGTCATATTCCACGGCATAACCTGGACGGAACATGCGAGCATTTTCAAATCCTGGGATCTCTCGCATCGCCTTCATTTGAATCTCTTCAGGTAGACTCGTTGAGAAACCGTTGACATAGACTTCTACGGTATCCCACCCCTCTGGCTCAACAAAAACTTGGTGTCGATCTCGCTCTGCAAAGCGATCAATCTTGTCTTCAATACTCGGACAATATCTTGGGCCACTACCTCGAATCCGACCATTGAACATCGGACTGCGATCAAATCCTTCCTTCAGAATGTCGTGTACCGTTGGGTTGGTATAAGTGATATGGCAACTACGTTGAGTGGTCAAACGATGTTGTGCGAGGTAGGAGAATCCACTAGGGTTTTCATCTCCAGGTTGCTCATCCATCACGTCGTAATTCAAAGAACGGCCATCCACACGTGGAGGTGTTCCTGTTTTCATTCGACCAGACTCAAACCCTAAAGATTCGAGTTGAGCTGTGATACCAGTAGCTGCTCGTTCACCTGCACGTCCACCCCCGAACTGTTTTTCACCAAGGTGAATGAGGCCATTGAGAAAGGTTCCATTCGTAAGAACAACACTTTTAGCTTTGATTTGAAGACCCATTTGTGTCTCCACACCAACACATTTTTCGCCTTCGATAAGTAGTCCGCTGACCATATCTTGCCAGAAGTCTACGCCCGGTGTACGCTCTAACATGAGGCGCCATTCTGTAGCAAAAATGAGACGATCATTCTGCGTTCTTGGGCTCCACATGGCAGGTCCTTTGGAACGGTTAAGCATGCGGAATTGAATAGCCGATTTATCGCTAACAATCCCAGAGTAACCACCCAAGGCATCAATTTCTCGAACGATCTGACCTTTGGCTATCCCTCCCATTGCGGGGTTACAGCTCATTTGTCCGATGGTTCCCATGTTCATGGTAATCAACAGGACGGAAGATCCTAGGTTGGCAGCAGCGGCTGCGGCTTCGTTGCCGGCGTGTCCTCCACCTACAACGATGACATCATAATCTCGTAGCATGTGCAAATTGTTCCACGTGAAACGTCAAAAACTAAAAGGTGCGCAAAGTTAGGCAGTAATCCTCTTTACTTCGCATAACTGTTTGATCAGCTGGAGTCTTGTCTTTGTATCCCATCAAGTGAAGTACCCCGTGAATAATCACCCTGTGCAGCTCGTCGGTCATGGTTGACCCACCACTTTTAGCGTTGTCTTTCACACGGTCAAGAGAGATAAAAAGATCGCCTGAGACGAGGGTGTCTTCAGTGTAATCGAAGGTGATGATATCAGTGTAGTAATCGTGATTCAGATGCTCACGATTCATGTCAAGTAGGTAGTCATCGCTACAGAAAACAATGGTGATTTCACCTACCTCATGGTCGTGTTTTTGGATGCAATCATTCACCCAGTTTCTAACAGAGCGAAGCTTACGTAGGCGATAGGAAGTGTCAGCGTTCGTGAACGCAATTGAAGAATCAAGCAAGAGCTTCGAATTCGAGTTGAACGAGCTTTCCGTCATCGTGGAACTCGCAGTGATCAGCGAGGTTTCGCATCAAGAATACACCACGTCCGTTAGGCTTCTCACGATTCTCTGGAGCTGTTGGATCAGGAAGATTGTCGTAATCAAAACCAGGACCTTCATCTTCGATAAAGAAACGAAGAGTCTTTCCGTCGATCTCGTAGCGAACCATAACTTGCTTCTCTTCGTCAAGTTTGTTGCCGTGTACGATCGCATTGTTGACCGCTTCTGTCAAAGAGATCAAGATGTTTCCATAGTGATCTTCTGTGACCTTGAAGTTCTCAACGACTTGATCGATCAGCTTTTCTACGATAGCAATGTTCTCGGTCTGAGAAGCAAAGCGCACTACATTTCCGGTCTCCGGTGTGGTCATTGAACGTCTGTAATTAGCGATCCAAATTATTAAAATAATCGTTGACTTTCTCTTTGTAGTACGGTTTCAATGAAGGTGGCACTGTTCGTAACAGCTCAATCTCCTTCTCTTTCTTACGCAGATACTCTTCCATAGAGTCTGGCTCACCTTTCAAATTCTGGTCTCCAGTGCGTGATTTACGCTTCTCTTCTTCTCCACGGGTACGCTCTGATTCTTCTGCTTTTAGCAGTCGAATCAGGATGTCTTGCTGACGCTCGATGGTCTGTTGATCAATCTGCTTGTTGACGATGTCTTCTTCGATCTGCTCCATTTCTTTCGCGATCTGCTTAAAGCCATTTCCATTGCCACTTCCATCTTCATTCAGCTTCTGGCCCATCTGTTCCATCATCTGTCGAATAGCGGCCTGTTGAGCGGCCATTTTAGCGAGCTCTTTGCTCATTGGCTTCTTGCCATTTTCTCCTTGGCCATCTTTACCACTCTTGCCCATCTGTTCCTTCATTTGCTCTAGCTGCTTCGATAGCTGCTCTTGCATCTTCTTCATCTCTCCTGCCGATGGAGATGGCTTAGGTTGACCGTTTCCACCAGGCTTCTCACAGTTCCCTTGTCCAGGCTTTTGACAAGACATTTGATTCTGCATTTGCTGTAGGGCTTCATCGAGCAGCAATGCCAAGTTGTTGAACGAGGTCATCACGTATTGCTGGTGCATGGTTACCTCTGGGGTGTTGCGCTCACCTACTTCATCGAGTGCATCTCCCATGTGGCTATTGACCAGGCCAATTTCTCTGTTGACGATAGGTGCTAATTGCATAATACGCATGCTCAACGCGTAGAGTGAATCCTCCACCATTTTTGCATCGTCTTTTAGCTTGCGCTGCACTTGTCCGTACTGCACATATTTCGGGTCGTTCTTATCAACTACTTTGAAGTCGCCCATCAAGCCTTCTTGATCGAACGAGAGGGTAATGATGTTCTCCAACAAAGCCCGAAGAGCATCCATGTCTTCTTCCATCTGTTCAGACTCACCGCTTTCCATGGCCATCTCCATTTGTTGGGCCATTTGCTCCATCTGTTCACCTGCATTCTGCTGAGAATCAGAGGCTTTGTTCTTTTTATTCTTGTCTAGCTGCTCAGAACTTTCCTGCATTTCCTGTTCAATGCTCTCCTGCTCTTCTTCCGTATCAGGCATCGCGTTCGGATTTTCGAGGTCTTGGTTCATTTCCTCGAGCTTATCCATCTCTTCTTTGAGCTCTTCAAAACGCTCGTTCAATTCGTCTTGCTTCTCCTTAAGTTCTTCGCTATCAGCTTCTTTGTCTTTGCTTTCTTCAGCAAGCTCTTTCTGATCCTCAGCAAGTTCTTTGAGTTCGTCAATGGTTTCTTCCATCTTCTGTTCGAACTCTAATTGCTTGAACTGTTCTAAGGCACGATCGAGTTCTTTTTCCAAGTCCTCAGCGTCCATATCCATCTGCTCCACCTGCTCTTGAAGCTCTTCTTTGTCGAGTTCCTCCATGAGCTTTTGGATCTCATCGTAGAGCTCTTGAAGCTCTTCGTTCATCACTTCATTCATCAACTCTTGAAGCTGTTCTTGCTTCTCCTGAATTGACTCATTCTGCTGGTCGAGCTGGTTCTGGCGTTCGTTCTTTTCTTTATTCTGGCGCTGAATGTCTTCTACTTGCTCCTTTAGCTGCTTCTGCTTGTCAAGGATCTCTTCGAGCTTCTGCTTCTCTTGCCACCCCACCTCTTCTTTTTCAAGTAGTTCACGGCGTAGTTCTTCTAGCTCATCTTGAAGTTCTTTGGCGTCGTCAATGCTCTCTTCAAGCTTGTCTTTAATTTCTTCGTTTTCTTGATCTCGTTCTTCACGCACCTCTTCCGTAGATGGAGCCGCGTATACGCGATTCAGGGTGCGTGTAGACTTAGATCCGTTCACACCGTCGTTGTCCCAAACCTCAAAGAAGTAAGTGATCTCCTCTCCTGCTTGAAGGTTGAGTTCTCCAAGATCCCAGTAGTGGAAGAAGCCATCAGCTGTTCCTTGTGGGCGCGCTAGATCTACACGCTCGTACTCATTCAACGGACGATTTTCATCTTCACTCGCAACAAACGCGTAATTGAACGTCAATCGACGGAATCCGTAATCATCTTGCACATCACCGGTGAAGAAGAGTTGCTTGATCGCAACCGAGTCACGTTCTTCTTCAACCTGAATCACCGGGTAGCGATCAGGGGTTACTTGAAGACGGTATTGCATGCTGTCACTGACACCAATCAGTTCGTTTGATGGTGCAATCGTGTAGTTCTGACTGTTCGTTGCAATATGGCTAGCGCCGAATGCGTCTCCTCCAATTTGACGAAGCTTCATGCTACTGTCTGCAATGGACAAAAACAGCTCTGTGGTATTCTGTGTGTTGAAGTTCCAGCTCACTTTTGTTCCGGCAGGAACGCTCAAATCACCTGCGTTACGCAGTGTTTCGTTGCTTAGGCCGGTATAGTCTGGGTAATCAAGACTAACGTCGAAATTCACCAATACCGGACGCGCCAATACTTCCAAGGTGTATGGACCGAACTCAAATCCATCCGCTACCAACATGAACTCTTGTGTAGCGTCTAGGTTGCGGAATTCGTAGGTGAAATCTGTTCGACTATCGTTCGAGAGCTTGAACTTATTTCCGCTCAAATCGATGTATACTTTTTCAGGAACGACCTCTCCTTCTGCCGAAACCTGAAGGGTAAAGTCTGTGCGTTCAGGAACACTCAATGCCTCGTTGCCAATGATTAGATCAAATGGCGCTTGTTCTACGATTTCTTCGTCGTAGCGAAGAATACGGTCAGTAGAATCAGTGATAAGCGAAGGAGCGGCGAATAGGAGAATGATCAATACCGCCAATGGAGGCAGCGCATACTTCAAGTACTTACTGTTTTCACGGAAGTCGATAGCAGACGAGAATGGAACCGGAGAAAGTTCTTCCATTCGCTGATCAATACTAGCGGCCAACAGGCTGTCAGAACCTGATATACCGTGCTCTTCTTGAAGCTGAAGCGTATTGAGAAGTTTGTCTTTTACATCCGGGAAGTGATCACCAACAATGATGGAAGCTTCTTCGTACGAGATGGTTCTTCCCATCTTGAACAGCTTCAACAGTGGAATCACCACATAGTATCCAAGGATAGACAGGCTCGTGATGGCAAGCCCCCAAAACAACATCGTTCGAACGTTGCTGTTGAATCGCCCAAAGCCTTCAAACACGGTGACGAACAGGTAAGTACCAACGATGATACCCACACTGTACAGCAAACCGCGAAGAATGCGATTGGTATAGTATTTCTTGATGAACGCGTCGAGTTTGTTCAGCAAGAGTGAATTATTCTTCTCTGACATTTCCGTTTCTCCAAAGCGAGGAAACAATTCCCCACGTTAAAAATACGGAAACAAGGCCCAGTAAGTTCACAGAAATCTCATATGGGCCTCCTTTTGCAATTATTTAACGCTGAATCAGCACCCTGGCGGTAAGAACGGAGTGGTCTTGCGCAAGGCGAACGAGGTAGTGACCATCACTCAAATCAGAAACATTGAACACGCTCAGACCTGTTGAGTTGATTTGCGCGTTTCGCACCACACGTCCTTGATTATCAAACACTTGCACGTCCCAAATGCCGGCCGGCACTTCTAGATTCAACACGTCTTGCGCAGGGTTTGGCCAAACCTTGATCTTCGCCATGTCGAGATCAATGACGCTCACCGGCACGGTAAATACTTCTGCGGACACCTCACAGCCGTATGATGTCGTAATCGTTACACCATAGTTCCCAGGCACTGCGTTTTCGAGCACTGGTCCTTCCTGCCCTGTTACTTCGAGGCCGTTAAAGAACCAAGTGTAGCTATCGAAACCACCAGCCACGGTGAGGGTTGAATCCCCATTGTCAAAGACAATTGAGATTTCAGGACACTGTACGTATTCCTCAGACCAGGCTGAACATCCGTAGATGTTTGTGACCTCGCATTGATAGATACCCGGTGAGCTGAGAACCAACGAATCTTGTGCACCTGTCTGAACGGTATCGCCGAACAAGGTCCAAACGAATGTGGCAAACTCTTCGTTGTCGTAGTCAAGTGTTGCCGGGTCTTCAAGTATGGAGAATGTAGGGTCAGGTATCGGGAAAACAGTGACCGTTTCCTCGTTAGAGAAAACAGTAGTCACCTCTAAACTAACATTGATTGAACCTTCATTTCCACCGCCGTTGAAGGCTTGATCGCCCGTCTGAATTTCAAAAGAGGCTGAGCCCAGCGCATCATCATCAGAGCCAAATAGACCGCCTGAGTCTTGGTCAAACCAAGCGATGGAATACGGAGGGTTGTTCAAGATCAACCCAATATTACTCCAGGTGCCGGTGCCTTGGTCTTCAATGGCGCTCGAGGTATAGACCGGAGCGTTGTTTCCATCGTAAATGATGAAGTAGGGATCAGGATTGAAAAGTGCTTCCGAGAGTTCTTCAACATCTCCTCCCCATCCACTGGAAAGCTGTGACAACACCACTGAATTCAGGGTGTAATCTTCGATCGTCGTTTCTAAAGTCACGGTGTACTCACCAGCATCATTGTATGATTGCACAGGAGGTGTAGCCACATTTCCGATGTTCCCGTTTCCAAAATCCCAGTCGTAGGTAGTGACTCCTGGAGCCCCGTCAATCAAGGCTTCAAACGCTACATCTAGCGAACCGCAGCCAAAGAGGTCATTGTAAGTGAATGAGGTATTGCCCCCTTCACCAGGCAGCACATTGAGCGGGAGCGCAAAGCCTTCTTGCACTTCTTGTTCGAAACCGAAGGCTGTCACGACAACGGTTACAGAAATGTTGACCAGGTATTCACCCGGAACCAATGGGGTTCCGCAAATGGTAGCACAACCGTAGTTCTCTCCTTGGCTAGGAAAATAAGTGTTGTCAGGGCTGTTGGCTTGCCACTCGATACCGAAAGGAGTTCCCGTTACGCTGGTGATGGTCACCTGGTTGAGCTCAGCTTCTAATTGAGTATCCGGATCTACTATCTCTGAAGGCAGGTAGAAGGTCAATACGGTTTCGTAATAGCTTCCCGCGGTAGCGTCAGGTAATACCAAAGGACAAATCGTTGGGAACGCGTCTTCAGAAACACACATTTCATCAGGCATACAATCAGGACACTGCGCTTGAGCAAACACCACTAAAACGGCGAATAGCAAGGTATAGAAGAGCTTCATAAGTTGGTTTTGGACACATCAAAGTAGCCAAATTTCCTGAGCTGTGCTTTCCAGAATGCCAGGGATTTAACTCTGACTTAATTCGTAAACCGCAGAACCGTATTACCTTCGCAAGTCCGAAAAATGCTAAATACCCTAATATGCGTTTGTTAATCACTCTCTTAGCGATGGTTTCGCTGTCACTCAACGCACAACAGGAGATCAATCTGAACACCTTTGCAACGCAAGGCGTTGATGACACCGTGGTGATCAATGAGGTTGACTCTGATAGTCCTGGTACTGATGTGTTAGAATTCATTGAACTGTATGGTCCAGCCAGCTTTCCTCTTGATGGATATGTGGTGGTACTGTACAACGGATCGAGCGATCAGAGCTACGGAAGCTTTGATCTTGATGGTATGTCTTTAGACGAAAACGGATTCTTTGTTTTGGGTTCTGCTGCAGTACCAAACGTTGACATGATTATCAACGACAACACGCTTCAGAATGGTCCGGATGCGATTGCCTTGTACCAAGCGAATGGCGATGACTTCCCAACGAACACCGCAATTACTTTCGACAACCTCGTTGACGCGGTGGTTTATGAAACCAACGATTCAGATGACGAAGGATTACTCGCACTATTGAATGAAGGCGAAGGTCAGGCGAATGAATCGGCGAACTCAAACTCAGGTGGCGATGCGGTTGCTCGAATCCCTGATGGTGGAGCGCCGTTCATTACAAGCACCTATGTAGCTCAGGAACCGACTCCTGGCTTTACCAACGAATTGCAATGTGACGGAGGAAGCATTGGCTTCGAAGGAATTGAAGAATCAACAACAGAAATCTGTGTTGATCAAGAACCATCTATTCTTGAGTTCAACTTCATGAACACCACGCCTGATGCAGATTACTACTTCGTCTTGGCGGATGAGAATAACAACATCATTTCTATCCTCCCTGGAAGCAGCTTTGATTTCCTTGGGCAGCCAGAAGGCGTAAATCACGTATGGGGTCTTTCAGCTATGGGAGCGCTTGATGAGGAAACAACAGGAGCTGGCTCTCCCGTTGAAGGGCTTGACGCGGCAATGTGTGCCGTTCTTTCAACCAACTTCTTGACCATTAACAAGGTGAACTGCATCCCACCAAACTGTGATGGAGGAACCATTTTCGTGAACGGTTCAACAGAAGGGGTGGCGATTTGTGTGAACGGATTCGAAACGGTTGTTCAGATTAGCCAGATTACTGACACCGAAGAGCAAGAGTACCTGTATGCACTCACAGATTTCTTCGGAGAGATCATAGAGGTATTTGATTTTGACGAGTACGATTTCGGAGGCTTTGACCCAGCGGTCTGCCTTCTTTACGGAGTGGCTTACACAGGAAACCTTGACACCGAGTCGATTCAACCCGGTGAGCCAGTAGGACAGATTTCTTCTGACGACTGTGTTTCAATTTCTGAAAACGCGATTGAGATCAACAAAGTGTTGTGCTCGGAAGACATTGGTTGTTCTGACCTATTCTTCTCAGAATACATTGAAGGAAACTCACAGAACAAGGCGCTTGAGATTTACAACCCAACACCTTTTACGATTGATTTGAGTGCTTACTCGGTATCAACCTATAATGACGGATCGATTGTGGCGGTAAACACCCTGAACATGTCAGGTATGCTCGAGCCAGGAGAGGTGTACGTTATCGGAAATTCAAATGCGAACCCACAGATTACTGCGGAGTCAGACATCTTCAACAACGTGACCTTCTTCAACGGAAACGATGCCATCGTGCTTCGCAACAACGGAGTAGAAATCGACATCATCGGAATCGTCGGAGAAAACCCAGGAAAGGCCACACCATGGGAAGTAGACGGTGGAGCAGGAAGCCTTGGAGAGCACACGATCGTTCGCTACCCAACGGTAACAGAAGGGCAAACAGATTGGGACATCGCTCAAGACGAGTGGCAAGCCTACCCACAAGACACTTTTGGGTTCTTGGGAGATCACACCGTGGTTCCATGTAACTACCCAGAAGTACCAACGCTAGGATTTAGCACGGCGAACATCAATGTGGTCGAAGGGAATTCAGTGACGGTCACTGTAAACATCGCCTTCCCGATTGCGGAAACAGACGTTCAGGTAGTATATGCTGGAGGTTCAGCGACAGAAGAAGTAGACTTCGAAAATGAGATGCCGGTGGATATGACCTTCCCAGAAGGTGAATTCGAAAGCATGAGCTTTACTTTCAACACGATTGACGACCTAGAATTAGAAGGGGCAGAAGACATCATTATTGAACTTCAGGAAGTCAGCGAAGCAGAGTTTTTGATTTCTTCTTTGATTGTAACGATCCTTCCTTCTGACGACATCATTCCAGTGTACGACATTACAGAGGTTTCAGGAAATAGTGAAACCTTATCTGCAGATTCTCTTGGTGTTGTTTGTGAACTTCGAGGCATCTCACATGGCCTGAACACCAATCCTGACGGGGTTCAGTTCACTTTGATTGATGACACGGATGGAATCAATGTGTACCACCCTGAAAACAATTTCTCGTACGATGTGGCAGAAGGTGACAGCCTACACATTATCGGAACCATTGATCAATTTAGCGGGTTAACGCAGATTGTTCCTGACACAATCATCCTCATTGAAAGCGGCTTGGATTTATACGAACCGCAACTCGTGGATGAGCTGAATGAAACGACAGAGTCAAACATGATCCAATTGAAGTGTATGGAGATTGTAGACCCTTCTGAATGGACGAATAGCGAACCAGGGTTTAGTGTAACTGTAACCGACGGTAGTGACGAGTTCGAACTCCGAATTGATGCGGATACAGACATCTTCGGTACTGATGTGCCGGAAGGGGTGTTCTCCATCTTTGGTATCGGCGGTCAGTTTGATTCAAGCGAACCGTTTGATGATGGTTACCAGATCTTACCACGTTACTTGGCAGATTTGAGTACGCCAGTATTCGCGTCATTCGACGCACCCGCAACGGCTGAGGTAGGAGAGGAGATCTCTTTCGCGAATATGAGCGAAGGAGCAGCGAACTACCTATGGGACTTCGGTGACGACACCACAACCCAGGAAGAAGGGCCGAGTCATACATATACGGTTCCTGGAACCTACACCATAACGTTGACCGCTTTCGATAGTGAAGGTATTTGTCAAGACCAATTCACCTTCGTGATTGAAGTAGGGATCGATAGTGTAGATGAACTCGACGCGTTGGAGTTGATCGCCTACCCGAACCCAACGAACGGACAAATGACCGTGAAAGCGAATACGAGCATTGACTTGATCCGTGTTTTTGACGCCACAGGTCGCGTAGTGGTGCAAGAAGCTGGAGCAGGCAACATGCTTGTGAATCTTGACCTAAGTCAACTAGCCCAAGGCAGCTACACCATGGAAGTGAACGCTGCTGAGCATAGATCGGTGATGCGCATCATGGTGAAGTAAGAAAAGATTGCATTCAATGAAGCCCTGCAATCGCAGGGCTTTTTTGTTCCTTCTATTGTGGAAGTCTGACAATTAGATTTCATTTGATGAAAATTCCGTCATGCTGCGCAGAATACTCGGTTTCTTTCTGAACGGGATCATTTTCATTGTTCCCATCGCCATTACGGTGTTCATCATCTATCGACTTTTCGTTTTCCTTGATGGGCTTTTGCCTGTAGAAAAGCAGTTCCCTGGTTCTGGGTTAATCATTCTTGTAGCTGTTGTTACCCTGATTGGTTTCTTGGGATCAACCTTCGTTGCCACTCCGATTCGAAACTGGTTCAATTCCTTGATTGATCGGATTCCTTTGGTGAAGACCTTGTACTCTTCCATTACGGATTTACTATCGGCTTTTGTTGGCCAGAAGAAACGATTCAACCAGCCGGTTTTAGTCAAGCTTTCGAGGGAGTCAGAACTCGAACGCATCGGCTTTGTTACCGATGAAGACCTATTGCTTTTGGATAGCCCAGAAGGGAAAGTGGCGGTGTATTTCCCGCATTCCTATAGCTACACAGGCAATGTATTTATCGTTCCAAGATCCAACATTACACCGATCGACAAGAACTCATCTGAAGTAATGAAATACATCGTGTCAGGTGGAGTTGCTGAAATAGACGAAGAACCATGAATTCCCGCACGAAAAATCTGTTGTTGATGCACGTGATCGTGCTCATCTTCGGCTTCACTGGAATCTTAGGAAAGTTGATTTCGATTGATGCGGTGCCCTTGGTTTTTTGGCGATGCGCCATAGCTGCCGCCGCACTTGGATTGTTTCTCGGGTTCAATGGTAACATGAGGAGATACGAACCCAAAGTCGTTCTCCAAATGGCCGGTATTGGATTGGTGGCAGCTGCTCACTGGATTACGTTTTTCGCCGCGATCAAAGTCTCGACTGTATCGGTTGCATTAGCTACTTTGGCGTCTTCAGCGCTTTTTGTAAGCATCTTCGATCCCTTGGTCACCAAACGAAAACTTGACTACCGAGAGATTATTCTAGGGGTACTGGTGATTGTTGGTTTGATCTTCATCTTCAGCTTTGAAACGCAGTACAAGTTGGGGATTCTATTAGCACTGATAAGCGCATTTCTCGCGGGAGCATTTAGCACCTTCAACGCGATCCAAATCAAACATCGAGATGCGGTAAACATCAGTTTCTATGAGATGCTCTCGGCAACGATCGGTGTATTGATCTACTTATACGCCACCGGAGGAGTGAATGAGGAGCTCGTAGAATTGAGCCGTGAAGATTGGACATGGTTGCTTCTATTAGGAACCATTGCCACCGCGTTCGCCTTTGTGATCAGTGTTGAGGTGATGAAGGTGCTTTCACCGTTTACTGTAGCCCTCACGATTAATTTGGAACCCGTCTACAGCATCTTGCTTGCGCTGCTCATATTCGGTGAAGAAGAGAAAATGACTTCGGGGTTTTATCTCGGCGCCATTATCATTTTGGGCTCGCTATTCGTTGACGCACTCATGAAAAGAAAAGGGTCTGAGGCGAAGAATGACATTGGGACCTTAGACAGCGAAGAAACGGGCGGCTAAATCATCAGCAATCATCCAAAAGGGTTCCGCTACACGGAAGCGATTTTCTTCACGAATTATTTGACCTCGCTCTAGCGCCTGTTTCCACTCTTTGGGTTCCACCATTGAAGGGTTCGTTCCGAAGTGTGTATTCATTTCTTCCAAGTTGATGCCGCGTGCTGTTCTGAGACCGGTCATCAATGACTCATTGTATCGATCAAGAGGGGAGAGGTCTTCGGTTTCAAAGTACGGCGCGTCTTGAAGGAGCGCATTGATATACTTGCGGTTGTGACTGACGTTCCATCGGCGTTGTCCATTCACGAATGAGTGAGCGCCAGGACCAATTCCGAGGTAGGGCGTGCCTTCCCAGTATGATGAGTTGTGTTGAGCTTTATGCTGATTTCGAGCAAAGTTCGAGATCTCGTAATGCGAGAATCCATGTTTTTGAGCGAGTGAACAGAGTAGTTCATATTCATGCGCCAACTGTACTTCTGGTGCGATGGGCGCCTTGCCCTTGCGCACTTGATGTCCGTAGGCCGTGCCTTCTTCTACGGTCAAAATGTAGGCTGAGAAGTGATTGATGTCTAAGCTAAACAGGTGGTTGAGGTTTTCTTCCCACTCTTTTCCTTTCCACAAGGGAACGCCATAGATCAAATCGACGGTGAGCGAATGAAAGCCGGCATTTGTAGCACGGTCAACAGCACGTAAGGCTTCTTCAGCATTGTGCGCTCGGTTCATCCACTTCAAATCGCTATCGCGGAATGACTGGATTCCGATAGAAAGGCGGTTGATTCCTGCTTCTTTCCACGCGGCCAACTTCTCTGGAAGCAAGTCGTCAGGGTTGGCCTCTAAGGTAATTTCAGCGTCAGGGTTCAGGGAAGCGTTCGAGCGGACAAAGTCGATGAACTCCCGAATCGAGTTTGGAGACAAGATGCTTGGTGTTCCTCCTCCGAAGTAAATGCTGTTGATGCCGCCCTCGGCTTCATCTATGCGCAGGCGAAGTTCCTTAAGCATAGCGCGCTGCATATCCTCAGCAGTATCCATGACAGTGCTGAAATGGAAATCACAGTAGTGACACGCTTGTTTGCAGTACGGTATGTGCAGATAAATTCCCGCCATTATTCTAATTCGCTCAAGACCCCTTGAAGTGAAGGGTTTTCTTCGTTTTCAAGCAGGCGTGCATGCAGTTCTCGAGCGTCTTCCAAGACGGGATTATCTACGCCCTCCACAGACATTGATTCCAAATGGACGATCACTGCATTGAGTAATCGGTAGTTTGAAACATTGACCCACCAAACACCAGGGTCCGCGGAAACTTCTTCAACCAATGAAAGGGCTGATCGACAGGTTTCGGCATTTTGGGTTTGTAGGTAAGCGGCGTACTGCTGTAGTAAGCCGTACTTCATGAACGGCGACTTTTCTCTGATTTGCAGCTCAAAGAATGATTGGTGTGAAGGTTCGCCAGAGGCAATATACACTTCGGCGATAGCCTCAAGAACATCACTAGACTCAGAACCAGCCATGTCATTCGCATAGCCAACGGCTTTTTCCATATTGACACTCGCCAACGCCTCGAGGGACGCTGCATTGATGAAGTAACTGCGCTCTTTCTCGATACCCGCGATGAGGTCAGCTTCTGTGATAAGCTCAGGAGCATCTTCAGCTAAGAAGCGAATGGCACGTGATCGCGTGCTCGTTTTCGGATCGTTTTGAGCAATCAACTGAATTTCCTTCAACGCCATATCCGAAATGGTGTCTAATTCTGAAAGAAGGCTCATGCTCTTCGATCGAATGTACCAATGAGGATCGCTTAGCGCGGCCTCCAGAATCATGGCGTGTTCTTGCTTTGGATCCTTATCAATGTGTTCCAAGACTTCCAAGCGGTGACGGAAGTCGCCTCCTTTCATGAATTGTTTAGCCCACCAGTCTTCAGGTTTGCGGTCATCCCTTTCACAAAGCAGTGCGCGGTTCGCGTCAACATCAATCCAACTCGGCTCTTCGCTCACGTCAAATCGGAAAACTTCTTCTTCTTGAGAGACCATGATTTCATGACGAACAACATCATCTCCGTAGTAGATGTCCAATTGCACAGGGAAGCTGTACAATGGATTGTTATCTAGGTTTTGAGTCTGCTCCACGACCACTTGCATTTGCTTGAGCGAGTCATCGTAGAAGTAGCTGTAAGTCAATTCAGGGTGTCCTGCCTGGTAGAACCACTGGTCAAAGAACCAGTTGAGGTCTAGTCCGGTAACATCTTCAAATGCATGACGCAGCTTGTCGGCTTCGGCATCTTTGAAAGCGTTCTCTTTGAGGTAAACATTGAGCGACTTAAAGAAGGCGGAATCACCCACTGTGCGACGAAGCATATGTAAGATGCGCCCTCCCTTATTGTATGAGTGCGCGTCGAACATATCCTCCTTATCGTCATATTCAAAACGAATGAGTGGAACGCGCTTCGTACGCGCTTCATTGATATAACCACGCTCACTTTGCCAACCGCGGAAGTCAGCCTCGTCTACTCCGTTTTTGTATTCCGCCCATAGGTACTCACCATAGGTGGCGAATGACTCGTTCAGCGGAAGGTGTGACCAGCTTTCACAGGTCACAAGATCACCGAACCAATGGTGGAACAGCTCATGTGCAATCACGTCTTCATAATCATAGTCGAGCAGCTCGCGGTCTGTTTGATTTAGGAACTCACCGTGAATCACCGAGGTGGTGTTCTCCATGGCACCAGAAACGTAGTCGCGCACGATGATTTGAGAGTATTTATCCCAAGGGTACTCGTAATCGAGCACATCGCTATAGAACGTCAGCATTTCTGGGGTGTTCCCGAAGATGTTATAGGCGTAATTAGCATAGTCACGCTCGACATAGTAATTCACAGGGATTTCTGCGCCATTGGCCTTTTCCCAGCTGTCATGCGCAATGATGAAATCTCCAGCTGCCATCATCGCAAGGTAAGGAGGGTGAGCGAGGTCCATCTTCCAATAATCAGTGCGCGTGTTGTCGGCGTTGAAGTTGCTGTAGATGAGCGTCCCGTTCGATAGCGTTTGGAACTCTTTGCGCACAGTCATGAAAATTTCTTGTGTCATGCGCTCCGCAGGGGTATCAATGGTGGGGAACCATACAGAACTTGACTCCGTTTGCCCTTGGGTCCAGACTTGGGTTGGCTTGTCTACTTCGGAGCTATCAGGGTTGATGAAGTACAGCCCTTTCGCATCGGTAATGGCTGCGCTTCCTTGCGCTTCGAATTCATCCGGTTTAGCAACGTAATCAATGCGCAAGGTGTATTCTTCGAATCGACTGTATTTCCGCGCTAGCGAAATGTCAAGGAACAAACCGTCATACTCAAAAGTCAAAGGCGTTTCCACAGAATCTAGAAGAACCACGCTGTTGATGTCCATGCCTTTGGCATCGAGAATCAAGCGATCAGAAGGGTAGAACCAAGGTTTCAGCGTGAGCTCAGCCACCCCGTTTAGGTAGCGGTTTTGCCAATCGAAACTAACGTCGAGACGTGTGTGAAGAAGGTCGTGCACCTTCTTTTCGGTTGGACGAAGCTCACGAGGCTTTTCAGGGGTGATTTCTATTTCATCGAGAACGATCTCAATGGGTTCTGGAGCTGTAGTTTCACGGATGACACCACAGGCTGCCAGCAAGAAACACAGAGATAGGGGAAGGATAATTCTGATCATAGATCGCGTTCTATGAGTACAAACATCGTTAATCAGCGCTAGTTCTGTTCAACCGCCTGTCAAGATTGCTTCAGCTATTTAGTAGTTTAGCGGAAAATTCTTCGAGATGTCGAAAGTCACAGTAAACGGAAAAGATAGTTGGGAATTCGAGCAGAGCGCTACGAAACTCCTTATCGACGGTGTAACCAACGACGCGGTGGTTGAGCCGATTTCTGACACGCAACTTATGGTGAAGCCAGGTGGTGGGGCACGTCAGTTCGTTATCGACATCATTGAAGTAGATCACGAAGCGAAGAAAGCAGTGTTGAGCATTGGGTCTAGTCGTTACGAAGTAGATCTAAAATCAGAGCTTGACCAACTTCTCGAGAAAATGGGAATGGGAGCAGGAGCCGGAGCATTGCAGCGTAAAGTGAAGGCACCAATGCCAGGACTAGTGATCGACGTGATGGTATCTCCAGGACAAGAAGTTCAGAAAGACGAGCCGATCTTGATTTTGGAAGCCATGAAGATGGAAAATGTCATCAAAGCACCACGTGACGGCGCCATCAAAGCCGTTGGCGTTGAGAAAGGTGCAGCCATCGAGAAAAACGCCCTTCTGATAGAATTCGAATCATAGGCGGGAACGCTTTCCTTCTTTTTAGCGTTCTATACACACAAGCGTGTGAAAAATAAGCGAGCGGCTCCGTGGAGGGCCCTGTGCTAGTTGTACCTTTATTTTTTGACGTACAGCACGCGAAAAGCTGTGTTATGACCAGATTTACAACAATACTCATCCTGTGTCTTTTGAGTGGTTTTCAGACCCTTGCTCAAGACTGTGGATCGCCTACGCTACTTTGCGCAGAAACTTCAAACCCGGATTCGCTGACGAATGCGGCTCCTGTTGCTTTCAGCTGCATGGATGCCCTCTACACGAATTACTACAGTTTCTCTACGAACACCAATGCCAACAACACAGGCAATGTCACGCTTTCAGTGAGTGGCATCGATTGCATGACCAATGGTGGCAATGACACGATCCAAGCGATCATCGTAGAAATACCAGCAGGAGGTGACCCGTGTCAACCGATTAGCTACGTTCAGGTTTCTGACTGCTTATCGGATACACTTGACTTTTCCTTAGAAAGTGATGACCTCTCGGCGAACACCGACTACATCGTGATTCTGGGTACGAACCATGACCCAGCGAACGGGCCATGTGACTTCAACGTCAGCATTGACGGTCCAGCGGTGGATATCAACGCATGTTGTGATCAAGAGATTTCCCTCGGACAGAGCGCTACGATTAACGCCAGTGGGGCAGAAGCGATTCCGGGATACTCTTGGAGCCCGGCATTGACACTTGACACTGCTATTGGTAACGAAGTTGTAGCGATTCCAAATGAAACAACGGAGTACACCGTAACAGGTTTTGTTGGTGATTGCGAGGTGACAGACATTGTGACGATCATCGTGGGCCCACCCGTCGGAATCCCGAATACGATCACACCAAACGGCGATGAAATCAACGATCTCTGGAAGATCAGTGGAATCTCTGATTTCCCGAATGCCCAAATCACCGTGTTTGATCGTTGGGGGCAAGTGGTGTTCAAAGACATTGGATACGCTGAACCTTGGGATGGAACAAATCGCGGAAAGAGACTTCCAACAGCGACTTACTACTACGTGATTGAGCTGAATTCAACAGACATTCAAATTGACCCGATTACCGGCGCAATAACACTGGTGCACTAATGAAGAAGATTCTGCTCATCAGCATACTAGCGCTTTCAGGCCTCTCAATGAATGGTCAGCAAATGCCGTTGTATTCGCATTACGTCCTGAATTACCTTCAGATCAACCCTGCCGTTGCAGGTTCACAACCATGTCTCGACATGAAGATCGGTTATCGCAGACAATGGATGGGAATTGGCGAAGGACCACGAACAGCTTTTGGTAATATTCACGGGTCTTTCGGAAAGAAGAAACACAACTTCCACGGAGTGGGTGGACAGGTGTTTACAGATGATACCGGTCCGATTGGCTTCACTGGAATGAACGGGGTGTATGCTTATCACATGAAGATGAACCGCAAGTATTACCTCAGCGCAGGTATTGGAGTTGGGTTCATGCAGTACCGGATTGACCTTGGCGGGGTGGTGTTGCCTGATGTTCAGGTGGTGAACGACCCGGCATTTGCAGGGTCATCTAGTGAGTTTTTATTCCCGCAGATTCAATTTGGTCTTTGGTTGTATAAAGAAGATCGTTTCTATGGTTTTGCCATTCACAACTTGACAGAGAACGCCCTTTCGATTCTACCAGGATCTGCATTGAGAAGACACTATTCGTTTGCTGCAGGTAGAGCGATTGAGATGCAAGATGGGTTTATGTTTAAGCCATCAGCTCACTTGCAATACGTGGCTTCTTCACGAGCGTCGATTGACCTCACAGCAATGTTTGATTACAAAGAGAAGGTTCAAGTAGGAGTTGGTTTCCGCAGTGAAAGTGGGATTACCGGACTCCTTCGTGTAGACCTTTTCCGATATGTAACCCTTGGCTATGCGTATGACTTCGCATTGTCGAGAATTAGATTTGACGGGCGTCACACGCATGAAGTAGTGCTTGGAATTCAGGCGTGTGCAGGAAATGAAGGCAGAGCGGTGCCTTGTGCGGCTTATCAATAAGCCCCCCAGACTGAAACAACACGACCACCCTATACGTATGGGGAGGAAGGTATAAATCGAAAACACTTGATATCAACCTTTCGCCTCTTCTTTTTCGTGGGCTTTTGCCTGCTGGCATCCGTTGCTTCTAGCCAGTATTCCTGGGTAGGAGGAAATGGATCTTGGAATGACCCTTCGCATTGGTCTTCTTCGGAAGGAGCCAATGGCATTGGGCTGCCTGCTGCAACCGATTATGTAGTCATTCCTTCAAACGCCCAGATCACGATTGATGAGACTGCCCAATGCGCAGACCTTATCTCAGAAGGAGATGCCCAAGTACAACTCACCGGAAACGGAACCCTGAATGTATCAGGAGACCTCATCGGCAACAACTTGGTCATTTCTATTCCCCAGGTAACGTTCTCTGCAGGGGTTCATCAGATCGACCTCGCTCAAGCTCAAGCCACAAATTTCCATTTCAACAATGGCTGTGAAGCACACTTATTGAAAACCATACACACTGGCGGCACCATCTCTGGAGATGAGTGCTTGTTCCATTTGAATGGAAGAGGTGTGGTGTGTGATCGTTTTCTTTTTTCTGACGCTCGCGCGGAATTGGACGTGGCCAGCGGAAAGATCTACGTGAACGAACAACTTGAAGTAGACTCAGGAGTTGAAGTTGACGAATTCGAGCCAAGTATATGGCCAAATGATGAAGCGACGATTAACCCTGGAGCACTCACAGTAAATGTGGCAAGAACAGCCACCTGTGGTACAGGGCCGGGTCAAACACCGTTTACGATTACCGCTTCAGTAGCAACAAACTACAACGGAGAAGATATTAGCTGTAATGGCGCGGAAGACGGCGAAGCTACCGTATCGGTAGTAGGCGGCGTAGGACCGTTCTCATTCCAATGGATTGGTGGCGACAGCCCAGGCTTCTTACAATCATATACAGGACTTGGCGCAGGTACATACACCGTACTTGTTACTGATCAAGGACAGGGAATCACTTGCGTAGACAACGTGCAGTTGACGGAGCCGCCACCGTTGACGGTATTCGACTTCATTTACACACCGCCATCATGTACAGGAAATTGTGATGGATCGGGGACACCGATTGTAATTGGTGGTGTAGCTCCTTACGACTTCGACTGGGGTAACGGCGAAACAACGCAGACCGCTTTCGCACTTTGTGAAGGAAACAACACCCTTGAATTTACAGATCTAAACGGGTGTGCTTTTGACACCTCTTTTGTGGTTGAAGTAGTTCCAATCTACGCCAACCTTGATATCACGAACGTACTATGTAACGGCACTTCAACCGGAGCGGTGACAGCCAACCCTGAAGGAGGAACCGGTGGTTCGTACCAAGTAGACTGGTCTACTGGAGACGACGGAAACACGGTAACAGGCCTTGATGCAAATAGCTACACGGTGACGATTACCGATATCGGCGGGTGTTCTTATGACACAGCTTTTGTCATTACCGAAGAGCCACCGGTTACCATTACGCTAGACAACAGCAACGACCCTTCTTGTGATGGAGGAAACGACGGAACAATTGAAATTACCATCAATGGTGGACTTGCCCCGTATGATACTGATTGGACAGGTCCGAACGGCTTTGTTTCTACCGACGAAGATCTGACAACCCTTGAAGCTGGAACCTACGATCTAACGGTAACAGATCAGAATGGATGTCAGGCGCTCTTGAGCGTGACTTTGGACAATCCTGATGCGATTGTTGTTGACGAAGACATCGAAGACATTGAATGTTTTGGTGACGCCAATGGATCCATTGAGATCTCTATTTCCGGCGGTCAGCCAAACTATACCACAGATTGGACAGGCCCGAACGGCTACACGAGCGGTGATGAAGATATTTCAAACCTGGAGAATGGTGTGTATGACCTTGTAGTTACAGACGACAACGGTTGCCAGGCATTTTTCAGCTACAACATTACTTCGCCTTTCCCGATTGACGTGGATGAAACCATTACTCCGATCTCTTGTAGCGGAGCAGATGATGGTCAAATCGACATCAGCATCACTGGAGGTTCCAATCCGTACGACGCCGATTGGACGGGGCCAGGAGGATTCAACACCACAGGCACATCGATTTCAGGACTGGAACCAGGAACCTATGACCTTGTGGTGACTGATGACAATGGGTGTCAGGCCTTCTTTAGCTATGAATTGGAAGACCCAGATCCGTTGGTGTTCATCGTGTTCATCACACCAATTAGCTGTAACGGGGCAAATGATGCGTCGATTACAGTGACTGTTGCTGGTGGTACAGCGCCTTATGATTTCAGCTGGACAGGCCCGAACGGCTTTGTGAGTACTGACCAAAACTTGGTTGATTTAGGTCCGGGCACCTATGATCTCACTGTGACTGATGACGCAGGTTGTCAAGGCTTCACGACAGCAGTAATTGCGGAACCAGACCCAATTACGTTGATACCAGACATCACAGACCTTTCATGTGGAGGTGCTGGTGATGGTGAAATTGATCTTTCTATTCTTGGTGGAACACCGGACTATGATGTCGACTGGACAGGCCCAAATGGATTTACCTCTACCGACGAAGACATTACAAATCTTGAAGCCGGTGACTACGACGTTGTAGTAACTGACGTAGAAGGTTGTCAAGTTCTTGCCACCTACACTGTGAGTGAACTACCTCCGATTGTGTTGACCTTAGACGTCACACCAATCAGCTGTAACGGCGCAGATGATGCGGCTATTGACCTCAGCATTGCTGGCGGTCAACCACCATACGACGTTAGCTGGGCGGGCCCGAACCTCTTCATCTCTACGATGGAAGATATCTCAGGATTGGAACCAGGTTTCTACAACGTGTTGGTCGTAGATCAGAACGGTTGTTTCACTGAATCGAGCGTTGAGATTACCGAACCGGATGCGATTGATGTAACGGTTGATTCTGTAGATCCAGAATGTAATGGCGAAGCTACGGGGTCGATCACATTGACCATTAATGGAGGTGTTGATCCGGTTACTGTTTCATGGGATAGCGGCGATAACGGACCCATCTTGACTGACTTACCAGCGGGAGATTACGAAGCCACGGTAACCGACGGTTCCGGATGTTCTGTCGTGCTGCCTGTCATCACGTTAACAGAAGCACCAGCAATTGACATCTCTGTAGACGTAACGCACGTTCAGTGTGCCGGAGATACCAACGGAGCCATTGACTTGACAGTCAGCGGAGGAACAGGAGATTTAAGCATCTCTTGGACAGGGCCAAACGGCTTTGCTTCTAACGACGAAGACATCGATAACCTCGAAGCAGGAACCTACGACTTGACAGTGACAGACGATCTAGGTTGTACAGAAACACAGGCGGTGACCATCAATGAGAACAGCCCTATCATGGTTGATTTCTCGACGGCGCTTCCTTTGTGTGCTGATGACTTGATCTCAATTGACATTACCATCACTGGAGGTCAACCTCCTTATGACGTGTCATGGACAGGTCCTGACGGCTTTACGAGCACTGATGAAGACCTCGTTGATGAAGCACAGGGTGTTTATGACTTGACAGTGACAGATGACCTTGGATGTATCTTCACGGCAAGCGCAGACCTGACCGCACCAGACCCGTTGACGGCCACTGCGGATCTAACGGAACTCGATTGTTCAGGAGACCCTATCGCGGCAATTGATCTGACGGTTTCAGGCGGACTTCCTCCGTACGACATTAGCTGGACTGGTCCGAATGGGTTCAACAGTACAGACGAAGACATTGACAACCTCGAGGCGGGAACCTACGAAGTGACCATCCTTGATAATTTTGACTGTGAATTGATTCAATCATTTGAGTTCGTTCAGCCGATATCCTTGGATGTTGATGTGAACGTAACTGATCCTTTGTGTTTTGGAGACAACACAGGAGCTATTGACATTGAAATCTCAGGAGGAACAGCGCCATACTTCGTAACGTGGACAGGTCCAAACGCATTTAACTCTACCGCAGAAGACATTTCAAATCTTGAGGCGGGCAGCTATGACCTATTCATCGTTGATTCTGGAAACTGTGATGCCAATTTGACGATTGATGTGGTTGCTCCAGATGAGATTCAAGTTGACGCGACCATCACGAACGTGCTGTGTGGAGGAGGAGCAACAGGAGCCATTGAAATTGATATTACAGGAGGTGTAGGACCATACGTGACCGTTTGGACAGCCCCTGGATTTAACTCCGTAGCAGAAGACCTTTTCGACTTGGAAGCGGGTAGCTACCAGCTTGACTTGGTTGACAGTCAGGGTTGTTTGTTCTCTGCGAGCTATGATGTTTCAGAAGAGACGCCGATTACCATTGACCTCAATACAGAAGACTCAACATGTGGTGATAACTCAGGAAGCGCTGAAGCAACAGCAACAGGCGGAGTTGACCCAATCACCATTGAGTGGTTTGACGAGAATATGATCTCCATTGGAAATGGAGGAACCATTTCAGACCTAGCAGCAGGCAATTACTTTGTCACTGCGACTGATGACAATGGTTGTTTCCTTACCCAAGGGTTTACAATTAGCGACAGCGATGCCATTCAGCTCGATAGTGACGCAACAGATCCGTTGTGTAGCGGTGATACGAATGGAGCGATTGATCTAACGATCACAGGAGGAACGGGTAACATCACCCTTGGGTGGGTTGGTCCTAACGGATTCGTTTCTGACCAAGAAGATATTGCAGACCTTGAAGCGGGTGATTACACGGTAACAGTGGTTGACGAACTTGGATGTCAATCTTCGCTTTTGGTGACATTATCTGAGCCTGAAACGCTTGTACTAACCGCTGCTACTGCGCCTGTTTCTTGTGGCGCAACTGACAATGGAAGCATTGATTTGACAATTACCGGAGGAACACCTGATTACACCATTTCATGGGTTGGTCCGAATGCCTTTGTTTCAGACCAAGAAGATTTGACAGGCCTCGAAGCAGGTATTTATGATCTGCAGGTGGAAGACTTCAACGGTTGTTCTGAGGTGCTTTCAGTAGAGGTTATTCAAACCACTAGCGTGGAAGCGGATTTCGTTGTAACGAACATTACTTGTGCAGGTGATAATGATGGCTCCATCTCGACCTCGATTACAAGCGGTGAATCACCTTTCGATTTCGTGTGGTCTGGTCCTGATGGATTCACAAACACCAACAGTGACATTGCCTTGCTTGAGCCAGGTGATTACAACTTAGTGGTTACCGATGCCATTGGTTGTACCCTAGACACCACCTTGACGGTTACTGAGAACCCTGCGGTTACGATTGATGTGACTACGGTTCAACCGAACTGTCTAGCAAACGACGGGGCTCTTGAAGCTGTGGTTAGCGGCGGACAGGTTGCTGACGATTACACTTACTTCTGGTATGACCTCGACAATGGGAATGCCCTTATTGGCACTGAAGCGCTTCTAGAAGACATTCCTTCAGGCAGCTACTTCCTTGAGGTTTTTGATGATTTGGGTTGTTTCGCTACCGCGGAAATCACATTGGCAGATAACGCTGGTGAACTCGAGGCAGACATTACGACTCCGCTATGTTTCGGAGATGCCAATGGAGCGATTGATCTTACCGTAGTGGGAGCAACAGCGCCATTCACCTATAGTTGGGCTGGCCCGAACGGCTTCACCTCAGATCAAGAAGACATCGCTGATTTGGAAGCTGGTGATTACGCAATTGAAGTAATAGATGACCTCGGCTGTTTGTTAGCAAGTACGTTCACGGTTGACCAACCAGATTCGTTGATCACCACCCTCGTGGAAGGCGATCTACTATGTGCTGACGGCAACACCGGGACGATTCTCGCAGCGATCGATGGCGGAACACAGCCATACACGATCAACTGGACAAGCGACAACGGTTTCACGTCTACTGAGCAAAGCTTAAGTGACCTGGCTCCGGGTTGTTATTACCTTGAAATCATTGATGATAACGGTTGTGTTGCCCAAGACACAGCTTGTGTGGAAGCACCAGAAGCGTTGCTACTTGATGCCATCCTCACAGACATTGCTTGTTTCGGAGATTCAACCGGATCCATCGAAATCACGGCTACTGGAGGTGTAGGTGGATTCACTTATGACTGGACAGGTCCAGGTGACTTTGTTTCTTCTGATGAAGACTTATTCGATGTACCAGCAGGAGGATACGAACTGACCGTAACAGACTTGAATTTCTGTACCCTTGACACATTGTTGGTGCTGGCACAAAACCCACAGATTGTCTTTGAGATTGATACGATCTTGCCAAGCTGTCCAGGATTTAATGATGGCTCAATTACTGTCACACCGTCTGGAGGTATCGCACCATACGATGTGGCTTGGTACGAAGACGATATACCTGTAGCCACGGGAGAAACTTATGACAACCTCGCTGCTGGCGAGTACCATGTGGCTGTCTCTGACGCTTTTGGTTGTGTCGTAAGCGAGACGATCACACTAGTAAATCCTGAACCATTCGAACTTGATACGGTACTGACTGATATTTCTTGTTTCGGTGCGGCCGACGGATCGATTGAGATCTTGATTGCTGGAGGTGAAGCACCATACAGCACCTTCTGGATTGGGCCAAACGGTTTCTCTAGCACTCAAGAAGACATCTTCAGCCTTGAATTAGGCACCTACGAGTTGACACTCGGTGACGCCAATGGATGTGTTCAAGTATTCAGCTTTGACATCAACGAACCAGAAGAACTGACCATTTCTCTCGACGAAATCAACAACACAAGCTGTCTGATTTCTTCTGATGGATCCATCGAGATCACCATAGAAGGAGGAACACCTGAGTTCACCTTCGTTTGGGAAGACGAAGAGGCGAATACCTTTGACACGGAAGATCTACTAGACATTCCTGTAGGTAACTACAACGTGGTGGTAACCGATGCCAACGGTTGTGAAGTTTCCGTCGAAGATATCCCTGTAGGTTTCTCTGGAGATGTAACTGCAGATGCAGGGCCTGATGCAGCGCACTGTTTTGGAATCGAGACGAATCTAATTGGCACCAACACAGGTGGTGATGGATCATTCTGGGCAGACAGCCTAGGTACACAGATTGATTCTGGTGACCTTCTAGACATCTTCCTTGACCCTGGAGTGTATGAGTTCATTTATGTAGCTCAAGACGGTGATTGTATCTCACAAGACACTGTTCTGGTGACGATTTATGACCTTCCACTTGCAGATGCTGGATTAGATCAAGAGGTGTACTTCGAAGAGCAAACAACGCTTGGAGGTAACCCAGCTGCAGATGAAGAAAACTTGATTGTCTGGACGCCATCAGACCTCTTACTAGGAGACGACGTACCAAATCCAACCACTGTGGAGATGACGGAGAACGCCATTTTCGTGTTGGAGGTGACCGACTTGAATGGATGTGTGAGCATTGACTCTGTGATGGTGACCGTGATTCCTGAACTAGATGTTCCTTCTGGATTCACGCCAAATGGAGACAACATGAACGACTTGTGGACTCTTGGAAACAACTTGTTCTACCCTTCACTAAACGTGGAGATCTACAACCGTTGGGGAGACCTCTTATTCAGGGATGATCGCGGCTATGCGAACGCCTGGGATGGAACCTTTAACGGAAACCCTCTGCCGATTGGCACGTACTACTACGTGATAACCATCGATGAGCCAGAGTTCAAGACAACATTGACTGGACCTGTAACCATACTGCGATGAGGACGAAGACACTACATATCATGATCGTCGTGCTATTTTCCGCGCTAGCGGGAAAAATCAACGCGCAACAATTGCCGCAGTTGAGCATGTACCTTGACAACGCCTTCGTGCTGAACCCAGCAGTAGCAGGTAGCAATGATTATTTCGATGTCAAAGGAATGAACCGCAGCCAATGGGCCGGCATTACCGATGCACCGAGAACGTTCACGTTGTCACTTCAAGGCCCTCTCAAGAATCCACACATTGGCTTAGGAGGACATCTATTCACAGATAACGTTGGACCAACACGCAGAACAGGAATTCAGCTGACTTACGCATGGCATTTCTTCTTGAACGAAGACATGCGGCTGGGCCTAGGACTTTCTGCTGGCGCGATTCAATTCGCGATTGACGGAAGTAAAATCACCTTGGCCGAAGAAGGCGACCCCGCACTATTTGGAGAGTTGAGATCGGAAACAGTAGTTGATGCCACATTCGGCGCGATGCTTTACACAGACAAGTATTTCATTGGGTTCTCTTTGCCACAGTTGTTGCAGAATCAAATGAACCTCTACGATAGCCAGCAACAAGCGAGCAACCGTTTGGAAGACCACTACTTTGTGATGGGTGGATACCGCTATACCTTCAGCGATGATTGGATGGTGGAGCCTTCGTTCCTTGTCAAGTATGTAAACCCAACCCCACTGAAGTGGGAAATCTCAACGAGAGCGTGGTATCAGAACATGGTGTTTGCTGGTTTGAGTTACCGAAGCAATGACGCGTTGGTTGCCATGGCCGGTTATCAATACATGGAAAGCGTTTCGATCGCTTATGCCTATGATATGACGACTTCAGGTCTGCGCGAGCACACAACCGGCACCCACGAGATTTTGATCGGGTTCCGTTTTAATCAGCGTTAGCCGCCGCTACTTGTTCTTCTAAGGCTTCAGAGGCACTTCCGAAAGCCTGTTGATGAAGTGTACAATACCATTGATCGCGATCTAGGCTGACCACTGAACCTCCGTAGTGTACTTTACCCGCTTTTACTTCTTTTTCTGCTCTTCTTGAAAGACTGCCATATAGCACAGGAATCACATGTGCTTCAGATTGACAATGAGGACAGCTCTTTCTGCGAACATCCCAAGGAAAAATCATGCAGAAGACTTTTTATCAAGTTTATTGCATCTTCGAACTGATATCCAGTAATCCGAAGAAAGGTTATGAACATCGAAACGTTTCGCGAATTCTGTTTGAAGCTTCCTGCTGTCACAGAATCCTTCCCATTTGACAATAAAACCTTGGTTTTCAAGGTGGCGGGCAAGATGTTCGCCTTATGTGACGTTGATAGTTTTGAAGGGGTGAACCTGAAATGCGATCCAGACATGGCGCTCGAGTTAAGAGAGACCTATTCCGCCGTTAGGCCAGGTTATCATATGAGCAAAAAGCACTGGAATACCGTTGATATGGATGGTTCTATCCCGCCTAAACTATTTGAAGAATGGGTACTCAACAGTTATCATTTGGTCATCAAGGGATTGACAAAAAAACAGCGGATGGACGCTGGGCTCTAAAAGTTTGTAATGAACCCACTACTTTTGCATCAGATAAGCCCATGCAATACACGCTGAAGCACATAGCAGAAATGTTGGCCAAGAACCTTGGACAACTAGAGAAAGGAGAGCTCAAATTCGAAGATGTTCACAGTCTAACTGAACAGTCTCGCGAGTTGTATGAAGGGCTGATTGCTTTGCGTTACGCTATCGCGGAAAAGGGATTGAAGCCTAATGACAACCCGCCATTCCGCATTCATCCAGGACAAACCTCTCTTATTGACGCCATCGATGAGGTGGTAGCTGAAACGAACCAGAAGAATGATCTGTTTTCTTCGATGTTGCTTGATCAAACGGAAGAGGAAGAGGAAGAATCAGAAGGAGAAGGAGAATCTGAGGCTAGGGGTGCACATGTGCACCCAGAAGAATTAGAGAGGGACGCATCTTTGCGTCCGGAAAACCAGCCTGCAGAAGAAAACAACCCAGATTCTGAACCAACGCCTGATGTTCCTGAGGTGATGATTCAGCCTGTTGGTGATGTTGAAGAGATAGAGGAAGAAAAAGAATTAGAGGGAGAGATAGAAGGGGAATTAGAATCAGAAGGAGAGTCAGAGGTTAGGGGTGCACATGTGCACCCAGAAGAATCAGAGGAAGAAATAGAAGAAGAGGCTAATGTTAGCGTTGCACCAGTGCACCCGTCTGAAAAATCAGAACCTGACCCCAACGATGATTCCCTAGCCGCAAAGCTGAGTCGTTCTCCGATTGAAGACCTTCGGAAAGCGATTGGCTTGAACCAGAAGTTCCAATTCATTCGCGAACTGTTTGACGGAGACGCCTCTTCTTATGATGCTTTTGTTGACGGCGTGAATGGCTCCAACTCACTTGAGGAGGCGATGTCGTTGGTGAATGATCAAGTGCCACAGTTGGCGTCGAAAGAAGAAGGGGATGAGGTAGTTGAAGTCTTCATGGACCTGATCGAACGCCGCTTCTTATGAGCAAGTTGTATCTCGTTCCGACCCCGATCGGGAATCTTGAAGATATCACTTACCGCGCTGTGCGGATCCTAAACGAAGTTGATTTAATCCTTGCTGAGGATACGCGTACGAGCTCAAAACTCCTTCGCCATTATGCCATCGAGACGCCCATGCGTTCGTTCCATGCGCACAATGAACACAAAACTGTAGACCGCATTCTTGAAGAATTAGAGGCAGGGCACACCTACGCCCAAATCTCGGATGCGGGAAGTCCTGGAATCAGTGACCCAGGGTTTTTGTTGGTGCGCGGCTGCATTGAACGAGGAATCGAGGTAGAATCGCTACCAGGCCCAACCGCTGTTATTCCTGCGCTTGTCTTGAGTGGGATGTCTCTAGATCGTTTCATCTACGAAGGCTTCCTTCCACAGAAGAAAGGACGTCAAACTAGGGTAAAGGCGATTGCTCAACACGACGCCACGACAGTGATGTACGAATCACCACATCGAATTGTCAAGTTGCTTACCCAGCTTATAGAGGAGTGCGGCGAAGAGCGTCTGGTATCAGCCAGCCGAGAGATCACCAAACTCCACGAAGAGACCGTTAGAGGCTCATTAGCCGAGGTAAAGGCTCATTTTGAGGCCCATGCACCTAAAGGCGAGTTTGTGGTCGTATTTCAAGGCTTAAACGCCGCTCAGAAGAGCAGTCGATGAATGTCGGCGACTTTCTCTACGCCAACCACTTTCAAGTTACCGTAAGAGTCTTTCACATTGCGTGTGTATGAACTCACAAGCATGCGCTTGAAGCCCATTTTTTCCGCTTCCGAAATTCGTTGTTCGATGCGACTGACTGGTCGGATTTCTCCAGACAGCCCAATCTCTCCTGCGAACACTGTATCTGACGGCAGAGCGATATCCAAACTGCTCGATAGGCAAGCAGCCACAACGGCTAAGTCAATAGCAGGGTCTTCAATGCGCAGACCACCAGCGATGTTGAGGAAGACGTCTTTCATACCCAACTTGAAGCCGCAGCGTTTTTCGAGAACCGCAAGAAGCATGTTCAATCGGCGAGTATTATAACCGGTAGCGCTTCGTTGCGGCGTACCGTAAACGGCGGTACTAACGAGGGCCTGAATCTCCAAAAGGAGCGGGCGCATTCCTTCCAAGGAAGCCGCAATGGCTGAACCTGAAAGCGACGGGTCTTTTTCACCAATCAGTACAGCAGAAGGATTCAACACGGGTTGAAGTCCGTTGCTGTTCATCTCGTATATCCCGAGTTCGTGTGTAGAGCCGAATCGGTTCTTCACTGTACGCAGAATGCGGAAGGCATGGAAACGGTCACCTTCAAACTGAAGCACGACGTCAACCATGTGCTCTAGCACTTTTGGCCCTGCGAGTGAGCCTTCTTTGGTGATGTGACCGATTAAGAATACAGGGATGTGCTTGGTCTTGGCAATCGTCAAAAGATCAGCTGCCGTTTCTCGAATTTGGCTCACACTACCAGGCGAAGATTCAATTTCTGGTGTAAACAGCGTTTGAATCGAGTCAACGATAATCAAAGAAGGGTTGAGTTCTTCTGCCTGTTCGGCAATGATCTTCACGTTGGTTTCGGGAAGAACATAAAGGCTGTCTTTTAGCGGGCCAATGCGTTCAGCGCGCATCTTTATTTGCTCGGGGCTTTCCTCACCAGAAACATACAGCACGTTGCCTCCTGAGAAGCGCATCGCCGTTTGAAGCAAAAGGGTTGATTTCCCAATTCCGGGCTCACCCCCGCAAAGGATGAGGCTGCCAGGAACAAGTCCACCGCCTAGTACGCGGTCGAGCTCTTGATCATCAACAGGAGTGCGCACACCACTGCTTGATTCGAAACTCTGAAGTGGAGCCGCCTTTTGTTGCGTCACAGGAATCATGGCGCGCCTGCGCGTCTGGCGAGTATCTGGTTGAACAGATTCTTCAACGTAAGTATTCCACTCATTGCATGAAGGACACTTACCAATCCATTTTGCGGCGGTAGCGCCACAGCTTTGGCAGACGTATTTTGTTTTGACTTTGGCCACGAGGGAAGCTATAAAAAAAGAGGCCGCCCTTCAAGGGCAGCCTCCGCTATATTCGAGATAAGTTATTATCTGCTGATGTTCACTGTACCGTTGTGCTCTTTTCCGTTTGGAAGGATGATCACGTACCAGTAAGTTCCTTCAGCTACGTCACGTCCGTCCCAGTCACCTGAGCGGTAATCTTGGCTTTCGTAAACTGAAGTTCCCCAACGGTTGTAGATGTATACCTGAACGTCATTGTACACGTCGAGTCCTTCGATGTGGAAACGCTCATTGGTAGCATCACCGTTTGGAGTGAAGATGTTCGGAATAGTAATCTCACATGCATCGATTACTACTTCGAAGTTCGCTTGTGTAGAACCACAAGGGTTGATTGAAGTACCTGTCAATGTTTGAACGATTCCCCAACACTCAGTACCGAGGTCAGAAGCGTTCAACGTCAAATCATCTGCGTTGTCTTCGAAGTAAATGATGTCTCCGTCACAGTTAATTTCCCATACCCATTGTGTTGGTCCACCTGTAGAGTTCAACTGGAATACGTTGTTGATCTCAGGACAAAGCGTCAATGGCGTTGTTGGGAATGGATCTACGTTTGGAGCAGAACCAATAAACACTTCAGTACAGATGGTTTCTGTAGCACAGTTTCCTGGGTCTGTTACATCCACACAAACTTCTTGGTTTGAAGTCACTTCGTACTGGATTCCGTTGGATCCGTCAGGCCAAACAACATCCCAATCAAGGTTAGGAACGTTCGCAGCCATGATGTACGGGCCATCAGAATCACAGAATGCGTAGTAAGGTTGTGGAAGAACAGTATCAAGCTCTCCAGCGATTGACACCTCTGCACAAGCGCTTGCTCCAACAGGGTCACATTCGTTGCTTACCGTTACACAGTATGTTCCAGTTTCGCCGGCTTCAAATGTTTCACCGTTGCCTACCGCAGCACCTTCGAATGTCCACTCGTAAATGAGTGATGGGTCATCGTTGGCAATTGGATCGAGGATCACCGTTCCACCGTCACATAGCACTTGGTCTTCAAGCACAGGGGCTGAAGGAAGGCTTGTTGCGATGATGTCAAAGGTATCAGAGTCTTCACCACACCCGTTTTCGATGGTTACAGTGAATGTCTCGTTTGTTGCTTGGTCGAAGCTGTATGTGTTCGTAAGAACGTCGTCAACTCCCGGGCTCGGCCAATCGATTTCGGCAGTACCACCAAGGTCGTATACGTCAGCGTTGACAACCGCTTCTTCATCTCCACAAAGTACGAACGCATCAGGAGAAAGCTCGATTGTTGGTGCTTCTGTGAATTCAAGTTGGTATTCGTAGAAGATTCCACATGATGCTTCTTCGAATGAGAAGATGTGCATTCCGTAATCGTCTGGAGTGAATACAGTATCGAACTCATCGTCTGGATCGAACGTTCCACCAGGACCGCTAATGTATGTCCATACACCAATTGCAGGATCCGCCGTACAGCCTACCTCACCTTCAAAAAGAATTTGTCCGTTAGTAAATGGAGGCTCAGGGTCAACCTGGTTGTTTGTAGAACAGTTGAAGAAGAGAACGTCATTGAACTCATCTCCTGTACCTGCACTGATGTATTCGATTTCGATGTAATCACCCGCTTCAATTGCCACCTGCTCAATCAAGAAGGTAGAGAATGAAGTGAAAGTTGCTACAAGCTCTTCGTTCACATAAACGTTGATGAAAGAACCGTCCCAACCGTCGTTGTTCGACGACTGCAGGTAGATGTTGAAGAATCCTTCTGCTGGGTTGCTGAAACCTCCAAAGAACTCTACTGGCTCAAGACCGTCACAGTATGCTCCAGACCACGTATCTTCTGGGATAAATGGATCTACGCTCAACACGTTAAATACGTATTGACCTTGACATCCTTGTTCGTCAGTTACAAGAAGTCGGTAAGTACCCGGGGTCAATTCTGCGCTCAAATTGTCATCTGCAACAGAGACTACTTCACCACCGAGGCCGTTCCAATCACCTTCCCATGAAATATCTGTGTAAAGTTCCCATTCGTCTTCACAGATCTGAGCTACAGCTAGCTCGTCAGAACAAATAGGGTTTGGTAATACCGTAACACATGGAAGGAAGTATGGCGTCTGATCAATGGTAACCGTTGTTTCTGCAGTACATCCTTCGTCGATTCCTGCAACTACGATTACTTGTCCACCTGTTGTTACGTCACAAATAGGTGTTGTACATCCTGATGACCAGTCGTAGAAGTCGAATCCGTCGCTGGCCTCGAGTGTAGTTGCAGATCCGGCACAGATGGTGAAGTCACCAGATACTGTCAGTTCTGGAAGTACTACGTCGATTACCTCTACTACAATGTTCAATTCAGTTACTCCCTCAGGGTCACCTGAGTCGGTAGCTATTACGTTGATGGTGTTGAATCCGATGTTATCGACGCTACCCACGTAACCACCGTCGAAAGTTGCGGTGTTTCCGTTGATGACGTTGTTGATGTATAAACCATCTTCGTACCCATCTACGTCGTATTCAATCGTTACCTGCTGATTGTTCTCAGGCGCCAAGAATTGGAAGTCAAGAACAAGGGTGTCTTGAAGACAAAGCGTGATGGTGTCACACCCAACGTTTGCTGTAGAGATAGGAGGTATGTTGTTCTGTTGGACCCCGATCGTGTTGAAGTTGAACGTTTTATTGTTCAACCAGTACACACCGTCAATTTCGTCATTATCATCACCGTAAGGTCCGTTGTATGTATCGCTACAGCTTCCGAAACGTCCATACTGGATGTTTGGTCCTGTCGTAGCTGACTTATCTGCACCGTTGGTTGCAGGTGTTGGACCTTGACAACCACCAGATCCACCTACGTCACCGTGAGCCCATCCCATGTTGAGGTAGCAAAGCTGCACGTTTGTTCCTTCTGGAAGTACAGGGCTATCTTCTGGAGTGAAGATGATTTGGAAGGTATTCGTTTTGTCGTCGTGGTTGTTGTAGTAACCCACGTCGATGAAGTTCACGTATACCGCGTCTTCAGTAATCTTGTACCAAATTTCACCTGTTGCACGGATATCGATATCTGCCCAGAAACCGGCAATCTGATCATACGTTGCATCAGGGAATTCTTCCGGAGTCCAGTCAATGATACCGGCACCGAAAGAAACAGAACCTTTGGAGTTGATGTAAACAGCGTTGAAGTTTTCACCGTAGTGGTCATGGCTCCATCCTGGAAGAGCAAGCGGCCCGATCCAAGCGTCTACGTCGGCACCTGCACCCCCTGTTTCGTCCCAGTCATCTGTTTGAATTTGTGTGTAAGTGTCGTCTGGTTCAACCCAGCACTCACATCCGCCCGAGGCCAACAGGCGAGCTGCACGACGAGCTGCACGCTCATCTTCGTCAACTACTTTACGCTCCTTTACGATGCGGCGAGCATCTTCTTCAGAGTAGTGCTCCCATTCACGAATCACGTCCCATTCAGCACGTGTCATGTTGATTACAGCACCTTCAAAACCATTGTACTTTGCAATGATTTGCTCAGCATTTAGGGTGGTTTCAGAACCATCCATGTTGTTGATTTCCTGAGAGAATGCTACGCTTCCGGAGAGGAGGAAAGCGACTAATAATAGAATCGATTGTTTCATTTTACCACTCATCTTATCTAGTCTGAACTAAATTAGTTCTGTTCGTCAAAGGTTGTACCCCGTTCAAAGGGCTAGCAAATATAGTATTTCAGAGCTAACGAAGGAGCTTCACAATACGCCGTTCGTTGAATACTTTACCAGCGTCCGAGTATGCTACCACAGTCAAAATGTACGCGCCTTCAGGACATTGATTCCCTGCTTGGTCGTTTCCATCCCAGCCTGAGCCATTTCCAGACTCCTCAAATACTACTTTACCATTGGAATCGTAAACCACCATTTGTTGTACAGTGACCTTACGAGATTCCGGGTGTATGCCGAGAATATCATTTACTCCGTCGTTGTTTGGAGTAAAGACATTCGCCAGAACCAATTTCGCAGGAAGATCAACCGTGATTTGCTGTTCTTCCGTTCTATCAAACCCTGCAGCATCAACTACTTGGAGAATGACTGTGTAGTCATCTTCAAATTCGTAGGTGTGTTGTGGACTGCGTTCTGTTGACATTTCTCCGTCGCCGAAGAACCAGATGTATTGTACCCCGTTGCGGAATGCCGGTTCGAAGTGGCGCGTGAGCGTTTCGCGATCATAAATCGAAACCGTGAATTCAGCACTGAGATTGGCATCTGGTTGTGCTTGTTCTTCCGTTGTTTCCGATTCCGCGCTAGCGTCTGAATTATCCGAAGCCTCAGCAGCGCCTTGTTCATCAGCTACCACAGGGGTCTCAGACGCTTCTTCAGTCTCTTGCTCTGATGAGTAGATGGTTTCAACGGTAATGGTATCAGCCACCGGGTCATCAGTGTTCGTGATCATTTTTAATTCTCTTGAAGGCTTCTCGTCAGAGCGATCATCAACAGTTGTAGTTTCCTCACTTACATCACGTTGAGTATCCTCGGAAGGTTGCTCAGTGGCAGTATTCGTTTCCGCGTTAGCGACAACCACTTCTTCTTGAGCAGGAGCAGACGCCACAGTATCATCACCACTGAAGTATACACCCAGTGCAATCGCACCTCCAACGACAACAGTGGCGATTACACCAGCCACAGCGCTAAATCCGCCGGAAGCGCCAGCAGCGCCACCACCGGCACTACCACTGGCAGCACCACCTGGCGTCGGCAACTGCTGCTGCAATTGCGACCAGATATTTGGATCTACCGGTGCTTCGGCTCCGGATAGCTTCTGCTGAAGCAGATCTCTTATGTGCTGATCTTCTGTCATCGTCCTTGTTCTAGTGCGTTCAGTTGATTGCGCAACTGAATCTTGGCTTTGTGAAATTGGGTCTTTGAAGTGCTTTCAGAGATTTCGAGCTTCTCAGCAATCTCCTTATGACTGTATCCTTCGATGGCGTATAAGTTGAAGACTGTGCGATATCCTGTGGGCAGCTGAGCGATCAAAGCCAAAATATCTTTGGCGGCGAGTTCACTCAACACGTTGAAGTCAGTTATGTGAAGATCATAAGCTTCATCAATCGACTCTTGGAAGGCGTGGCGTTTTTCTTTTCGGATGTGAATGAGGGCCGAATTAACCATCACCCTTCGAATCCAAGCGCCTAAAGCACCATCCCCTTTGTATTGACCCAATTTTTCAAAGACCTTAATGAACCCCTCTTGCATCATGTCTGCTGCATCATTGGGATTCCCTGCATAGCGCAGGCAAACCGCCATCATTTGACCGGAGAACTGGTCATAGAGCTCTTTTTGTGCCGAGCGTTCGTTTGCTAAGCATGCATCTACAAGTTCTCTTTCCGTCATGGCGTTCGTGGTGATATGATGCGGGTGAGATTTCAAAAGTTGCCTGAAAGATGACTTTTCATTGAATTTTTACGCTTTTCTCAGAACCTTCGACACATAGTGCTCGTTAATTCAGTGGTTAACGCTATTTTTGCGATTCCATGGAGAACATCCGCAATTTCTGCATTATCGCTCATATTGACCACGGTAAGAGTACCCTGGCCGACCGATTACTTCAAGTAACCGGAACAATCAGCGAACGTCAACTGCAAGAGCAGACCCTTGATGATATGGATCTCGAGCGCGAGCGCGGGATCACAATCAAGAGTCATGCGATTCAGATGAACTATAAAAAAGACGGCGTAAACTACGTCTTCAACTTGATCGACACCCCAGGGCACGTTGACTTCTCGTATGAGGTGTCACGCTCGATTGCCGCGTGTGAAGGAGCCCTACTTATTGTAGATGCTTCACAAGGAATTGAAGCCCAAACGATATCCAATCTTTACCTAGCCATCGAACACGATTTGGAGATTATTCCGATCCTGAACAAGATGGACCTTCCTTCTGCTGACCCAGAAATGGTGACTGACCAGATCGTTGACCTTATCGGTTGTGATCCGGAAGACGTGATTCCAGCGAGTGGTAAGACAGGACTAGGAGTAGAGAATATCCTCGACGCTATTGTGGCGCGTGTTCCTGCCCCAAAAGGTGATGTGGAAGCGCCGTTGCAAGCGATGATCTTTGACTCGGTGTTCAACTCATTTCGTGGAATCATCGCTTACTACCGCATCTTGAATGGAAAGATCAAGAAAGGTGATCGTGTGAAATTCATGAACACTGACCGCGAGTACGATGCCGATGAGATTGGTGTACTTGGCCTTGACCTCATCCCAAGAAAAGACTTGAGTGCAGGTGATGTTGGATACATCATCTCTGGAATCAAGAACGCAAAAGAGGTGAAGGTGGGAGATACCTTAACCTTGAAGAGCGATCCTTGTAGCGAAGCGGTGAAAGGATTCGAGGATGTGAAGCCAATGGTATTCGCCGGAATCTATCCTGTAGACACGGAAGACTACGAAGAGCTTCGTTACTCCATGGAGAAACTTCAGCTCAATGATGCCTCTTTGGTGTTTGAACCTGAAAGCTCAGCAGCGCTTGGGTTTGGTTTCCGATGTGGGTTCCTCGGAATGCTCCACATGGAGATTATTCAAGAGCGTCTCGAACGTGAGTTCAACATGACCGTGATCACTACCGTGCCTAACGTATCGTATCAAGCGAAAAACAAAGACGGGGCGGAGTACATGATCAACAACCCGAGTGATATGCCTGACCCATCAAAGCTTGATTGGGTGAAGGAACCATACATCACGGCACAGATCATTACGAAGTCAGATTACGTAGGAGCTGTGATGACCCTTTGTATTGAGAAGCGAGGCATCTTGAAGAATCAAGTGTACTTGACTGCTGATCGTGTTGAGCTCTCATTCGATATGCCGCTTGGAGAAGTGGTATTCGACTTCTACGATAAACTCAAATCAGTTTCTCGTGGGTACGCCAGCTTCGATTACTTCGCAGCGGATTACCGCGAGTCGAGCTTGGTGAAACTTGATATTCTCCTCAACGGAGATCAAGTAGATGCCCTTTCAGCACTAATCCACCGCGATCACGCGTACGAATTGGGTAAGAAGATCTGTTTGAAGTTGAAGGAGTTGATCCCGCGCCAGCAGTTCATGATTGCCTTGCAGGCGGCAATTGGGTCTAAGATCGTAGCACGTGAGACGATTCGTCCGGTACGTAAGGATGTAACGGCGAAGTGTTACGGTGGTGACATCACCCGTAAGCGTAAACTTCTAGAGAAGCAGAAGAAAGGGAAGAAGCGTATGCGTCAGGTAGGGAACGTTGAAGTGCCACAGGAAGCATTCCTCGCCGTACTGAAGCTCGACGATTAAGCCGTTTTCTTTGCTGCGAGCTCGTTTTTGTTAGCGAGCTGTCCGCAGGCTGCATCGATATCTTTTCCGCGTGAGCGACGAACATTCACGATGAGGTTCAAGCGCTCTAAGAAATCTTTGAAGGCATCTACCTTCTCGATATCGGCTTGCTTAAATTCTCCGTCGTCAATCGGGTTGTATTCGATGATGTTGATCTTACAAGGCACGTGTCTACAGAAGGCTGCGAGTTCACGCGCATCTTGCAACGAGTCATTGAAATCTTTGAAGATGATGTACTCAAAAGTGACACGCGTTTTCGTCTTATCGTAGAAGTAACGAAGCGCTTCTGCCAAGGCCTCAAGGTTATTGGTGTCGTTGATCTCCATGATCTTGCTGCGCTTCTCGTCATTCGCAGCATGGAGCGACAACGCAAGATTGAACTTCACCTCATCGTCGCCCAGTTTCTTGATCATCTTGGCTATACCTGCCGTACTTACAGTGATTCGTTTTGGCGACATACCAAGACCAGGGTCTCCGGTGATCTTATCGATCGACGCCAACACGTTTTTGTAGTTGAGCAACGGTTCACCCATGCCCATGTAAACGATGTTCGATAGAGGGATACCGTAGTTTGACTGAGCTAGACGACTCAAGTGCACTACTTGATCATAGATCTCTCCCTGCTGAAGGTTTTTGAGCAGTTTGAGTCGTCCGGTAGCGCAGAACTTGCAGGCCAAGCTGCATCCAACTTGCGATGAAATGCAGGCGGTCATACGCGAAGACGTTGGAATCAACACTCCTTCAACCACTCCTCGTTCTACGTCAAAGGCGCATTTGATGGTTTTGTCGTTGCTCTTTTGTTCTTCTTGCGCTAGCGCGGAATGGATGACGAAGTTCTCTGCAAGTTTGGCCCTAAAGCCCTTCGAAAGGCTGGTCATCTCGTCAAAATCCGTCACCGAATGGTCCCAAAGCCATTCATAAACCTGCTTTGCGCGGAACTTCTTTTCCCCGTTCTCTAGAACCCAGGAAGTGATTTCCTCTAAGGTGAGGTCTCGAATGTCTTTTTGGCGTACCATGGGGCAAAGATACGCCTTTAACGTACTGTGTAGAAACAACAAAGTCCCGAAGAGTCGGGACTTGGCTGCATGTTGAGAGAAGGTGTGATCAAGACTGCTGCTTAAAGACGAAGCGGTAGCGGATGGTTTCTCCGTGGCTTCGTGCGCTGTCGAGCTTGATCTTTTTGAGCTTGGCTAGTACATAGTCCATAAGCTCAGGATTGCTTGATTCGATGTTTACGACCTTTACGCGGCCAGCATCATCGATTTTAAAACTAACGTCTACAGTACCCTGCAATTCTTCCCCTTGTTGATCTACAGGGAAAATGATTGCTTTGTCGATCGCACGACGTACAATGCGTTCAACTCGAGTGTTTTTCTTGTCGGCTTTTTCGTCGCCACTCACATCAGTCGATGCGAACGTAGGAACAATAAAAAGCGAGCAGAGGAGGATGGTGATAACGGATGCTTTCATGTTTTTCAGTTTGACTGTAAGACGCATGAGCTTCCATGAAGTTACAGAGCCCCCCTCGAAAAGGGGTCATTTCTCCGCGAACGGTAATTCCGTGGGGGTCAACGGTGTACAGACCACAGGAGCTCCAGTTTTCGCCGCAATTCCTCGCTTCTTCGCACGGCTAACTTGATGTTTTCGCCGTTTTGCATGGTACAGAGCTTCAATGAGTAATTGCACGATTTGACCCCGCGGAGGTTTATTATAAAGCTGTTGTGTGCTCGAAAGAATCCCTCACTCCCCAGAAGCGCTTGAAGCTGTTTGAGGTTCTTGGAGACCATCAGTCGCTCCCCTGTTTTCAATCGAATGTTGCTGTAGCTTCCACATGCTTCAATGGTCATGATGTCACTATGTTTCACATAGCGCACTTTTCCCTTGGCGAAGACTTCGAGCTTTTGGAAATGCTGTTTAGGTAAGATCTCATGTTGGGATTGAATCCGATGGGTGAGTTTCCCTAAGCAGGTATTTAGTTCGTCAGGGTCAAGGGGTTTGAGTAAGTATCCGGAGGCTTGTCTTTTGATGGCCTCGATGGCATAATCAGTGACGTTGCTGTGAAAAATGGTGTAGAATGAGCGGTCAACAAATCGATCAATTAATTCGATTCCACTTTGATAGGGCATTCGGATGTCGAGAAAGACCAGGTCAGGGTCTGTTTTACGGATAACGTCATAGCCTTCTTTTCCATTGGAGGCTTCGGCGACTACATTGATCTGAGGGTGATGCTGAGAGAGCTGTCGCCGGAGTAACTCACGGGCATACGGATCATCGTCGACGATGACCGTGTCGATCAACCTTTCCATAATGATAGTTTTAGTAGTGTTAATTGTCGGCGAAAGCGGCAGCTTTCACTTCAAATCTGAAAGAAATCCACCAAAAAGAGTAGTCCCGGTGTGTATATGGCTACCTATTAATAGGATTCGGCGAAATGAAAAAAGAATTCGGTTTGCTGTAACAAACTGAGAGGGGAGTGCGTCACACGATCAAACAAGCAAAAACACACGAACCATGAAAAAGTGGATGACCATACTAGCCTGTCTCTTCATCACATCCGCTGTGGTAGCACAGGAAGATACAGAGGCGAAGTCGGATACGACGAAAGTAAAATTCGGAGATGTGAATGTAATTATCGTTGACGAAGACGGTGAGGTGACAACAGCAACTAGCGATGACGATGATGACGACGCAAGTCGCATTGGAGATAAAGAAGAGCTCACGCACTGGGCAGGTATTGACGCCGGAGTGAACATGCTCATGAACTCAAGTGGAAGCACATCACTACCAGAGGGCGCTGAATGGCTGGAAACAGACCCTATTCGCTCTATGAGCTGGAGCTTCAACCTCTTCGAGCAGAAAATCAGAATTGTTAAAGACTACGTAGGTGTCATGACAGGACTGGGAATCACGTACAATAGCTACGGATTGAAGAACAATGTTCAAGTGCTAAAGACAGACTCAATGACAACGGCTGTTGACATTCCAGACTCACTATTCAGCTATGACAAGAACAAGCTACGTGCAACCTACTTGCGTGTACCGCTTATGTTAGAGTTCAACACGAGCAATGATCCAGACAGAACGTTCCACGTGGCAGCTGGTGTCACTGGTGGGTTGAGAATTGGATCGATCACCAAGCAAGAATACAAGATCGATGGTGCGAAGCACAAAGACCGCATCAAAGATGATTTCAACCTGAACCCATTCATGCTCGACGCTTCGGTGCGAGTAGGATATAGAGACTTTACTATCTGGGCGAACTACGGATTAACGTCCCTGTTCGAAGAAGATAAAGGACCGGAGGTATATCCACTAGCAGTAGGGATTACCATAGTACCGTTTTAATCAGCTTTCAGGCGAAAGCGACATACAGTTTCAGGCTTGCCCCGAGTTGCTAAAGTGCAGTTCGGGGCAATTTCATTTAGACGTTTTGAACTTCGTGTTCCTCGATGAGAGGCTCGTTGCGATACTTGAGAACAAGTTGCGCGGTGGCGAGAACGTCTTTACGACAGTAAACCTCGATGCGATCGAGGTCTTTTTCTTCGTAGTAGACACTGGCTACTTGACTGCCATCAATATCATCTTTCGGGGTAGGGATCCCGAAAAGCTTAGCCAGAACCTTCAATGACGTGTAGTTCTTGTAATCACCGAACTTCCACAGCTCCATGGTGTCAAGGTGATTGATCTCCCACGGCTTCTTTCCAGCGATATCGAGGAGGTGCGGCAGGTGAATGCCATTGACGAGCATACGACGCGCAATGAAGGGAATGTCAAACTCCTTCACGTTGTGTCCGCAAATCATATGATCTCGGCTGTTGTAGTGGTTGTTCAGCAAGTTGGCGAATTCTTGGAGCAATTGGCTCTCATCGTCGCCGTAGAACGAAGTCGTTCGGTACCGACGTTCACCTTTGACTTGGCGAAGGAAGCCCACAGAAATACACACGATTTTACCGAATTCTGCATAGATGCCAGCGCGCTCGTAGCTATCTTCTATCGAGATTTCATCGCGTTCGCGGAAGTACTTACTCTTTTCCTCCCACAGCTTTTTCCAGTCGTCATCAAGTTCACTGAAATCAGCATTTGCCGGCACAGTTTCAATGTCGAGGAAAAGCAGGTTTTCTAAGTCTAGGTGTCGAATCATAAGGCTACTTGATCAAGACTCCCGAATGATCAATCAACGGGAGCGAAATAAAGTTACTCTCATTCACGCTTTCCGCCACAAAAACATACTTTCTGTCGTACAAAACTTTATCGTTGTAGAAGCTCACCCAATACTGATTCGTCAGAGTCAAGGCTTCCTCCAATACCGGTTCAATCAGTTGTGCTGATTTCGGCTCAATGCTGTCATAGAAACGACGAAGCTCTGTGGTTTTTACTTGTTTCCCGTCGTGCTCACCATAGCCGCTTGAACGGACAAGCACGTTTTCTAAAGGCTCATCTTTCAGGTTTATGAGGTAAGCGACATAGCTCTTCTCATTCAACTCGTTCACCTCTTCCGCGATAGCGAAAGCAACCCCCTCTACCTTGGGATTATCAATGTCTTTCAGCATGTTGTTCTTTCAATTTCAGCCCCATTTCAACCCATCGACTTAAATCAGGAGTCATGGTGGCGTTGGCTTCAGATTCAACGCGATTATGACCTAATCGCACGATCACGAGATCTTCTGAAGGGACTGCAATAATATATTGACCACGCATTCCTCGAGCAGAAAAATGCCACGGCTCATTGTCTTGAGGTGCAAGCCACCATTGGTAGCCGTAATGTTCAACGACATCTCCTTCCGCGTTAGCGACATTAACAGGAGTAATTGATGACTCAACCCAGCCAAACCCAACGATCTTGCGTCCGTCCCATTTACCTCGATCACGCATGAGTTTCCCTATACGTGCGAAATCTCTCGCTGTAGCATAGAATCCGCTGAATGCTTTTTCGGTTCCGTCTTCTTTATCAAGGTTCCAGTAGGCGTCGTTCTCCGCGCCAATTTGTGACCACACCGTAGAGCTGAACCATTCGCTGAGGTTCTTATTCGTAGCCTTGGTCAAGATTTCTGAAAGAATCACGGTGTTTCCGCCTTCATATTTCCAAAGGGTTCCTGGGTATCCACTAACGTGGAATGGCTCAGTCAGTTCGAGTAGGTCATCCCCAAAATATGCCTTTGCCATGTACCCAAACGGGTCGCCATAGCTTTCTCCGAAATCAATATTCGACCGCATTTGAAGCACTTGACGAACGGTTAAGCGCCTGTCTTGTTCATCTTGCGCAAAGCGAGGAAGGTACTTGGATACCTTTTCTGTTTCTCGAATGAGTCCGCGGTCACAGGCTGTTCCGATGCAAAGCGAGGTAAAGCTCTTCGCCATGGAGAAGGAGTTTGACAACGTTGACTCGTTGTAGCCCATGGCATAGCGCTCGTAGATGATTTCATCGCCTTTGATGACAAGGAAAGCCGTTGTTTCTAGGTCATCCATGTAGTCAATGTCTTCTGAAGGCAGCGCGTCTTCAGCAAGAAGCGACTCGTTCCAGGGCATCGGTTCTCCCGCTTGAACAGTGCGAACATCATGGAAGCCCATGTCATCAATGTCGGGTTTGCTGTTTCCACTCAGGTAGGTAGAAGGCAAACCATTCACGATATGTCCGTTCCCAGTGATGTACAAGCCTGTTATGGCAAGTAGAATGATCACCATCAGTGAAATCAGAAGTCGCTTGATGAATTTCATGTTCGAAAGGTAACGCTTCTGTGGCTGAGGGGAACATTTTTCGCTCAAATCAGTACACAGAAGCATGAGACTAATCACGCTCTTAGCCCTTCTGTTTATTGGCCTTTCGGTTCGTTCACAAGACTTCGCTTCCTTGGAGACTCTTTACGAAGAAGGTGAGTACCAGCAAGTCATCGATCAATTAGGAAAACCAACTGACCCTGAAGGGTGGTTACTCTTGGGCGACTCGTTCCACAAACTGGGTGACTTTGACAAGGCTTTATTCGCCTATGATGGTGCCGAAGATATTACGTTCAAGCGCTTTGAATTGTACTTGCACCGCGGCATCTGCCTGTTTTCGCTTGGTGATTATGACCGATCACGTGAAGATTTGCTGAATGCACATGATCTCGATCAACACGATGCACGTATTCCATACTATCTAGCGGCTGGGGCATATATGACTGATGATTTTAAGCTCGCGCGGAATTACTTAGAAGACGCGTTGAGACTCGACCCTGATTACTACGAGGCGCATTATCTGAAAGGCGCGGTGTATATGATGTTGGGTAAGCCCACTACAGCAGAAGCTTCTTTTGTCGCTTGCGCGGAAATGAAGGACGATGATCAACGCTTGCAGCTGAACCTTGCGTTAGCGCTTCAAGATCAGTTCCGCTTCGAAGAGGCGATGGCCATCTTTGACAAACTCGTCATCAACAGCGAAGACCAGGTACTCAAAGAAACCTACTACCACCGCGGACACTGTCGATTCATGATGCACCAAGAAGATCTTGCTTGCGAAGACTGGGCGAACTGTGCCGACATGGGTGATACAGAAGCCATGGAATTGGTGGCTAAAACGTGTTCAGGAAAGGAGAAGAAAGCGAAGAAGCGTAAGCGCGTCTACATGGCATTCTAATTGACGAAATCGACGTCGAACAAATTGGCGATGTGAACGGAAAGCTTCTCTTTCACCTCATTCATGTCCAATGATCTACCGAGCTCTTTTTCCATGCTCGTTACGGCCTTATCGTCAATCCCACACGGGATGATCTTATCGAAGTATTCTAGTTGTGAATTCACGTTGAATGCAAAGCCGTGCATGGTCACCCAACGACTGCATTTCACGCCAAGGGCAGCAATTTTTCGTGGGTTTTCACCATCTCCGTCAATCCAAACACCTGTGAGTCCGTCGATTCTCCCGGCTTCAATTTGGTATTCTGAAAGGGTCAGGATGATGGCTTCTTCGAGCGTGCGTAGGTAGCGATGAATATCAGTGAAGAACTGATCAAGATCGAAGATCGGGTAGCCTACAATTTGTCCTGGTCCGTGGTAGGTGATGTCTCCTCCGCGATTGATCTTGTAGTATTGAATTCCCTGGTCGTTGAGCTCTTGCTCAGTGAGGAGTAGATTCTCTTCTTCTCCACTTTTTCCAAGGGTGAATACGTGTGGGTGTTCTACGTACAGCAGGTGATTCTCTGGCAATGGAAGTTCTTCTCCGTTGCGAATCGCGATCTTACGACTTACGGCTGCAGCGAAGAGTTCTTCTTGATAATCCCAACAGGCCTGATAGTCCATCCGGCCCAAGTCTTTTACGATGACTTTTTTCAATTGATCTTGCTCAATTCGTTTTTGAGGAAGTCGATGTTCGTGATGATCACAGGATCTACGTCGTTGTTCTCGGCCACGATTAGCGACAACCAATCTCCGAGGTGGATGAGGTCGAAAATCTGCTCTAGGCGTGTGCTTCCTTCTGCTTGAATGTCTTCCACTTTCGCACCTTTGGAGCGAATGATCTCTGCCGTAATATTCATGCGGTGCACACTACGAGGGTGATCATCAGCTGAACGCAACATGAGCACGCAGAAGCGGTCATCACCGCTTTCCCATCCCACCAATTCGTTGTGGTTCATTTCAGGATAAACATGGTGCCAGCACAAAAGTTTTGAATTCTCGTTGATCTGCTGACGCCAGCGAATAGCCACCCCTTCATTCTTCGTTTCAGAGTAGATGATCGGAATGTGTCCTTGAATGAAATCTGCGAGTTTCGATGCGCGATTGATGATCTGCTCTTGACTGTCTCGAAGGAAGCCGCCAAGGCGTTCCGCGCTAGCGAAAACAGAAGCATCAATAATCTCATACGCTACCAAGGTGCGGATCAGCGAAATTGCCGAGTAACCAAATTGCGAGCGAGGAGGCTGACCACCAGGCACCACAATCGCATTCAAACCGTGCTGCTTGGCCATGTCATGAACTTGACCGCCGCTCGTGATACACGACACTTGAGCCCCTTTGTCAAGCGCCAGATTCATGGCACTTACCGTTTCCTCAGTATTTCCAGAATAACTAGAAATCACCACCAAGGTTTTCGTGTCAACGAACGCCGGAAGGGTGTAGTCATTGTTGATGATCACAGGCACCTTCGCGCTATCTTGAATAAGCTGAGAGATGATCTTTCCACCAATACCAGAGCCGCCCAAACCAGAGATAACCAGGTTCGAGATTTCTTTACCTTCCGTTTGGAAAGTGGTGAGGTCAGCGTTCTTCCATGCGAGGTCGAGCTGCTGCGGAAAATCTGCGATAAGTTGACGCATGCGAAAAATATTTCCGCAAATGTACGTCGCTTAAGATTAACGTAGGAGGGTCACGTGCCCTGTGTAGATCTCGCGCTCTCCGCTTTCACGTGACGCAATCTCAATACGCCAAGGGTACACTCCGTCTGGAACGAAGTATTCACCGCCTTGACGGTTTCCGATCCACCCTGCTGAAGGGTCTTCGGTTTCGAATACCACATCTCCCCATCGGTCGAAGATGAAGAACTTGTATTCATCAATGGCACTACCAGAAATCACTGGCTGGAAGATCTCGTTAATTCCGTCACTATCAGGAGTGAATGCGTTCGGTACGTAAACAATTAGGGTTGGATCAACCGTGATGGTCACGGTGAGAGAATCTGTACATCCGAACCAATTGGTTGTCACCAAAGTCAAGTCGTATTCACCAGCACCAGGGAAGGTGTGTTCGAAATCAGGACTTGTGTAGAACCCACCGTCACTTGTGGTGTAGTTCCACTCAGTTACGCCCTCACTTTGATCAGTAACAATGATGAATGGCGTGCTTGTGTCTGGTTCATCTGGAGTATAGCTGAAGTCAGCAGTTGGAGCTGGCCAGATCTCAAGTAGTCCTGGTTCAGTAATGCCGTTCACACATCCTTGGTCTGAGATCACGACAAGTGAAATGTCATACTCACCAGGCTCATCTGTAGCGAATACCGCTTCTTGTCCATTCGCGAATGTCTCACCATTCACTAACCATTCCCAGTTGATGATGTCTCCTCCGCTGATGGTACTCAAGTCTTCCAACTCAACACTTGCGTTCGCACAGGCTTGGATACCACTGCTTCCGAAGGCAGCTACTGGATTCGGGTGAATGGTCAAGGTCATGGTAGTGTCTACAACACAACCAGCAGAGCTTCCCATTTCAAGTGTGATGACATAGTCACCTGCGTTATCATAGGTCTGCATGAGGCTTTGGTCCGCAATGATTGGATCACCCAGCCCATTGTTCCAAGCGTAATAATCGATGGTCGTTGCTGGAATAGAAGATGTGTTTGTGAATGTCACTTCGGAGCCTTCACAAGCATTGTCAAACTGCACGTTGATTACTGGAAGTGGATTGACGAATACATCTTGTGTAAATACATCACTACATCCCGCGTCGGTTTCAACGTAGAGTTCAATTTCATAGTTACCCCAAGATGCCGGGTCGTATCCCACAGGGTCTTGCTGATTGCTGTGCGGCTCACCATTCACTGTCCAATCCCACACAATGATCTCTTGAGCATCTGTAGAAGATTGGTTGTCAAGCACGATGCTCTCATCAGCACAAATATCAGTCAGGTTGACGTCAGCAACAGGGGTTGCATACACAATCAATGAGTCTGTGTAAGAGGTAGAACAACCTTGATCAGACACTACAGTCAGGCTGATATCAATCACACCAGGGCCGTCAACGGTAATGTCTGGCGCGCTCGTTCCTGTGATTTGACCGTTCTGTTCAATATCCCAGATGAATTCATCAATCGTACCCTCTTCGATCGTAGAGGTGCTTTGTACGTTGATGCTCTCCAACCAACATATTGAAGGCGGGTCAAACGACGCTTGAGGCTGTGCGTTGATGGTGAGATCTGCGAAATCATCTTCCACACATCCGTTGGCGTCTGTGTAGATGTATTCTACTTCGTAATCTCCAATTCCAGGATAAACGGCCGGGTCAAATTCGGTAATCTCAACGCCATCGACGTAGTACGTACCACCCGCTGGTGCACCACCAGAAACACCAACTGCAACTTCTGCCTCACACATTGGGTCTGGAGTGTCAAGTGTCACCACTGGAAGTGGGTGGATGAATACATCAGCCGTATCTGTGTTCACACACTGGTTGTCATCAGTGTAAGTGTAGATCACTTCATACGATGCGTTGTCTGGCATCGAAGGATCAAACTCTGTTGATTCCATTCCGTTGACGGTGTATACCCCAGTATTACCTACTGGAAGTCCGCCATCAAGAGGGAACGACGGTTCGTTGTAGCAGATCTCTTCAACCATGGCTAACTCTACCAGAGGAAGCTGGTTGATCACAAGGTCTACCGTGTTCTCGTATTGACAATCTTCGAAGAAACCGGTGACAATGATTTCAGTGCTTACTGGAGCAGTTAACCAATACTCATCGCCACCAATCGGAGTGAAGAGTTCTGGCTGATCAATCGTGTAGCTATCAGCGCCTGTGAATTCAATCATGGTGCTATCGCCGAAACAGATAGGGTCGATCGCTGATACATCGAAGGTGAATTCTTCTACCACGATCTCTTGCTCACATTCGATGAGGAATGGACAACCATTCGCATCTTCCATGACCAATGACGGACAGTAAGTACCAGGGTCTAGGTAAGTGTGGCTTGTTGATGTGTTGTTATCCGGATCACCAAACCCGTCACCGAATTCCCAGAAGTAAGTAAAGCTCTGATCGTTCGTGTTGTAGGCGTCGAAAGACACTTGGAACGGAGCACAGCTCACAGGGTCAAGCGTCACTTCGTATGGACCAATCACATTCGATAGGTTGAAGATATCCTCAACCATGGTGGTGTCGTAACAGCCGTATTGGTTTGATACCACTAACTCCACATCGAACACCCCGATCGGGTAAGTATGGAATGGTGAGTTTCCAGAACCAACCTGGTTGTCACCGAAGTCCCATTGGCTCGTTTGCACTACGCCAGTGGTTGTATTTTCAAACTGCACTCCGAAGAGACAGTTGTTGTTGTCGCTTGTAAAGGTGAAGTCAGCTACCGGAGAAACAATGTTCACCACGTTTGCTTGACACTGCGTTTGTTGACACCCTTGGGAGTTCTCAGCAGTCAAACACACGTCGTAAGAACCATTCTGAAGGTATACGTGCTGTGGGTTTTCTTCTGTACTCGTATTGTTCGGGTCACCAGGGTTACCGAAGTCCCATGAGTAACCAATGATATCTCCAACAGAGCTATTGGTCAAAGTGATCGTATCTCCAATACATGAAGGGTCAACGGTGATGGTGAAGTCAGGAATTGGTGGTGGAACAAGGTCAACCACGTGCGTTACTACTGATCCACACCCGAAGTCATCCGTTGCCGTGAACGTCGCGCCGAAGGTTGTATCCCAAGGGGCAAAGAACTGGTGCACTGGGTTCAAATCATTCGAGGTCGTTCCATCAGTGAATTCCCAAGTATAAGTGTCGAGGAAGTTTCCTGTTGGCTCGAAGCTGATCAGTACACTGTCACACCCTTCCACGATAGTGGTGTTGAAATCAGCAAAGATCAGGTCATTGAATACGTTGACCATATCGTCGTATACGGTCGTGTAGCTACATCCACTGACATCAGTACCTGTGATGGTGACGTCGTACAATCCACCGGTGTTGTATTCTACATCAGGGAAGAAGTTCACCGTGAACGAGTAGTTCGCATAATCAACACCGTCTGGAGTGGTGGTGTATACATCCCAGATATTATTTTCATTGAGGGTGGCTTCCATGGTCACTCCGTTCCCGAAATCGACAAAGAAGTTCTGGTAGATGGTGTAATCCGTGGTAGCGAAATTCGGCACCAGCGGAGCACATCCGGCGGCGTTGGTCGCACTCAGGTTGATAGGGTCTGTTGTGGTGATTACCGCTTGTGTGCGATCATCGTAACAGCCGGTATCATCGTTGAACACTACGAGTTCTACAACGTAGGTTCCTGGCCCAGGGTAAGTGTGCGTAGGGTTGGTATCGTTGTACACCAATGGAGATCCGTCACCGAAGTCCCAAATCAGCGAGTCTGCCTCAATGGATTCATCCAAGAATGTCACCGTGTTAAGATCCGCACAATCCTGCGTGAAGCTGAATTCAGCGATCGGAGGAGGAATATAGATGTAGTCTTCGAGAAGGAGCAAGGCGTTACAAGCGAGGTTGTAAACACTCAAGGTCACATCAAAGTATCCCGTGTCAGCGTAGTCGTGAACGATACATGAGTCAGGGAAGCTTGCCGTTTGCCATCCGGTGTTGTCACCGAAGTTCCATGAGTAAGCCGTATTCTCCACCATATCGGTACAGAAGGTGATGGGCTCCCCGGCACATGAAATAGGGTTGTCTGCCGTAAATTCAGAAACTACGTTTGGCTGAACGAGAATGGTTTCCTCTGCTGCGATCGTGCTTGTACAACCGCTCACTGTTGTGAGGAATACTTCAATCGTGTATTCACCGGGCTCTGCGTATGCGTAAACTGGAGCATCTCCGGAAGCATCAGGCACACCGTCGTTGTCAAAGTCCCAAAGGGTTTCAATAACGGCCTCAACACTTTCAATTTCGATGTTGGTCAGGATCACTGGTTCACCCGTACAAATCACATCTGGATTCTCGAACGAGATGGTTGGTGGCTCTACCACGATGTAGTCAACAACGATCAAGGTGTCAGAACAACTCGACGTATTCACAACCAATCCAACGTCATAGCTTCCGAACATGTCGAAAGTATAGTTCAAGTCGTTGTCAGTTGATACCGAAACACCATCGATCAACCATTCGTAGCCGATGAGGTTTTGACCGGTACTGTTGTTGGTGATGTTCACTTCGTGTGGCGCAACACAAGATGCGGCGTCATCTGCAGTGAAATCAATATTGATTGGGTTGAGCACTTCAATGCTTACAGAACCGTCAGTAGAACCAACACAGTTATCAGAGTAGACCGCGGTAAGCACCGGATTGAATATGCCTGGTTGGTCAAAGATGAAGGTTGCAATAGAGTCCGTGGAATCTTCAATGCCATCTCCGTCAAAATCCCATGACCATCCTGAAGGTGCTGGGTTACTTGTATCGGTGAAGATCACGGTACCGCCTGCACACAAGAGGTTTTCTGAGATATCGAACGAAGGCGTTGGGGCTTGAACGATTTCAATGGTTTCACAAGCCGTTACTACACATCCGATGGCATCTTCTACAGTCAGACAAACGTCGTATGAACCTACGTTGTCAAAGCTATGCGAGATGTCTGTAACATCAACAGTAGTTTGTGTGAAGCCATCGTCAAAGTCCCATTCGCAATTCAATCCATTGCCAGACGAAGTATTCGTAAAATCAATAGATACTGGAGGGTTACAGTCGCTGAAAGTTGATGGGGTGAACTCCGCTACCGGGTAGTCATCACTTACTGAGATCATTCCGTCCACGGAGATCGAGCTGAAACAACCGAACTCATCCTCTACTGAAAGTACAGGAGAGAAAGTACCCGCTGCGTCATAGCAGTAGGCTGGGTTCTGTTCGTTCGAAGTGATACCGTTTCCGAAATCCCAAGACCATTCAACAATAGCCCCATCGGTCACCAATGTGGCATCTGTATACTGAACACAATGAGGCGCACACCCGGCAGTGTCATCTACAGCGAGATCCGCTACAGGAGGCGCATGAACAGTGATAAAGTCTTGAATGGTTGTGGTCTCAACACCATCGATGGTTAGGGTCACATCATATGTGCCTGGTTCCGAAAGAATGTCAATGTATTGAGAAGAAGAGGAAGTAACTGTGCTGTTGTCAGGGTAGGTAATCACCCAGTTGAAGGTGCTAACTGTATTAGGATCAGGGGTGTCCACAGAAATGATCACCGGTAAGGGTGAACACCCTTCGGCCTCATTTACGGAAAAGGAGACTTGCGCAGAAACTTCTAAGCACGCCACCACCGCCAACACCAGTATAGTTAGTCTTCTAAACATTAGTCCCAGTTGGGCATTAAGCCCAGGTTACCTTATTAACAAAGATACGAACCTTTCAACAGTCAGACGTGCAATCATCGGGTATAGTTGCTTTTTCGTCGACTGAATTTTGATATTTAGACTCATTTCAGTCGAATCGGTCACATCTGCTTCCAGAATTCTGACAAATCCCCTGACTTATCTAATTTTGCGGTCCAATCTTAGAATCATGCAAATCCTCACTGAACAGGAGCGTATCAGACGACAGTCGTTGGTCGAACTTCGTAATCTTGGAATCGAACCGTATCCCGCGGCTGAATTCAAGACGAGCACTACAACTGCTGAACTCAAGGATAAGTTTAAGGAAGGAGAAGAAGTGACCATCGCTGGTCGTTTGATGACTCGCCGTATCATGGGTAAGGCATCGTTTGGAGAGATCATGGATAGCAAAGGACGCTTCCAGTGTTACTTCAATCGTGATGTGCTGTGCGAAGGGGAAGACAAAGACCTGTACAACAAGGTCTTCAAAAAGCTCTTGGATATTGGTGACTTCATTGGTGTTACCGGAACAACCTTCATGACTCAAACAGGTGAACAGTCGATTGAGGTGAAGGAGTTAACGGTGTTGAGTAAATCGCTCAAGCCGCTTCCTATCGTGAAGACAGATGAGGACGGGAATGTGCATGATGCCTTCAACGACCCTGAGCTTCGTTACCGCATGCGTTACGTTGACTTGGTGGTGAACGAAGATGTTCGCGACACATTCATCACGCGCACTAAAGTGATCCAGTCGATGCGTTCGTTCTTCAACGATCACAACTACTTGGAAGTGGACACGCCTGTTCTTCAACCAATTCCTGGTGGAGCTGCTGCTCGTCCGTTCATCACCCACCACAATGCGTTGGACATTCCATTGTACCTGCGTATTGCGAATGAGTTGTACCTCAAGCGATTGATCGTAGGTGGATTTGACGGGGTGTATGAGTTCTCACGCAACTTCAGAAATGAAGGGATGGACCGTACGCACAACCCAGAATTCACGGTGATGGAGATCTATGTTGCCTACAAGGATTACAACTGGATGATGGATTTCACCGAGCGTATGCTCGAGAAGGTTTGTCGTGATGTGCACGAAGGTACCGTGGTTGATTTCGGTGGTAAGCAGATTGATTTCAAGGCGCCGTTCCAACGTGTGACCATGACTGATTCTATCAAAGAGCACACAGGGATCGACATTACAGGAAAGAGCGAAGAAGAACTTCGAGCGGCATGTAAGGAAATCGGTATCGAAGTCGATGAATCGATGGGTAAAGGAAAGCTGATTGATGAGATCTTCAGTGAGAAGTGTGAGCACCACTACATTCAACCAACTTTCATTACAGACTACCCAACGGAAATGTCTCCGCTATGTAAGCGTCACCGCGACAACCCAGACCTCACAGAGCGTTTTGAGTTGATGGTCAACGGAAACGAGCTAGCGAATGCATACAGCGAGTTGAACGATCCGATCGATCAGCGCGAGCGCTTCGAAGAGCAAGTGCGTTTGATGGAGCGAGGTGATGACGAGGCGATGTTCATTGATCAAGACTTCCTCCGTGCTCTTGAATACGGAATGCCTCCGACTTCAGGAATGGGAATTGGTGTAGACCGATTGATCATGCTGTTGACGGGTAACGAGAGTATTCAAGAAGTGCTTCTCTTCCCTCAAATGAAGCCAGAAGTATTCGGCAAGCAAGGACCAGAACTCACAGAAAACGAGCAACTCGTATTCGACATCCTATCGAAGGCAAAGTCGATGGATCTCAATGCACTAAAAGAGCAAACAGGGCTTTCAAACAAACAGTGGGATAAGTCGATGAAAGGACTTAGCAAGCAGGGGCTGACCAAGGTGACCAAGACGGATGAGGGGTTGACTGTTTCTGTTGTGGAGTAGGAAGTCAGTTTGTGGTTCGTGGTTCGTGGTGTGTAGTTCGTGGAACGCGGTTTAGTTTTGTGAACCCCGATACTCTTTCGGACTCATTCCCACCTTTGATTTAAAGAGGTTGCTGAAATGCTGTGGGAACTCAAACCCTAGTGAATAAGCGATGCCGCTGATGCTTTCATTTGAGTTGAGCAGGTTGGCTTTGGCCTTCTCAATTAAGAAGAAATGAATATGCTCCAATGCGGTTTTTCCAGTTTCCTTTTTCAGGAGATCACTCAAGTAGTTGGGAGAATAATTGAGCTGTTTTGCGCAGTATTCCACGCGAAGGATAGCGGAACACGGAACGCAGGTTGCGGTTAAGGGTTCTCTTGTCCGAACTCTGAAGATTTATTTACTTGAGGATGCAGATTCTCATTTGAAAGGTCCAGACACCATGTTCAAGTTCTTCCGAAAAATTAGGCGAGACTTAATCGCTGAAGGTAAAATCAAGAAATACTTCAAATATGCGATTGGCGAAATTGTATTGGTGGTGGCCGGAATCCTAATTGCGTTCCAGTTGAATAACCTGAAGAATGAATCGGATCGAAACGACTCAGAACTGCAGTTTTACCGCGAGCTTAGAGCTGACCTTCTTAAAAACAAAGCTGAAATCGAAGAGCAATTGGTTTGGGATTGGGGTGAGGTCCGAATTCCTCTTGCCGACAGTCTCGACAGTTATTTGAGCAAAGATTCAGTTGATGTGGCCCTGATCAATTACATCATAGGAAATCAGGCAATGGCATACCGTACCTTCAACAACGCCAATAGCTCGTACAATTACATGGCTAATGAGGGCTACAACTTCATCAGAAATGAGTCGATTAGAATCAATACGACCACCCTTTACGAGACCAACTTTCGCAATATCGACTTCAATTTGAAGCTATATGAGGAGATTGTGAATGATGACCTCAAGCCACTATTGTTCAAGTATGGATTGTTAAATGCTGCGCATCAGTACGAATTGATTGATGTTGATGGACTTCGCAATGATCTAGATTTTCGAAATCACTTGAATAACTATCGGCACCACCTTAGCAGAAACTTCGCTGTGTTCAGCGGGGCGTTGGCTAAAGTGGAAGAGCTCATTCGTGAGATAGATGACGTTCTTGAAGAACAAGGCGTGGAAATACCCTCTGATGCGGATCAACTGGATCCGTTGATAATGGAATCGGTAATCGGTAAATATGCCTACGGCGAAGGTGATTATTTATTTGTCTTTGAAGACGATAATAGGCTCTTTTATCACGAGAGCTTCCCTTTTTTGAAGCGGCAACAGTTATTTCAGGTAGAAGGACAGAAGTTTGAAATGGACTCCTTTACGTTTGATTTCAAATCGAATGATGAAGGGAGAGTAATTGAAGTCGTCTTAGCCAGCAAGAACGACGACCGTGAGTTCATTTTGAACAAAGTAGGTCTTGATCATTAGTGATCTTTACCTACACAACTTCTTCCAATATGCTTTCCCCTCTTCCGCTTTTTCCGGAGGTCCACTCCCAACTTTCCCGCAATTGAATTCTGCCGTCGCTCATCACCACGGGGGTTGATATGCATACTCCAGTCATGAGCTTGCCTTGGGTATTCACTTGGTGATAACGCATGTCGACGGTCCCATCTTCAGCTACGAGGCCGATGAGATGTCCGGATTGTATTTGTCCGCCCGAATAGGTGCAGGTGAGGATGTTCCCCTCTTGATGGTACTCGAAGACGACTTCTTCTGATACTTCGCCGTTGGCGGAATTTTGGACGGGGCGGAATCTCTTTGCGTTGTACATTTTGGTGGACGGTAGACAGTTGACGGTTGACGGTAGACGGTGGACGGTGGACGGGTTAAAGGGGTTTTATGCTTGGAGATAGCATCGTTCTTTGGTTTTGCGGGTGGCGCCTTCGCGGTCGTAGAATTTGATGGCGCGGGTGTTGAAGTCAGGGGTTTGCCATTGGATGAGGTCGCATCCTAAGCTGCGGGCTTCTTTTTTGACGTGTGCGATGAGCTGAGCGCCGATGCCTTGACTTCGGGTGCCTTCTTTGAGGAATAGGCAATCCATATAAACGTAGAATCCTGCGTCCCAGGTGGAGAATTGTTTCATGTAAGAGCAGTACCCAATGAGCTCGTTTTCTTGCTCTACCACCACACAAAATAAGGTTGGATTATCGCTGAACAGGTGCTTTTTCAGTGCTTCGGCTTTTCCGTTGCGGTCATAATCAGCTTCTTCGTAGATGGCGTGGAGTTCGCAGAGTTCGATGAGGGCAGAGAGGTCTTGTGGTTGGGCTGGACGGATGTTCATGGAGGTAATATACGGGGAACGCGGAATGTGGAATGAAGGGGGCGGATCGCGGAACGCGGTAGCATGGAAACCGATAATTTTAGCGTTAGTTCTGAGGAATCAAGACTTCGGTATCGGACTGATTTAAATCTCTTACCGGGTTTTTAGCGATATTGAATTATGAGAGTTGGATTAGTAATAGCTGGTTTAATGATTGTCACTGCCTGCGGGCGAAAATCGCCTACACTTAATCCTTTCGATGAAGTATTTGACGTGGAAGTTTCTCAATTAGCAGAGCTTGATTGCGATACAGTCAGCGCCGGGTGTGGCTATTTCAATTTGGTCTATCACAAGGAGGATCATGATGTGTACTATCAAGTGTACATGGATGAAGGTCAGGTGATTGCTAAAGGACTTACTATTCTTGTGGACTCTATGACTTTGGACGTGAGATCCCAAAGGGAAATTGATGACAACTCGGCGTATCAAAAAAGGAAGTCGGAATTGGATAGGTCGATCGCTGATTCAGTTCTTGCGTCTTACGGTTTGAGTAAGGTTGATCCAGAGCCGGAAGACCATGACTGGTCCTGGGTTTATTCAGACGAGCAGAGATCAACGTATTCGTTGACGGTGCAAGAATCCTGGTTGCCAGAAATGAAGAAGATGATTTGGGAAGCCAAATATTTCGAGTCAAAGCCAAGCGCATTGGATCGTCCTAATTAAAAACCAACTATCATTGTGCGCCCTATATACCTTGAAATTCCTCAGCTACATATCACTACTTATCGGTGCCACAGGGATTGCCCTGCTTATCTGGTTTGAATGTCGGTTCGTACAGCGATACCAAGATTTAGCTGAAACAGGAGAGATCATCACCCTATTCAAATATGGATTTAAGGTCTACAGCACATTGCTCTCGATTGAAGGAGTAGGCCTGATTTGTGGAGCCTTAGGTTATTATCGAGGGAAGCTCAAACTAGGGCTGATTGGAGCAGTGACCTGTCTGATAGGTATCATCGTTTTATTGATCAGCCCCATGTAAAAGGTTTAGAGGTCAACCCCTACTTCTACCAAACTATCCCCCACTGTAACCTCTGCCTCTGGAACCACCTCTGGTAAGGTCTCTTGAAGTAGACTCTCAAGCTTTCCGATAACGACCATGAAGGTGTCCATTTGGGCTTCGCCTATGGGGTCTGAAGGGGGGAATTCTTCACCCATGTGGTCGATTTGTTGGCCGTTTTTCCAGAAGCGGAAACAGACGTGTGGACCGGTGGCCAAACCGGTGCTTCCTACATAGCCAATGACATCCCCTTGTTTGACAACGTCACCTGCTTTAACGGCGCGTTTGCTCATGTGGAGGTATTGGGTCTCGTAGGTTCCATTGTGGCGGATCTTGACATATTTCCCATTGCCCGCCGTGTAGCTTGATTTCGTGACGGTGCCATCTCCGACAGCTACGATGGGGGTGCCACGTGGCGCTGCGTAATCAGTTCCGAGGTGCGATTTGTAACGCTTTAGTACGGGGTGGAATCGTTTCTTGGTGTATCGACTAGAAATTCGACTGAATTCTACGGGCGCCTTGAGAAATGCTTTTCGAAGTGAGCCTCCCTCTTCGTCAAAGTAGCCGTAGGTGGTGTCTTGGTCGTAGAAGTAGGCTTTGCGGTCAACGCCGTTGTGTAGGAAGTGCGCAGCAAGAACATTCTGCTTGCCATAAGGCACGCCATCCACTAATTCTTCTTCGTACAACAGCTCGAAGGCGTCTTCCTTTTGAAGTCGGTAGAAATCGATGGTCCAGGCGTAGATGCTGCTCATTTCTAGGGCGAGTTCCGCAGGGGCGCCGGCATCATCCAAGGCGTTGTACAGTGATGAGGTAATGGTGCCTCGAACAGCACGAAGTTCTTTTACAACGGGCTTCGATCCTTGCCATACTTGAATGCTGTCTGAAAGGTCAAACACCACATAGTCTTTGGCATTGCGCTCGTAAATGAAGTAAGACGGTTTCGCGAGGGAATCTTCTTCGAACAGGCATACCCACTTATGGTTCGGCCTGATCTTACGGACGTCAAAAATGCTATCGCTGCGTTTGATGAGTTGATCTACTTGTACTGCTGTAACACCTAGCGGAGATAACACTCCCGACAAGACGTCTCCGTTGTTGATTTTCCCATCTACCGTGCGCCAGTTATTGAAGTCGAAACCGTAATGCATGTCGGCGACATACACCGGAACCTCAGGCTCTGTGGGTTGATTTTCTGTTTGCGGAGAAGACGTTTCCGCGCATTGCGCGAAAAGAAGCAGGATGAATGATAAATACAGCAGGCGCATGCTTTTCCCAGGTTTCAAATAGGAAACGTAATGTGGGTAAAAATAAGGCGGGCAGAGACTAAAAAATGTTAGCGCTTGCGCTTTGAATTCACTACTTGAGGTTAACAATCACAGATTCTACCCATCCGCGACCCCAATTGTCGAGTTCTTCTGCTGACCATACTTCTTCAAAGAAGATGCGTTTTTGGAAGCGAGGCGGTAGGTACTTCTGCCAGTTTGTACCTCCTGTTGCAGCAATGTCTTCAGGAGCGCGGTGCAGGTAGCGAACCGCAGATTTGTAGTGTGCCAGCGGCCAGTTCACATTGACATTGGTATCCAGCCATTTCAAACCTTCGATCAATGCTGGGTCTTGCTGATCGGCCTCTGGAAGTCGGCGAACCTGATCAATCAAGGTGTTGCCGTGTGCACGTTCAGCGAGCTCGATGAGGTCTTTGCTGTATTTGATTTCGAATTGCTTGAGCGTCAATGTTTTTTCACCTGATTGAAGCTCAGTGGCCCCACGCTTCCAGTAAATGTGCTCGTACATCTGTTCGATGTCTTCTGCCTTGAAGTCAGCGTTGTAGCGATGACGCTCATCTTTAGCCACCAAGCGATCGAAACTGGTTGACCAGATCTCAATCATACGGTATTGAGCTGATTGGAATCCACTGGCTGGCAGCAATGACATACGGAACTTCAAGAACTGTTCGCGCTCCATTCCATCAACCATGATGTCAAAGCTTTTTGTGAGAGCTTCAAAGTAACGGTTGATGCGCTGAACACGCGCAACGAGGAACTCTTTGTCTAGATTTTCACGAGATGCAATTTGCTCAAATTCATGCAGCGTCAGCTTGAAGTAAAGCTCCGTAATCTGATGGTACATGATGAAGATCTCCTCATCTGGAAACGGGGTGATCGGACTTTGAAGACTGAGTAGGGTGTCTAGCTTGATGTACTCCCAATAAGTGAGGTAATCAGCATAGAGCAAACCGTCGAGGTACGACTCAAGGTCTTGCCCCATGGCAGCATATTTCGCCTGAAGCTGTTTAACCTTGTCAATGATATCTGGATTGAGTTCCATAGCAGGGTGCCGTTAGTTGTGCACCCCGCAATTTAGTAAAAGCCGAATGCCTTTACTTGATCTTCGCGATGGGATTCATCAGGTTTTCATAATCAACAACCTGCATCTTCACTGATCCCACAAGTAGGTCAGACTTCACCAAGATCGGAATCTTGTTGGCATCGTCTGTAATCCACACGTGTAGATCGTCTTCGTCTTCCCAGATACGTCCTTCCTGAATGACCGGAACGAACTTCATGCATCGGAATGTTCCTTTACGAAGCTTAATTTTCTCCGTGCCCACGTACTTGATCTTCAATGGGTACACCTCACCGTCAACGAAGGTTTCGATTTCGAAGGTGTCTCCTTTACGTACATCAGATAAGTCGAGTGTACGCGCGTAGTAGAAGGCCGAAAGCAAGTCTTGAATGAATTCAGGCGTGAGGTATTCCTCCTTCTCATGCGTGCGCAGGGCGCGCTTCTCAGGGTGGAATTCATAGTCTTGGAAGATCTCATACCCTCCTTCGCTCACGTTTCGAATAAAACGGTAAGGGAAGAGACCATCTTTATCTACATACGTTTCATAACGATCACGCACCTTGAACACCCAATCAAAGGCACCCAGGCTGCGACCCGTTCCCACAATGTGGTAGGCAGGTCGTCCGTTAAAGTCCCATTTCGAGTCTTTGACTTCAAGCACGGCCTCACCGGCATCTACGAATCCGTAGTGCACACGGTAGGTGAGTTTTTCACCGGTTTGAAATGCTTGGTTCGTGACAGAACGCAGTTCGCCATTCTCCAAGGTGTCTAAATCTACCTTTGGTGGTTTCACGCCTTGAGCTGCTGCCAGCAACGACATGAGTATAAAGGATGTAAGGGTTAAAAGCGTTTTCATGCTTGACTAAAAACAAATGGTGTGCCACGTTTCTTATTCCACTAACGTGGGAACGGGCTTTGCCCTTATGTTTAAACCAAAAAAAGGGGCCGCAGCCCCTCTTTTGATCTTATGTTCGATTACTTCAATTGTAATTCAATGGTCGCCTCTTCGCCTGTGTTCATGCGCTTCACTTTCAGCACATAACTTCCAGCTGCAAGGTCTCCGCGATTGAAAGTCCATTGACTATCTGTGTAGCTGTCAACGTTGATTACCTGGCGACCTGCTCCATCAAAGAGCGTGATCGACCAAGGACCATTATCAGGGAGTTGCAATTCCGCGCTAGCGAGAACAGGATTAGGATAGAAATTAGCTGAAAGCCCTTCAATACCTAAGATGTTCGACGCTTGTACCCAGTCTTCATCAGAGAGTGCCATACAACCGTTGTCATTCGTTACTTCAACACTGTAGTTACCGTCTTCAACCACCATGTAGGTCATATCAGTTGCACCATCAATCGGCGCACCATTCATGTACCATTGCCAAGCCGTTCCCGCGCTAGCGGTCAATTCAGGACCATTCGAAGTGAAAGTAGCCTCAGGCAATTCGTACACTTCTATTTGAAGCGACTGTTCCGTTTCACACAATGGGTTACCCGCCGTCAAGGTCAAGTCGAAGCTGCCTGTGAACTCAGGTGCGTAAACAACGCTGCCGTCTGTACCAATCTCTTCGCCATCGTAATTCCAGCTCCAGTAAGTCACGTGTGGGTGGTCAGCTACCGCGGTGAACTCATCTCCAAGACAGATGCCTGGGTTTGCCGCGAAGTTGGCCTCTTGACCACACTCGTAAATAGTATGAACATAGGTGTTCGTTACGATGGCTGGGTTAGAGTCAAAGAAGATATGTGCCGTGTTTTCAAGCGTTGTATTCGGCGCCAATTCAGGAAGCGGGATGATTCGGTAAGTCACGAAACCAATCGAACCTTCAGGGTCGCTCGCTGAATCCGGAAGTTGGATGTTCTCGAAGGTGAAGGTCAACTCACGTGACGCAGGATCAAGTACCGTCATCATGTCGTGAGAGTGCGCTACCACGTCGAATGAAGCCAAATCAAAGTCGATATCAAGGGTATCTACCAAAGTCACCAAACCAGCAGGAGCATTTCCTGTGTTCTGGAATCGAATGGTGTAATCAATTGGCGTTTCGTTCAAGATGAAGTGCTGATCAGTGTAGCCTTGAGGCATCGCCTGCTTGTCGTTCGGATCGTATGCACAAGTCACCTCGTCAGTTGTAGAGTCGGTACCAAAGGCTACCACTTCTTCTCCTTCAACCGCCAATGCAGTTACGTTGTTGGTAACGAATTCACCAATGTACTCAACGGCAGGTCCGTTCAAAGTGAAGAAGAACGACAGTGATTGTCCGGCAGCGAGGCCTGTGTATTCAATGAAAACCAAATTGTCTTCCACAACAGCATCAAACCCGATTGGAGAGAAGCCTTGGTAAAGTGGGTCAAACTCTAATTCAACCGTACCGTTCAATACTTGGTTACCTGTGTTGTAAATCGTGATCCAGTTAAACTCTTCGTCGCCGTTACACGGAACACCTCCGAAAGAAGTCATGTAAACATCGATTCCGGTAACTGCATCATCATTGGTTACTCCAAAATCAATGTTTGAAGATCCATTAGGGTCAAGTAAATCGGTGGTTACAGGGTTTGCAGTTGTGCTTGTTGGGAAAGCCTCTAAATCTTCCAAGGTTAGTGTGTATGTCATCGACTCTACCTCACCAAATGAGTAGTAGCCGTTGGCATCAGTAATAGCAATCAACCCTCCGGGCTCCAGCGTTACCGAGACACCCTCGATTCCGTAGTCGAAAATATCATCGAAGATTCCATTTGCGTTTGCATCGTAGAAGACATAACCATCTAGTTCGTAGATACAGCTTCCATCGTCGCTGTTTGCTTGTGGATTGTAGTTGTCTCCTTCAGGGTCAGTACAGCCGCTGTAGATACAATCAGTGGTGAAGGTCGCTTCAGGATCATAATTGTCAGCATCTGGGTCATCACAGCCAGGGATGCAGTCTTCACCTTCAGAAACTTCAAAATCAAGAGCTCCAGCACCTTCTATAAAGACGACTTCACCACCTGTACATTCGATGGAAGTGATGTTCTCCATATCGAAAATCCCACCACCAGTGTTGATGATATAAGTTCCATTTGGCAAACAGTGGAAGTTGTACCCGAAGGAGAACCCATCTCCAAATTGAGCGTTGTCTAGATCACCAAAAGCAACGAGGTTGTCGTCTGCATCGTGGATAGTATAAGTAGCACCGTTCCAACCGTCACCAAAAGTATCTAGCATGTTTACGGCAATGATTTGTCCATCACAGTCGTATTCACATGAACCATCGTCGTCTGTCGACTGCGGGTTGTAGTTCCAGGCTTCAGGGTCAGTACAACCGAAGTACTCACAGCTTCCGTCATCTTCTACTACGTCTGGGTCATAGTTTCCAGCGAATGGATCCATACATCCGGCGTATTGACAAGATTCGTCGTCAACCGTTGCGTCGGCATCGTAGTTGATCGCTTCTTCGTCCATACAACCTGGACATAGATCAGTACAAGAACCATCATTGATGGTAGCTTCTTCATCGTAATTACATGCTTCAGGATCGGTACATCCAGCGCATGTGTCGTAATTACAAACCGCTTCGTCGTACACTTCCGCGTCAGGGTCGTAATTACAAGCTCCTTCATCTCCACACGCAGCGCCTTCATAGACGAGGCCAAGTTCTGGAGCTACGATGTTCTCCATGAGCTCACCTGTACAAGTTAGGTCGTCGTTCCAGAGGTAGAGGGTAGATGTGTTGAACAAGCCACCTGAATTTACCTGGATGTTGATGTGGAATGAAAGCACTCCATCAGTGGTAAATTGCCCTAGAAGGACACGGTTGTCGATCCCTGTAGGAAGAGTGGTAGGTGAGGTTTCAATGGCAAACCACGCTCCGTCTTCGATTTCAAGGTTGGTTCCGTTCGGATCCTGAAGTGAAGGAGTGAAAGGGTCAAGCGGCAAGGAAGCCACGGTGTTGACATCCGTTGATCCGGCGACTTCTGCATTGTCAGCGCCAATAGTTACCCACGAATCAGCTTCAAGTGTCGGGAACAACTGGTAAAATAGCGGCTGGATAATTGCGCCATTGAAGCTACCGATTGGGTCGTTATAGAACGAGGTAGTTGTTGACACATCAAGAGGTGAACACTCTACAGCAAACACAGCTAGTACGCGGTCTGCAGGATCTTGTGTGCGAGCATAAACGCGATAAATCGTATGCCCTTCAGGCACTGTAGATGATTCTAGGGTTGGAGTGTACTCCTCAACAATGACATCCTGCAATTGCGCCGTAGAAAAGAGCGCACAGAGGCATGCCATTAAAGACAAATAGTACTTGGTCATAGCTTAAGGTATTGATGTTGAGCACCTAAGCTAATCCTTTTCTGCGTATCGTCAAACGCTTGTTCCGGAAAATTGAAGCTTTATACCGTCGCGATGCACTTCAGTTCAATGGCAATCGGCGTAGGAAGACTATTGATTTCAACGGTGGTGCGGCATGGTTGATTCTCCTTGAAATATTCGGCGTAGATACGGTTGAAGGTTTTGAAGTCGCGTTTCATGTCGACGAGGAAAACGGTCACATCCACAAGTTTATCCCATGACGAGCCCGAAGCTTCAAGAATCTTCTTGACATTGTTAAACACCGAATGCACTTGTGCTTCGAAATCAAACTCCTCGAAATTTCCGTTGTGGTCAAGTTTCAATCCAGGCACACTGCTGTCATGGGTTCCTGAACCAGCTTCACGTGGCCCTACACCTGATAGAAATAGCAATTCACCAACGCGTCGTGCATGTGGGTAAAGGCCTACAGGCTTAGGTGCGTCTGAAGTATTGATTTTTTCGTTGCTCATAATGCTTTTCTCGCTAGCGCGGAATCGGTTCCGCAGGGTTGACGAAGGAAATAAGAATAGTTGTACAAAGCAATTCCGAAGGGAGATGTTCACTTGCGTAGGACATTTCCTACAAGAATACTTACTAGATAGACTACAGCGCATCCTAGGAATTCAATCGAAATTGATGCCAGCACCCACAAATTGTAAGTAAAAAAGCACCAGCATGTCTAAAGTACTCAACGTTTTGAGGGAAGCCGATCAATGGTTTAATTCTCGTTTCGGGTGGTTCTTCACCAACGGGAATAAGTAGTATAGCCTTCAGAAAAGTTTCCTGATCCATGTGGCATGTGTAACTTAGCCCAAAACCAAGTTACATGCGCTATCAAATCCTTCCATCGGATCTATATATCCATAACCGCCAACGGTTCGTCAAAGAGATGAAGCCGGGTGGTCTTGCTGTCTTCTTTAGTAACGACATCATGCCTACCAGCGCGGATGGAACCATGCCATTCAAACAAGCCACTGATATTCTTCATCTCACTGGAGCTGATCAAGAAGAAAGCATTCTGATCCTCTTCCCTGGGGCGCACAATCCTCGTCACCGCGAGATTCTGTTCGTTCGCGAAACGAATGAAGAAATCGCAATTTGGGAAGGGGCCAAACTAACCAAGGAGCAAGCGCGGGAGCTTTCAGGTATTCAGTCTGTGCACTGGACAACCGACTTTGAAAAGATTCTACACACCCTATTAGCAGAGGCATCGAGCATCTACTTAAACAACAATGAGCACACGCGTGCTTCGATTGAGGTCGAGACACGAACAGCGCGTTACAACAAGTGGATTCGCGAGACTTACCCTAACCATGAAATTGATCGTAGTGCACCAATTATGCACCGCATCCGTGCCGTGAAGCACCAGCATGAGATTGATCAAATGCAACGCGCATGTGACATTACCAAGGCCGGGTTTGAGCGCGTGCTGAAGTTTGTGAAGCCTGGTGTCATGGAATATGAAATTGAAGCGGAGTTCGCACACGAATTCTTGCGCAATGGGTCTCGTGGCTTTGCTTACACACCAATTATCGCCAGCGGCTTCAATGCTTGTGTCCTTCACTACATCGAAAACGATGCGAAGTGCCATGAGGGAGATGTGATCTTGATGGATGTTGGTTGTGAGTACGGAAACTACGCCTCAGACATGACGCGCTGTATTCCGGTAAGCGGACGATTTACAGACCGTCAGAAAGCGGTGTACAATGCAGTATACAGCGTAATGCAAGATTGCATGAAGCTGTTACGTCCAGGTGTGTCACTACATGATTACCACCGTGAGGTAGGGGAGTTGATGACAAAACAGCTTCTTGACCTTGGGTTGATCGACAAGCACGACGTAGAAAAGCAGAACCCAGATTGGCCGGCGTACAAGAAATACTTCATGCATGGTACAAGCCACTTTATCGGACTAGACGTTCACGATTACGGGCTATGGCATGAGCCAATTCAGGCAGGCAATGTGTTTACTGTAGAGCCAGGTATCTACATCCGCGAAGAGAACCTCGGAATTCGATTGGAAAATGACATCGTGATTACCAATGACGGATACCACGATTTGATGGGCAGCATTCCATTGGAAGCTGATCACATTGAAGAGATTATGAACAGCTAAAAAGCAGCTGAAACCATATTGAAGTGAACGATACGCTTAACCGTGTATCGTTTCTTTTTTGCCATAATTTTCCATCAAGGCTCCTTCAAAATCAAGGAATTCTTGCCAACGCTTATCCACGTCAACGCCTTCTCCGTACTTGCGCGCGAAGGTGATGAAGGTGGTGTAATGGTTTGCTTCGCTGATCATCAATTCACGGTAGAATTCGCGTAGATCTTCGTCTTCCATTTCTTCGCTCAGGATGCGGAAACGCTCGCAGCTGCGTGCTTCAATCATGGCAGCGAAGAGTAGGCTTTCTACGAGCTGTTGCGGACGTGAGCCGCCCGTCTTGATGAATTTGGCCAGGTCGCGTACGTAAGGGTCTTTGCGCTCAGACCCGAGCTTTAGTCCACGCTCTTTGATCTTAGCGTGTACCATTCCAAAGTGCTCCATTTCCTCTAGAGAAATCTTGGTGAGCTCCTCCACCAAGTCTTCGTGTTCTGGGAAGCGGACAATGGTAGAAATCGCATTCGAAGCCGCCTTCTGTTCGCACCATGCATGGTCAGTAAGGATCTCAGAAATATTCTTCTCCACAATGTTCACCCAGCGAGGGTCAGTAGCGAGCCTCAATCCGAGCATGACTTTTTCTTGCTTTTCCATAGCTGCAAAATTAGCACAAAAAAAGCCCCGCAAGTGCGGGGCTTGAATGAGCCGAAGCTCAGAAAGTCTTACTTCTGTACGATCACGCGCTGAGTGAATTTCTCACCGTTTACGTTTACCTCGATAAGGTAAAGACCGTCTTGAAGATCTGCAGTTTCGAGTGTGAAAGTGCGGTTGAACACGTCTGAAAGATTGTTCTCGATCACGATTTCACCTGCTAGGTTGTAAAGACGTACAACAGCATCACCTTGTGCAGCAGCACCGAACTTGAAGTTCACTACTTCGTTCGCTGGGTTAGGGAATACAGTGATTGCCTTCTCGTTGTTCAAGATGTCATTCACGTTTGTTGCGTCGTTTCCGTCAACAGTCATAGAGATCAAGTCAACTAGGAAGTTCGAAGGAACCTCAGTCGTCTGGTAACCGAAGATACCGATAGAGTGGTTTCCACCGTCAGCGTAAGCTGAGATGTCGATGTTCACCTGAGTGTACCCGTCGTAAGCAGAAGAATCAGTTGCAGCTGCACTCCAAAGAGCGTCACCGTCAACGAATACTGCTACACCATCCTCAGCTAGACCAGCTCCTGGAGAAGCGATGTCGAAGTAGAAAGAAAGTGTTGCGGTGTTTCCTGAAGGGATGTTTACGGTCTGAGTAACAGAACCTACTTCGTCAGCAGTTGCACCACCGAACCAAGCGTACCAGTCACCATCGAAAGCAGCACAATCGCCACCACAAGTTCCACAGAAAGCCTCTGTACATAGTGGAGAACCGAAGTTTGTACTTGTTTCACCCCATACACCTGTACCAGCACCAGCTTCGAAGCTACCGTCAACTAGCTGTGCGTTCGCACCAAATGCAAGAAGCATTGCAAAAAGAAAAGTAAAATGTTTCATGTTATAGAGATGTTTGATTTTCAGTTATATCCATGACCTCAAGCAGCTGCCTGTTGCCAGCTTCCTCTCGGTCTCCGAGTGCAATATTAGGTCACCGCAAGCGGTATTCGAAGGAGGGAAGGAAGTATTTATTAAAGTCTCAAGCGTTGAATTCGCTAATCCACTGTAAGTGTTAAGGATTAAAAAGTGCTGTTTTTCGACAATTTCAGCGGTTGATTCAATGAGTTCTACCAACTGATCCTCCAGTTTCCACTTCTTCTTACCCTTCCCTGGAGAGATACCCCAAGATGGCGGATCCATGATCACTCCATGGTATTTGTTTCCTCGCTTGGCTTCCCGCTGTACAAAGCGTAGCGCGTCTTCCACCACCCATCGGATGTCTGTCAAACGAGAAGACTCCATGTTCTCTCTTGTCCAGTCGATCACGGCGCGAATGCTGTCAACATGGGTTACTTCAGCACCTGCGGCACGAGCAGCCAAAGAGGCCCCTCCGGTGTACGCAAAAAGATTCAGCACTCTTGGATTGGGAAAACGTTGAATGTGGTCAATAATGAATTCCCAGTTCGCAGCTTGCTCTGGAAAAACGCCGAGGTGCTTAAACTGTGTAAAGCGAAGGTTAAATGTGAGCTTTCCTCTGCTCGATGGATAGCTGATTTGCCAATGATCAGGACACTTTTTATAGCGCTTCCACTTCCCTGATCGAGATCCATCTTGTACGAATTCCGCGTTAGCGAGTTGATGCCATTCTTTATCAGAAAGCCCTGGAGACCAAATCGCTGTGACTTCCGGACGAATCGTCACCACCTCACCCCATCGCTCGAGCTTCCTTCCATTGCCAGAATCGATCAATGAATACTCACGCCATCCGTTCGGCTCAAAACGTTCCCACGCAGATTTCATGTGCGAAAGGTAGGATTCTAGTCAGGAATGCCCAACTTGCATGTAATGTCTAAGAAGAAGAAAAAGGGAGGCTCATTCCAACGCGATCTGCGTAAGGAAGTCCTCGCCATCTTCCGCGCTCAACCGCGGAAGCCTATGAATTATAAGCAAGTCTCAAGCAGCCTCGGTATCCAAGATGATTCACTGCGTCAATTGATCGCAGCCATTATCGATGAGGAAGCTGAGAAAGAAAGCCTGCAAACGGTAGGCAAAGGAAGATACGTGTGGGCTGGAAAATCATCTGGAGAGGTGCTTCAGGGGAAGATCGAGATCACCCGTTACGGACGAGGATTTGTCATCATTGAAGGCCGAGAAAACGACATCGCGATCAGCAAAGGCTCTACAGGGAATGCCCTTTGGGGAGACATTGTAGAGGTGAGCATGCTGGCCGGAAGAAGATCAAAAGGTCGAGTAGAACGTGTTGTTAAACGGGCAAGAGACCTCTATGTATGTGTTTTCCAGAAAGAGAAGAACTTCGCTTTTGGCCTGCCAACTGATCCAAAAATTCACGTTGACTTTTTCCTTCCACCAAACTATCACGCCAACGCCAAAGACGGTGATAAGATCATCGTGGAAATGATGAGCTGGGAGTCAGGTGATGACAATCCCATCGGAAAAGTATACGAGGTATTAGGAGCTCCTGGAGATAACGATGTAGAAATGCACGCGATCATGGTGGAGTATGGCCTGCCTTACCACTTCCCTGAAGAGGTGGTGCACGAAGCAGATCAAATTCCTAAGGAGATCACAGAAAAAGAAGTCAAGAAACGACGCGATATGCGAGATGTCTTGACCTTCACCATCGACCCACATGACGCGAAAGACTTTGATGACGCACTTTCGCTACAACAACTCGAGAATGGTAATTGGGAAGTTGGGGTTCACATCGCCGACGTAACGCACTACATGCGCCCAGGTACTTTGCTGGAAGAGGAAGCCTTTAATCGCGCCACTTCGGTGTACTTGGTTGACCGCACTGTGCCCATGCTTCCAGAGGTCTTGAGTAACGAGCTTTGTTCTCTTCGCCCGAATGAAGACAAGCTGTGTTTTTCGGCTGTCTTCGAAATGACCGATAAAGCGGAGATCAAAAACCAGTGGTTTGGTCGCACGGTGATTCACAGTGATCGTCGATTCACTTATGAAGAGGCACAAGAAGTCATTGAAACAGGAAAAGGAGACCACAACGATGCTATTCTGACGTTGGACCGCTTGGCTAAGATTCTTCGCGGCGAACGCTTTAAACGCGGGGGTATCGATTTCAACACAGAGGAAATCAAATTCGAATTGGGTGAGAACGGAAAGCCTGTGGGTGTATACGTGAAGGTGATGAAAGACGCCAACAAGCTCATTGAAGATTTCATGCTTTTGGCCAATGTAAAGGTGGCTGAACGCATTGGAAAGTCGAAGGCGAAAAACGCTCCAACCTTTGTTTACCGTATCCACGATTTACCTGATGTGGATAAGCTGCGCAATCTTCGTGACTTTGTGAGTCGTTTTGGATACCGCATGCCAAAGCCAAGTCGTGATAACGCTGAACATGTGATTAAAGACCTGCTCGCGCAAGTCAAAGATTCAGCCGAAGAGGATGTGATCAAGACCATGGCCATTCGTTCGATGGCCAAGGCCGAATACAGCACAAACAACATTGGCCACTACGGTTTGTCATTCGACTTCTACTCTCACTTTACTTCTCCTATTCGTCGATACCCTGACGTCATGGTTCACCGCCTGTTGCAGCACTACTTGGATGGTGGCGAAAGCGTGAATGCTGATGATTACGACATGAAGTGCCGTCACAGTTCTGAGCAAGAAAAGAAAGCCGCAGATGCAGAACGCGCTTCGATCAAATACAAGCAAGTAGAGTTCATGTTGGCGCGTATTGGGCAGACCTTCAAAGGCATCGTTTCTGGTGTGACATCATGGGGTCTGTACGTTGAAGTTCACGAGACCAAGTGCGAGGGAATGGTGGCTAAAGACAGCATGAAAGACGACTTCTACATCTACGATGAAGAGCATCATGCGTACATCGGCAAGCGCACCGGTCAGGAATATCATTTCGGTGATGAGGTGACGATTACCGTGGTGGGTGCTGACTTGTTGAAGCGTCAACTTGACTTTGAGTTGGTTGACACGATGGTATAAAAAAACCCCGAATGAACGGGGTCTTGGTGCGCCCACCAGGGCTTGAACCTGGGACCTACGGATTATGAGTCCGGCGCTCTAACCAACTGAGCTATAGGCGCGATTTCGGATGCGAAATTAGCAAATTTCAATGGCTAAAAGGGCGTGCTGATCGTGTCTTCTTTTATCGCTAGCGCGGAAGTGGACACGACCTTCCCTGAAGAACGGATGTATTCTATCAATGCTTGGTACTCTTCATCTTCCTTCAGAAGCTCTTCATTTCCGATGAGTATGAACTGTTTACGGGCTCTTGTGAAGGCTACATTGAGCTTGCGATCTACTACCTGATCTTCGTCTTCATTTCGGTGCGATGCCAGGAAGCGAAGTTGCGTCCAATTTGAGATCGTGGTGCCGTAGAGGATGTGATCTTTCTGTCCGCCTTGGAATCGTTCTACCGTATCGACAACAACTTTCGAGGTGTCGTAAGAGAGCAGATTCAGTTGACTTTTAATCGCCACCACTTGTGCTCGGTAGGGCGCAATCACTCCAATTTGAGCCGCGGGTACATCTTGTTTAATCAGCTCCTCAACAAGGTGGCTGATGGTGTGCACTTCGAGTGGGTTGTGCTTACTATCTGAAAGGGCATCAGAACGCGTATCGACAAATAGCAGACGATGGTCAAGAGGGGTAGACAAGCTCAAGCGATCAGGTTCAAGCTGATGACTTCTTTGAGCAATGCGCAATCGCTGACCATACCACCTTGCGTTTGGAAATTCCATTAAGCTCGGATGCATTCTTCCTTGAAAATTGAGCTGACCCCAAGCATGATCCCACCCCTTGGTCTGAGCTTGAATTAGTAATCGTTCGAACAGTGAGTTTCGGAGATCAGTCATTCCAATTTGCTCTAATTCTTCTGTGAGCATGGCTTTGGTATCGCCCTTCTGCGTGACCACAGCAGGGAGCTGCTTATGATCACCTATCAGAACAAACTTTGGTGCACGGCGAAGCAAATTGATCAACATCGGCTCCAGGACTTGAGCGGCTTCATCGACAATGATTCGGTCAAACTTCAGTAGTTGAAAGATCTGCGGCCGGTTCAACATAGACGAAACGGTAGAGACAATCACACGCTTCTCAAGCACTCGTTGCGTGAGCTCTTTTCTGTTTCGTGATTCCCCTGCGATGCGGTGCATCAGGTAAGGTTCAAATTGCGGTGCACAACCGATGCCACTACCCACACGCATAAATGAGCCGTCATCGCAAAGGTCAAGTACAGCCTGAGAAAGCTCATCAACGGCGCGATTGGTGTAGGCCAGCAAAAGCAGACGTTCACCACGCACGAGCGCATTGTGGACCAAGTTTCTCAAGAAGAGCGAAGTCTTTCCTGTTCCTGGAGGGCCAATGAGTAGAAAGTAGTCTTGGGCATGAATGGCCTTGGTCAATTGACTACGCAGTTCTTGCACACTTGAGTCGACTGCCATTTCATGAGGCAGTAGTTCGATTTCTCCCTCTGCGGCCTTTGAAGCAGGTTCTTCTTGTTCAAGAATCAATTGGCGCAGTGAACTTGGTTCAGTGCAAAAGGAGAACAACTCGCGTTGCATCACCTGGAAGGTGTGGTCCATGTAATCATGCTCGATCGCCCAGTAGGAGAATTGCTCGAAATAGTCATGACATTGCTGTGGATATCTGAACCCGAGTGTAATATCTCCACCAGCAGTGAATTCTTCTGCGATATAACCTTTAATGACCTGTTGATCGGTAGCTTTTGAGTTAGAATTCGCATAAGGATAGAGCACAATAATATCTCCTTTTCTAAAATCAGAGTCTTTTAAGTTGACCTTGTCACCATTAAGTGTCAAGGTTGGGTTTTGTGATGACAGGTGATTGCTCACAATCTCAAGCGGGGCGACGACTCCAGTGTTGTCATTCTCAGTTGTGTCTTCTCGGTTCCACAGGGCAGAATGTCCTTTTCTATGTTGTCCATCACCTAATCTGGCGGTCCATTGTTCCTTCACAATGAAGCTTAAGTACGCAGCGAAGTAATCCTTGACCACCCCTGTTGACAAGGTGTGGATCGCTTGCTCGAACAATTTGAATTTCCCAATGAAAAACCCTGGAATTCGAGCGTTTTCTGGAATGTTGCAACTAGCATAGTTCCATTCCAGCATGACATCAATGATTTCATCTGCTGATTCCGCGCTAGCGAGTTGATGCTCGTAAGCCACAATCTCGTTTCGAACATCCATCATTTGCTGTTCAAATTCAGCGTAGCGAGCAACGAATCTCAGGTTGCTGCCCGAGTGCATGGCAGAGGAGTAGAGGACATACACTTGCGACGAATCGGGCCTCACACCCAACACCTCTTGAAGGATCATGCGGTAAAGGCGTGCCTGTGCACTGTGGTTTTCGCCCACAGCATCGAGGTCTTCTGGAGGCCAAGGCACCTTCCCCGATTTCAATTCAATGATCACCGCTTTGTTGCTTCGGAGATAAAGCAGGTCGAGTCGTCCTTGAAGCCCCAAGTCAGGGGACATAAAGCTTGGTTCCAGCATTGCCTTCGACGGAACCACAGGAGGCGTCAACCGTGAAAGGTCGTCGCTGACCACTCTTTTGAGGTTGGCGTATTGCGGAAACGCTCTGGAGCGCATGAAGGAAAGCAGGGCCTCGTCGGTTTGGAACAAGGTGATATATTCCAAGGGGAAGTCGCCAAAAGACTCACGAAAGAAGTCTTTGAACTCACGATTGTCTTGATCGTGCAAGATCTTATCGAGCAGACTGTTGATGAGGTTTCCTAAGAAAAGTGGTTCGCTTGTTTGGCGCTGGCTGAATCGGTTGATGAAGTACAGCGCGGGTGCACCTATATTCTTGAAAGCCAAACGTTGAAAGCACTCTGCTAGCGATGACACGTCGACCAAATAATCAGGCATCAACACGATCAGTCGTGCCACGGCTTTTCCGTCATCAAGTCGAACATCTACCAATGATAAGAGATGGTCTTCGTTGACCTGCTCCCAGGTGCGTTCGTATTGCGGGTGATCTTCCCGCGCTAGCGAAAATGAACCGAATGCTTCATCCTCAGCGATCACTGTGAGCACTTCGTTTTCAATGCTCACCACCTGAGCTCTGAGTTTTGGAATGTGTTGTCCTTCAGGAACTACAAAGGTGATTTCAGGAATGTCAGTCAGCGCTAAGGTGGCCGGGGGAGCGCTTTGCGTGGCTGCTTGAATCAAGTAGGCTAACGCCGAAGCAAAGATCTTGAACTGCTCTTCGGTTTCGTTTTCATCGTCAGGACGAGACCTGCGGAGTTGATGTAATTGTTGCCTCACCTTGTTGGGCAGATGGAAACGGCGGCACAAGAATTCGATGCGGGCGAAGACATTCGGGAAGCGCACCTTACTCTCACTCACCAGCTCAGCCGTAATGTACGAGAGCTCCTTGCGCAATGAAGCCACACCTAAAGCTGGTAAGCCTTGGGTGATCAAGGATTGTGATCTTTCCAAGCCATGAAACAACGGAGATTCCTGCTCAAGCATGGCACAAATGTACGGGCTGAATCACTGCCTTCGAAGCTGAGTTGATAAGTGTTGGTCTCGACTTTATGAGCGTTGAAACCGTTCTTTTTTCCGCGCTAGCGAATAAATCGTTAATTTTCAGTAGTTAACTAAGACCAACACAGTGAAAAACCTTCTACTCTCGATTCTTGGGTGCATGCTCGTGTGGGCAACAAATGCTCAAGTCACTGAAATTTCTGTTGAAACGGTTACCGTGCATGAAGGCATGGTAGGTACAACGGATCTTACCGGATTCACGACCTATCGTGTGTACGCCAATTTTGTTGACGCTGATGACTTTGTCAGCGCCCTGTTTGGCTATGATGACATTGAACTCGAAGTCAATACTACGACGTCGTTCTTTCAGAGTGATGTGGGAAGTCACCTAGGCTCAAATGTGAATGAAGCCTTCTTCGCTGTTTTTCCGGAACTCGAGTACGATAGTTGGGTGACGATTGGAAAAGATAGCTCGACCGCTCCTGGTAATGCGATTTATGCGAATGAAGATGGTTCGAATCCTTTTATCGCTCCATTCGAGGCGGGAGAAAACATCATGATTGATGGCGAAGTAGGAGGACTGTGGTTCACCACCTTCGGCACGCTTGAGCAAGCCCCTAATGCCTATGCAGGTGAAGACTTAAAAGTATTAGTTGGTCAATTCACCACAGACGGAATACTCTCAGGGGTACTGAATATCCAGGTGTTTTTGAATGGAGATCAAGACCAAGACGCAGAGTTTGAAGGGCTCACTTTTGCAGTAGACCAGAATGCCGTGTTTGGTTGTATTGATGACCAAGCTATTAATTACAATCCTGAAGCAAATTACACGGATGGTTCATGTGTATATGAAGGAACGTTGGGATGTACAGACCCGGTAGCCATCAACTTTGACCCCAATGCCACCATTGACGATGGGAGTTGCGAATACGATCTTATCGGCGGGTGTACGGACCCGGATGGTTGTAATTATGACCCCTTTGTAAATGAAGATGATGGAAGTTGCGTCTACCCTGAAGAAGGGTATGATTGTGAAGGGAATCCTTTCACTGGTTGTACTGACCCAGCAGCAGATAATTATGATCCGAATGCCATTGAAGATGACGGCTCTTGCAGTTATGGCGCTGTGGATGGATGTTCAGACCCAACGGCATGTAATTATGACCCACTTGTGGAGGTAGACGATGGCTCGTGTGTATTCCCGGAAGTAGGTTTTGATTGTGACGGGAATGTGCTGACGGGTTGCACTGACCCTGCGGCTGCGAACTACAATCCTGATGTGGTAGAAGACGATGGTTCCTGCGTGTACCCTCCATCAAACGATGACGTTTGTGACGCGATTCCGATTACCTGTGGTCAACTGATTGAAGGTCTAACCGTGAACTCTACGGGAGAAGGAGATCTGATCGGATCAGAATGCACCGGAACAGAGATCACCAGCCCTGGGGTGTGGTATGTCTACACTGCGGATGACTACCATCAAGTGATCGTCAATACCTGTTTATCTGTTGGTGGAGATACGAAGCTTCATGTCTTCAAAGCAGCTCCTGATTGTTCGGTGTTAGAATGTGTTGCTGGAAATGACGACGGATGCCAAGGGTCTTACTTGTCTTCTCTTGCATTCACTGTGGAAGCTGAAGAAGTGTTCTATATCCTCGTATCTGAATTCGGGGCTGGTGTAGGACTCGATTTTATGCTTGAATTGAATTGCGTTGATTGTGGTGATGTGCCTGAGAATGACGAATGTGTGAATGCTGAAGTCCATCCTATGGGCGGACAGACTGTTTCAGCCTCTATTTGTTGTGCCAACCCATCGTCCGCCCCCAATTTTGCGGCGGGTTCGGGAACAGCTTATGACGTGTTTTATACCTTCAACTCAGCCGACTTTGAAGACATTTTCTTCGACGTTTCGAATACAGGTTCTACTCAAATTGGGTTGGCGATCTATCAAGGAGAGTGCGGAAACCTGACTCAAATATCCGGTTGTCTCGTTACCGGAACGTGTGCAGGAAATATGGGGACCTTCATGGAAATACCACCAAACACCACCTTCACAGTGGGTGTTTTCACAACCGACCCCGAAGGATGTGGTACTTATAACCTCACCATTATGGGGCTTTATTATGGTTGTACTGACCCCTTAGCCGACAACTATGATCCAGACGCCATTGAAGATGATGGAAGCTGTAGCTACGAAAACTTCATTCCAGAAAACGATAGCTGTGCAGGTGCGGTAATGTTGACCTGTGGATCAACAGTGGAGGGCTCTACTGGGAATACTACGGATACCGGAGTGCCTATTGGACTTGATTGTAATAGCAACCCAGGACCAGGTGTATGGTACCAGTTCTCTGGAAGTGGAGAACTGGTGGAGTTATCAACATGTGGTTCAGTGATTGACACGAAGATTTCTGTTTGGCAATCACCGAGCTGTGAAGGTCCGTACGATTGCGTGCCGGCCGTCGAAGGTGGGCAAGGAGACCCTTCTTATGCCGTCAGTGAAGAAGCGCTCATTCCGTGTGGGTTCTTCGATCAAGATGATGCTTGGATCAGTTTCTTTGCCGAAGTAGATTCAACCTACTATATCTACGTGGAGCATCAAGACGTTGACGGTAACCCAATGACACCTGATTGGGGATTGTTTACACTGGAAGTAACATGCCAAGAATTCATTTACGGCTGTACCAACGAAGTGGCTTACAACTACAACCCTGAGGCGACCGTTGATGACAATTCATGTGACTTTTTCTCCGAAACATGTGAGGGAGGTGAAGGCACAGCCCTAATGTTGTTTATGGACGACGATTTCAATGATGGATGGAACGGAGGAACCTACACGATATCCCTCTTTGGAGGCGAGGAGGTGGCTTCTGGTAGTCTCGATGATGCATTATACACCATCGATGAGGATATGTTTCTTGGTGCAGACGAAGGTTTTGATCTGCTCTGTTTACAAGATGGCTGTTATACGATTACTGTTGGAGGAGGAAGTTTTGATGGCGAGATTTCGTGGTTCTTGTCAATTGAAGACGTTGAAGTAATCAGCGGTACCAGCGGTGAAACGACCTTCCAGATAGGTGCTGGAAACTGCGGGTGTACTGACCCTGTAGCCTGCAATTACGACCCTGAAGCAACTCAAGATGACGGCTCGTGCGAATACCTCACATGTGAAGGATGTATGGATGCCACGGCATGTAATTATGACGATGAAGCAACCATTGACAATGGTTTATGCTGTTATGAAAATTGTGTCTATCTGTTAATGACAGATGACTTCGGAGATGGCTGGAACGGAGCAGTCTACGAGGTTTACACAATGGCAGACGAATTGATCGCTACTGGAAGCATTGATGATCCATTTGTTGGGAACGGTACTTCTGAAGGCATCGATTTCCTTTGCATCCTTGATGGCTGCTACTACCTCACCGTAGGTGGTGGAGACTTTGACGAAGAAATCGGTTGGACCCTCACTGGGATCAACGAAGGAGAAATGATTGGAGGTGCTGTGTCCATCGAAGACCAAGTCTTCTTTAGTGTCGGTGATATCCCTTGTGCGTTTGGTTGCACTGACCCAGAAGCTGACAATTATGACGCTAGCGCGGAATACGATGACGGTTCTTGTTTCTACTCGGAAGAGTGCGAAGACCTAGCCATTCAAATCACCTTTGCCAGTCATTCTGATGCTGATGAAATCGATTGGGAATTGGTCAACGAAGACGATGAAATCGTAGCAACGGGAGCTAACTACGAGGATTACTCAATGGCGGAGCAGTATCACTGTCTTCCTGCTGGATGTTACGCGCTCATCATGAACGACGCTGGAAGTGACGGTTGGGATGACGGGTATATCACGATTCTCATTGATGGGGTCACCACAACATTAACCACATTGATTTACGGATCCTCACTTGAAATTAACGTCGACCTTGAAGGTGACTGTGGAGTAGAGAATGTAATTGAAGTGGTAGGATGTACAGATCCAGTGGCTGTCAATTGGAACATAGAGGCTTCTATTGACGATGGAAGCTGCGAATACAACCCAGATGAGGTTGGTGGACTACCACCAGCGGCTTTGACCGGGGAAGAGATCGTGGTTTACGGCATGATTCTCCCCAATCCTGTAATTTCCCATGCTAACATTAAACTGGAACAACTGAACCCTGAATTCACCACGGTGATGGAGCTTCGTGACATCTCAGGCAGACTGGTTTACCAGCAAGAGTTCGCGAACGAACAGACCAGCCTGAATGAAACGATTGATGTCTCTATGCTTGCCGCAGGCATTCACTTTGTCTATGTATTTAACGGAGAATCAAGACAGGTGTTTAGACTGGTGAAACAGTAACTGACTACGAACAGTTGCCTTTTTGAACTATGAAAATTCGTGCTGCCTTTTTCGTGTTATTGTGTGCTATTCCCAGCCTGATTTGGGCTTATCCGGGGTGCACTGACCCTCTAGCCAATAATTATGACCCGTTGGCTACGGAGGATGATGGGTCGTGTGTGTATCCGCCATCAAACGACGAACCATGTCCAGCTATGCCGCTCACTATAGGGGCAGCTCCAACACAGTTTTCCATTTGCAATGCAACTCCATCGAACGTGCCAAATTTTGCGGCTAATGGGGAAACGGCGTACGATGTCTTCTTTGCCTTCAATTCAGGAGAATTTGACTCTCATCCTTTTTCCTTGGATAACGTGAACAGCTCAGAGATTGGCCTGGTGCTTTATGCGGGTAATTGCAATGAGTTAGATGATGTTGCCGGATGTCTTGTCCTAAATACTTGTGCAGGAGATTTGGACGATTTTTTGACTATCGAGGATAATATGGTCTATTACATGGGAGTGTTTACCACCGATCCTGAGAATTGTGGAGAATTTGAAATCTCCATAGAAGGTGAATACTTGGGCTGCACAAACCCCGACGCAACAAACTACGACCCAAATGCCACCGTGGACGATGGAAGTTGCCGAATCATATTCGTCCCTAACGATTTGTGTGCTGATGCGCATTGGTTGGAATGTGGCTCTGCTGTAGCAGGATCAAATAATCATGCTTCTTCCGATGATACGCCAATGGGTACAGATTGCGACCCCAACCCCGATGAAGGGGTCTGGTATGCCTTTCAAGGAGGTGGGGAATTGGTCAATGTGTCCACTTGTGGAAGCCTCATAGATACCAAACTGACCGTTTGGCAAGCACCAAATTGCGACGGGCCATTTGAGTGTGCGGTAAACGCGTATGACCCTACGCTGTATGCGACGAATAGCGACAGCTTCGACGGGTGTGGTTTTTTTGATCAAGACGATGCTTTCGTTTCCTTCATTGCTGAAATTGGAACGATATACTACATATACGTTTCATATGAAGAGTCGGATGGGAATCCGAACACAATAGATTGGGGCCTTTTTGATATTTTTCTTTCCTGCGAGACCGTCAGCCTTGGATGCACGAATCCAGCAGCATACAACTATGACGTGAATGCGAATATTGAAGATGGAACTTGCGACTATTACTCTCAGTCGTGCGAAACAGGAGAGGGTATACCTTTGATCATCAATATGTATGACTCATTCGGAGACGGATGGAATGGTGCTACCTATGAGATTTCCACATTTGACGATGTTATAATAGCTAGTGGTTCTCTAGATTCGGCTGACTCTAGTGTGGATGACGACTTTTATTTAGGACCAGAAAGTGGTTTTGACTTATTCTGCTTGGATGATGATTGTTATAGGATGACCATCGGTGGAGGAACGTTTGACAACGAGATAAGCTGGACGATCATTGACGAAAATGGAATAGAGATTCTTTCCGGAGGAGCAACTCCATCAGATGAACCCATCGTTTTCAGCACCGGAGCGGGGGAGTGTATTTCAGGATGTACCATTCTATCTGCGTACAATTATGACCCTACAGCTCAAGTTAATGACGGAAGCTGCGTCTTCGGGAACCCTGTATGTCCAGGAGATTTTAATTTCGACGGAGTTGTGGGAGTCAGTGACCTGCTGATATTCCTAGGAGATTATGGATGCACTTTCCAATGTGCAGGCGATATGGATGGAAATGACGCCGTGACTTCAGCCGATCTCTTAAGCTTCTTAAGCGCACTTGGAATGCCTTGTCCAGAATAGTAACCCATTCCGCGCTAGCGAAACCAACCATACCTCAAAAGAAATCACGTCATTTATAGTGACGCACACCTTGCTACGCCGTCATAAACCAAAATGATAACCATGAAAAAGCTGACCCTCATCCTTTTTGCACTCGGATTCCTCTTTTCCGCGCAAGCGCAAAATGATAAAACCCTAGAAGCCATGTTGAACCGCCCTGAAATGAAGGTGGAACAACGTCAAATGAAGTGGCAAAAGAAGTCGTACGACGCACATACCATGCTCATTCATGCAGATAAAGGAGAGGTGGAGAAGGCCTTAGTGAAGTTCTTTGAAGACAAGTACAAAATCTCGTTCTCGAAATTAAAAGGAATGCAGGCTGCAGAAGGCGTAGTGATGTCTGACATCATTGCTGAAACTGTGGTTGTTGCGGTATCAGTAGAAGAAGAATCGAACGGGTCACGCGCTCAAGTCATTGTTGATCTTGGAGGAAGCTCACTCAACGGCAGCGACCACCCAACGGCATCGTCAAACCTTGATCGTTTGATGCAAACATTCGCACAAAGCTTCTATCAAGACGCGTATGCTGATGTGATTGATGATCAACAAAAGACCCTAGACAAGGCGGAAAAGGAGTACGACAAATCAGTCAAAGAAGGAGAAAAGCTAGCGTCTTCAATTGAGAAGAATACAGGTAATATCAGCGATGCTGAAAACGACATTACCAAGAAGACGCAGGAGATCGAAGATCTCAAGGCTGAGATTGAAAATCTGAAAAGTGAAATCCAACAATTGCAGCGTGATCAAGAGTCGAATGCCAAGGCGCAAGAGACGAAAAAGAAGGCTGTAGAAGCGCAAAAGCTCAAAGTGAACAAGCTTCGTCAAGTAGCAGACGGACTCCAGCGTTAAACTGGATTGCAATAATTGCAGATCGGTGTGGTTTTGAAGTAGAAAAATCTGCTTACCTTCTGGAACTCAATCGAAACCAACACCACTATGAAGAAGCTTTTTACCCTGTTGATGGGAATCCTGTTGTCAGCGTCTGGCGCCTTTGCTCAGATTGATTGTGATGGCACTGAGATTCTCGTCAATATTGACCCAGGAACATTCCCAGGAGAAATTGGTCTAAGCATTGTCAATGAAGAAGGCGATGTGATTTTTGACCTGTCTGACGGACTAGGTGGTATCTTCAACGACGAAGCCATTGTGCTTTGTGCTGCTGATGGGTGCTACGAACTGGTTCTCACAGATTCTTTTGGAGACGGATGGAACGGAGGTTCTGTTACGATCTCGTATGGAGATTACATGGCAGAATTCACCCTTGAAGAAGGTGAATATGGCGTGTATGCAGTCGGAATTAATAGCGAAGACTGTATCACCGAAATAGAAGGATGTACAGATCCCGAAGCCTTGAACTATCAGCCGTGGGCCAACGTAGACGATGGTTCATGCGAATACCCATTTACATGTGAGGAAGGCATTGTAGCCAACCTTTACGTTTGCACCTTCTCTAACGGTGAAAACGTAGAAATGCAGATCACAGATAGCGAAGGAAACGAGCTTATTTACGTTTCTGGACTAGGAAATGGTGCTATTGAATACTACGAACTGTGTATTGACCCGAATGAGTGTTACACAGTGAACATGATCAATGCCGCGGGTGAGACAGGATGGTCTGGAGGATACTACTGGATCAATGCAGGTGGTGATCAAATCAGTAGCGACGATCTTGCAGACAACCTATCTGAAGAAACAGTTTATTTCACCGTTGACGGTGATTGTCCAACCCCTGGATGTACTGATCCTGAGGCCTACAACTATAATGAAGAGGCTACAGATGACGATGGCTCTTGTGAGTACTATGAAGACTGTGAAGCAACCATCGTTGTTGTTAACCTCACGACAGGGTACTTCGGCTCAGAAGTTTCATGGAGCATTGCAGATGCAGATGGAAACGTTGTAGCTGATGGAGGGGGATATTCCTCTGATTCAAATTACTTAGAAGTAGCATGCCTGGAAGACGGCTGTTACACTTTCAATGGATACGATTCTTTCGGTGATGGCTGGAATGGCGCTATCGCGGAATTGACTGTCGGCGGAGTGGCGCTTGAACCATTCACATTCGAAACAGGTGAGTTCGGAGGAATGGTATTCGGGGTGAACACAGAGGAATGTGCAGACCCGTTTGGATGTACTGATCCAGACGCTCTGAACTTTGATGATGACGCCACCATCGACGACGGTTCATGTGAATACCCAATCTATGGATGTACGGATGAAGCGGCCAACAACTACAACCCTTGGGCAAATACAGACGATGGTTCGTGTGTGTACCCAGTAGACTGTGGTGATGCAACTTTGGCTAACCTCTACGTTTGCACCTTCGGAAACGGGGAAGAAGTTTCATTGACCATCACAGACAGTGAAGGAAATGAAGTTATCGCCGTGAACGATCTGAATAGTGGTGCGATTGCGTACTACGAGATCTGTCTGGAAGCTGGTGAATGCTACACGGTGGAAATGTCTAACTCAGCTGGAAATACCGGTTGGTACGGAGGCTACTACTGGATTAACGTAGGAAACGAGCAGGTGAGCATCAACGAATTGGATGATGACATGACCGTTGAGTTGACAAACTTCTCTATCGATGGATCTTGTGACGATGAAATCGTTTACGGCTGTACTGATGAAGAAGCATCAAACTACAATCCAGATGCTACCATGGACGACGGTTCATGTGAATACCCTGAGCCATGTGACGCGAACGAAGTGAGCATTGACTTGATGACAGGATCATGGGCCAATGAGGTGAGCTTCGAGATTTACGACGCTGAAGGAAACCTTCACTATTCAAGCGAAGGTGGTTACGAGAATAATAGTGATTACACTGAGTACGCGTGTCTAGAAGACGGCTGCTACACCTTCGTCATGATTGATTCCTTCGGCGATGGATGGAATGGTGGTTCTGTGGTTCTTTCTATCGATGGTGTCGCTATCGCGGAAGGGGCATTGGATACAGGGGACATTGGTTCCTTCGCCTTCGGCGTGAACGACGATGAGTGTTCAGATGCTGACGACATCTTCGGATGTACTGATCCAGACGCGTTGAACTTCGATGACAATGCATTGATTGACGATGGTTCATGCGAGTACCCAGTGTACGGATGTACTGATCCAGATGCTGAGAACTACAACCCATGGGCTACAGACGACGACGGTTCTTGTGTTTACCCTGTTGATTGCGGGGAAGGAACACTGGCGACACTGTACGTATGTACTTTCGGAAACGGAAGTGAAGTAGCATTAACTATCACTGACAGCGATGGCAACGAAGTGATTTCTGTTAGTGATCTAGGTGATGTTGCCATTATGTACTACGACATCTGTCTCGAGTACGGCATGTGTTACACCGTTGAAATGACAAACACTGCTGGAAACGGCGGATGGTACGGTGGCTACTACTGGATTACGGCTGACGGCTACGAAGTAAGCACAGACGCGCTTGATGATGACGCGGTGACCCAAACAGTGAACTTCTCACTCGACGGTTCTTGTGGAGACGAAGAGGTGTACGGATGTACAGATCCAAACGCATTGAACTACAACCCGGATGCCACTGCAGACGACGGTTCATGTGAATACGAAATGGACATCATGGGTTGTACTGACCCAGCAGCCTTGAACTACAACCCAGAGGCAACTATCGATGATGGATCTTGTATCTACTTCGAAGAGTGTGACGGACAAACAGCATTGATTCTGCTGACTACAGAAATGTGGGGCGCAGAAGTAAGCTGGGACATCACAGATAGCGAAGGCAATGTCATCGCTTCTGGTCAAGGAGAAGGAAACGACATGATTTCAACTTCTACGGCATGTCTGTACGAAGGTGAATGTTACACCTTGAACATGTACGATTCATTCGGTGACGGATGGAACGGAGGGTTCATCAGCATCCTATTAGAGGAAGACCTATTGGTACTTGGAACGCTAGATCAAGGAGACTTCGAATCAGTAAGCTTCGGAATCAACACCGATTGTGGAGACGATCCAATCGATGTGATTGGATGTACTGACCCAGCAGCCTTGAACTACAACCCAGAGGCAACACTTGACGATGGGTCATGTATCTACGAAGACGACAACGAAGGTCTTTACGAAGGACCAATGTACTCGTTGACAGATCAGGAAACGGCAGTAGCATTGATGTTGATTCCTAACCCGGTGATCTCACATGCGAACTTGAAGTTGACAGAGCTCAACCCAGAAGCAACGATTCAAGTAGAAATCCGCGACGTATCAGGTCGTCTGTTGTTCAGCCAGAACTACGGAGAAGACCAGACGCAGTTGAATGAGGTCATCGATGTATCGAACTTCGCAGCCGGCATTCACTTCGTAACGGTAACGAACGGAGACTATAAAGAGGTGATTCGTTTGATCAAGCAATAAATTGTTTACGATCATACTGAAAGCCCCGCATTTGCGGGGCTTTTTTCATGCTTATATTTGCCATCCTCGGCCCCGTAGTTCAATGGATAGAATAGAAGTTTCCTAAACTTTAGATCCAGGTTCGATTCCTGGCGGGGCTACAATTAAAGCTCATCAGTATTGGTGGGCTTTTCTCATCTAACATATTCTTCTGGTGAAAATCGCTTGGGATCAACTAGTATCGGGGGGACGAAAAGTTGTCCAGCAAGAAATTGAATTACCTTCATGTTCGTTGTCATAATTGAATGAAGTCTTCCGGATCATAGGCATAAGGAGAGTAAGATATAACCCTTGTTTTACCTCTTCTGAACAGCATATACATTCTCTCTACTTCTGGATCAATTGGATAGAATTGTTCATTGTATTTGCGGGCAATTACCTCCCTACATATTAGGAATAGTGCCCCATCGCTGATAATCACGATATCCTTGTCATTTTTCATACGAGTTGAAACAGTTTCAATCTCAGCATACACAATCTCTTCTTCCAAAATTATTGTTTTAATGTTTGTACTAGGTGGATTGCTCTGAGCTGGAACAAAACCCCTAGCAGAAGGAAGGAGGGGGTAAGATGGTTGAGGATATGGGACAGGGGATGCTAGAACAGTTAATACAGCATCTAGTTCGGAATCTGAGTCAAACAACAATGTGCTAATTATAGTATGTGGCACAGAAGCCAATCGAGCAATAGATTTGTGCATACTAAGATTAGCGGTGGAAAAAAACTCAAATATTCTTGTTCACTTCGGAATTCAGGTCAAATTCTATAGACAGCAGAAAGGTCTTTCACAGGAAGCACTGGCACATAGAGCTTCTTTACACCGAACTTATATCGGAATGATAGAGCGTGCAGAAAAGAATATTACCCTCTTGAACATTGAAAAAATCGCTAATGCACTTGAGGTATCAATCTCGCAATTATGTGACAACAGTGATGGCTGAAGAAAGAAACAAGTACACTAACCAAAGTGATGAACTCTCCTATATCAGTGACGACCCTGAGGATTATGGAAGTAAAGGTGAGAATTGGGCAGAGCCTTTCGTAAAGTACATGAAAGCAACTGTCACGCACCCTGTTTATGAAGGCATGCCAGACGCCGTAAAAGATGATGGAAAAATCCAATGGGAAGCTCCTTCAAATAGATCAGGGGGAAAATATCAACACACTCATCAGAAAAGAAGAGACTGGTGGACGAATAAAGCTAAGTCATTAGGAATAGACCCTTCCTCAGATAAATGGATAAGCAAGACAGCCAAATCCATACATCCTACGGGTGAAAAGCCTTGTAAAAGATGTGGGATAGTTCTTCGAATTGCCTATGTCTATCCTCAATCAATGATGATCAAAAGGTTTAAGCGGATTTTTGATGATGACTTTGAAGTATCACCTATTGAACCAATTGATGAGTTGCTTCAAAGAGCATTTGACATTTATGGCGAAGATTTGATTGACAAAGCCCCAGCTATCCTGAGAACCTCTGCAATTACCCCTCCTAAATTTAAAGACATAGAGGCTCTGCTATTATGGGTTGAAGATGAATACGTTCCTAGAGAACCTTCTTTACTCAGCCCAGGAGCTATGTCCAACGCCCCAGATAGATTTGATGGATTCCACTCCTTTAATAGATGCTGTCGATCTAAAGCTGACAAAGGAAGATCTTCTGCCAACTTAAAAAGCTACTCCACAGATCGAAGAGTATTTGAATACTGGTCTGAGGGAGACTGGATAGCCGCAGACAGACTAATGGGGTTGGTGAGGAGTGTAATGTCGAAGGAAGAAAATGCGGATGGAGGAGAAGGAGCCCCCACCGCTGACCACATAGGACCAATATCGCTTGGTTTTTGTCACCGACCAAAATTCAGATTATTAAGCAAAGAAGCCAATTCTGCTAAAAATAACAGAATGACTCTTCAGGATGTAAAAGACTTAATTGAAGATCAAAATAGAGGTGTTCAAGTTGTTTCGTGGTATGCGAAAGATGTTTGGGCAATACTTCAAGAGAAAGTTCACAGCGAAGAGACATCACTTCGACTTTCCAAGATTATGAGAGATAATCAGCGAAATGCGATGGTATTGCTGTCAAAGCTATTTGAGAAACGACAAATTTATCTACTAACTATACTACTGGAACTAGAATTTGCGGATTTCAAGGTGTCATTCCCCGGTTTGAGAGCTGAGAATTACATAACCACCTTTGATTCAATTGAAAAAGAGCCCCGAGACAATAAATATGCACTTGAACAAAAGGCTCGAAGATTCAGAATAGGATTTGAGGCTCTACGTTCATACAGAGAGAAAGAGAATAGACACTTGTTTATTATAGATGAGGCTTCAATGGATGAAGCTGTGGAGAAAGTCATTGAGCTTCTTGATAATAGCTCTGAAGACACGAAAGAATTGAACTCAAGACTATGTCACATTGTCTTTTCCAAGGCAGGAGTTATTTCCGAAGCCGATACTAGGGAGATAATAGCGAAAATACCTAAAGAGGTTCCCTCTTTGTTCCATGAGGCCATAGGCATAATGGGATCTGAAATGAGGAAAATCGCTGAAGCACTTTCTAGTCTATGGGACGAAGATCGATATGTCCGTGCTCAATTTGAACTTGATGATTAATTCATCCAAATTCGCGAATGTATTCTTTTGCAGTTATTAATCCTCTCATCAATCTTTGATACGAATTGACTGGAGGCCCGACATAGTCAAGAGTATCACCGTTCTGTCCTGGAATTAGGCTAGGCAAATCAGACAGAGCATCTGAAGCAGAAATGCATTGCTTGTAGCGATTAAACAAATCTTTAGTTGGATCTAGCTTTGTAATTATTGCTGGGGGTGTGATTTCACCAAGGTACTGACGTTGCCCTATTAAAAAAACCCTCTTGCGCCTTTGAGGTATTGCGTAGTGCTCTGATTGCAGAACAAACCCATCAACATGACTGATAACCTTCTTGAATTCCTTCTTCACTTCCTGGAAGACCTTACCTTTGTCCATGTTCAAAAGACCAGATACATTTTCAAACACGAACCCATCTGGTTGTACCATTGTCAGGAACTTAGTATAATCTCGGAAAAGCAGATTTCGAGGATCCTCCATTGTTCTTTTCTTGCCCGCAGTTGAAAAACCTTGACACGGAGGCCCGCCTAGAATCCAAAATGGCTTTCTTTTATTCTCTTCTTTGAACTTAAAAGCTTTTTGGACAAGGGTATCGAATATCTGGTGGTCCGTTATACTACCAAGAATTGTGTCATCATGAACATTTCTTGCATATGTCTCAAGAAAGCGTTTTTCAATGTCGTTGGCAAAAAGAGGCTTCCATCCAGCCCATTTGAAACCTAATCCCATACCCCCTGCTCCAGAAAACAAATCAACGTAAACTCCCTTAGTCCCTATCACTTCCGAAATCTGTAATGCTACTTGATAAGCTAACAATGGCGGAACAGCATTTCCTATTTGTGTATTGATCGATTGCTGTGACCCAATAAACTCGAAAGAATCGGGAAAAGATTGAAACCTTGCGGCTTCGCGCTGTGATATTACTCTATCTTGATTGTAATGAATATGACAGCCATTACCCGGTCTATTCAAATAGGTATTGATAGTATAGGAGGGCATGTTTGGTAACAACCTGCCATAGTATGTAGATCGGCTACCTTTTCCCGCCTTATAGCCAGCGCGAATAGTCTGGACTCGCTTTGAGGGAACATCTTCTGGAATATCTTTCCAATTACCTCCGGGTGGTACTGATTTAACAATCGTCAAATCCATTTCACTTAAGGTAGATGAAAGGTGGTTATATATCTTAATTTCAACCTTTGTTCCATCTGTATTTATACCTTCCAGTAATTGATGCTCTCTCATTAGTGTTTCCTTTTCCTCAACTGATAATTTCTGGAATGTATCTACGATAAAACTATATTCGGAGATATCTAAGCCGTAAATTATTTTGGCTACATACGCGTCTATCTTAGCCTCAACATCTCCTCCTTCCAGTTGCTTACCTACAAGTTTAGCTAGATGACCAAAGTTATGGAATCTGACCCTCGAAGGTATCTTCGTTTTTCTCATTGAAGACAGGGAAATATGACCCGTTGCAAGGTTATTTCTCAGTTGAAACTCGAAGCACAACGAATTGAGAATGGCAAGTAGTATTCTCAATTCGTTTGAACTACCATCTTTGTAAAAGCATACTCCAAGAGAGTTTCCTGCTACAAAGCCTTGAGGAACTATAGTGGCTATCATTCTTCTTTTCTGACTTGATCGTGAAACGTCTCGCCAGACGATTTTTTCTTTCACCACAGAATGGGGTGCCGTCCAACCATTTTTGTTAAATGATTGAAAATCTCCCTCTTTTATACTGAACCGGTCAATCATTCGTCCCTTTATAAACAAGGGGTGGCCATTGTTTGGGACAAGATAAGCCTTGATACCTGTTTCATCAATTTCTCTCCCTGCCCATAGCCCTTCACTTATATCCTCTTCTATTTGTTGCCAATCTTTATTGTGTTGACCTAACTTCTGTAAAATATCAAGCGTTCTGTTGCTAATATTCATTGGTAAATTATAGCCCGAGCTGACAATTATTTTGTGATTTAAATCAACACTCTCCTTGCGCTCTAGATTCAATTCTTGATCAAATTTTGACAGAAGAACTTTTTGAGACTTGCCTCCATTTCTTCTGAAGACAAGTACAGCTGAATCGACATCGGCTTTACCAAATAGCTTAGCCTCTGCAGGATAATAGTCTATTGTGTGAATCGAATCGATGGTAAAGAGTTCCTTCCGGAGTGATAGAGATTGATCATCTGCTAGAAAAGATGTAGGCAAAACAACCATGGTAAAACCATTCGGCGAAACTAGGTTTCTAATCAACTCTACCCCTACTCTTGAGAGGTTTGTTCCCCAACCCGCAAATTTTCTTTTTGGTTGAGAAAGAGGATAATTCTCTGCCAGATACTTATCATATGCTTTCAAACTGGAGATGTAATCAGCCTTTTCCTGATCACCTAAATACTTTAGCTCACGGCTGTCGGGTTTGATCATTTCCCATGGCGGATTCGTCAAAATGAAATCAAAACCATATCTCTCTTCTGCGTTATGTTTAAAGGCGTCTTGGATAACAATGTTGATTTCATCAATATCTATGTCCAGCTTCATCAGCTTTTCTCTAACACCTTCAAGCCCACTCTTTTCTATATCCCAGAGATGGATAGTCCACGTCACTTCAGGCAACCCAAATTCAGCCCACTTTTCTAAGAACCAAAACACCAGCCGTCCATCACCAGCAAAGGGATCACATACGGTATATCTCGATTTAAAGCGCCCTTCATTTTTCAAGATCCCAATGAGATTTCGGATGCCATGACTAGCGATTGAATGATGTGTATAGTACTTACCCGATAACTTAACCTTGAGGTTAGTTGCATTAGGGGTGTCTTTTATGTGCTCTAAATGCTCCACTACAGAGTGCTAATTATAGTCTTCAAAAATAAGGCAATCCGAGGATCTTTTGAGCTTCAGCCGTGCCCTATATCCTGAGTTATTCACAAATCAATTACATCAGGACATAACCTAATTACGTTGACAATCACCTGAGTCGTATTCAGCCTAGAACCGGTCCAGAAGTATGTCGATAAAAATATCTGTCATATATAGGCGAAAAAGCAGACCAAAGTTTGGAACACTATCCCCTCATATCTATGAGCAATCTCCTTACTGTAGTCTTTGGTATTTCTGTTATTCTGGAGATCTCCCCGTAAGAAAGTGGTGAATCCAAGTACTTCTTGAGCTTGCGTTGATTCTTCTTTCTCTTCTTCTCTTGATCAGAGGTCTTCATTGCTCTATCTTCCCTTCTCTTTCGATTCTTTGTTTCCCTTTGTTGGTCTTCGATTTCCTCTTTAAACTTCACATTATTAAACCAACGGCAGTACTCCTCAATAAGAAAATTTATGGTGGTTTTATTTCGGAAGAAAAATTGAGGAATGAAGATTCGTTCATGAGGTTCAAGGTCATCGATTCTGAAACTCATCATTAAACGTCTTCTTCGCTTATATTGTGGCAAGTCACTTACCTTTCCATACTCACTATTGAGTTCTTGAATCTTTTCATAATAGTACTCAAGTAGCTCGTCAACGTCACAACGTATGTCATCAAATTCTTGGATTGAAATTTCGCGCTCCTTGTATCTCTGCATATTCTGGGTCATCACTTCATTAAGGTGAGTGACCCTATCTCGAATTGAAGAGATCTGCTTTCTCCTTGCCTTCATTGTAGGGTTGCTATAAAGTATTCGGAAGACTAAGTTTTGTTCATCAAATTTCTTCTGTTCATTCCTGACTGTCTTCAAAGAATCAACAGCAAGCTTATGGACATATTCACGAAACTCATCTTTGTGCTCAAAACTGTTGAATTTATCTTGCCTCACCCGAAAAGAATTATAAAGTTTTTGCACCTCTTCCTCAGTCACTTTTAACTTGCCGGCGGTTTTTGTTTAAAAGATGCGATGGGAAATAACCGAATACATAAAACGTGACCTGATATATCTCTGAGTCCATCTGGGATCTAGTTCTATGGTGTCCCCCAATAGTCATGCTCTGTGCGATCTTTCAGGCCCCATCCATTTGTTCGATACTCTAGTTCAATCTTGTGTTTCTCAAGACGCTATTCTTTTTTAATCTCTTTGAATATGTGTTTGCAAACGAGTTTTATCATGAATCCTTTAATTCCTCACGAGCCAAAACTCTAGAGGTCTTATTAAATATTTAAATATTAAAGAATAGTATAAATATTATCCTTATTCCGAATTGCCCTTGAGCAAGAAACCCCAAAAAACACCTGCGATTTCTGAACCCACGGCAGGGCAACAAAGTCGGACACACAGCTCACTGTAGAACCAACAATATCATCCTTGGACAGGAATTTACGACAACTTCGCTATTCAAAAAAGGACTGTTGGTTCATGCCTAAACGGCTCAAGAAAGAAGGCCAACTAATGAGCGATATTCCCAAGTTGAGACGACTACCCCGTAGTAAAGGTGGATCGTGACTAAACCAGTACAGATGACCTGGTTATTAAGGAGAAAAGAATGAATGGTTTGAAATCACTTTGGCCTGTTCTTCCTTGGACACCTTGATATATTTAAGAAAGCTAGATTCAGTGCGATGTCCCGTAATGCTCATAATCGCCAGTGATGGTACGCCAGCCAGATATGCGTTAGTGGCAAAACTGCGTCGTCCTGTGTGTGAGGAAATGAGCTCATATTTCGGGTTGACAAAGTCTTGTTTTCGCCCCGCAATAGTTCTAGAAATTGTTGTCATTTGGTCTATCCCAGCTTTTTGACAAACGACTTTAACGTATTCATTGAATTTCTGATTTGAAATAGGCTGTATCCCACCATTCTTATTATGTTTTTCAATGATGGCCTTGGCTCTTGGATGAAGTGGAATAATGATTTCTTCACCTGTTTTCTGTGTCCTTAGTCTAAGTAAGTTCCCATCATTTACCATATACTGAGGCTTCAGCTTATCGTAATCAGAAAATCTGAGCCCTGTATGACAGCCAAGCAGAAATAGGTCCCTAACATTATTTAGTTTCTCATTCAGGTTAACCTCTGTTATTCGCTGAATCTCATCTTCACCCAAGTACACCGAATCAGATGTCTCATGAGGTTTTTTAAAACTCTTCGATTTAAAAATCATATTACTGTGCAAACCTTCTTCTAGAGCCAAGCCCATTAGTAGCTTAATGAACTTGATAATTCGCCCTGTAGAGTTCGCAGAATAGTTGAGTTGATTATTACAGTATTCAATTAGTTTGTCATAGAACTAATGGTTCACACAATCGAATGAAATCCGTTTTTTAAGTGTCCGTTCAAATGCCGTTAAGTGTTTGTAGCAAGTCCTGTACTGCTTTATAGTATTTGGCTTCTTAACGTTAGTTGACCGTAGTATGTGCCTTTGTGCATAAGGAAGAAGGTAAGTCTTGTCATCATCCGAATGCTTGGGATCGGTGAGTCTTGATTTTATCAGTTCTACTTCACGTTTAACCGAATGAGTTGAGATGTCATTGTCTAGTTGAAGCTGTCTAAGAGCCCTCTGAATCTCGATCTTAAACCTGTTTATTAGCTCGTTAATCTCTACATCATCAGAACAGTTCTCAACTTGTTCTGTCTTTTGATTAAACCTGCCTGAGTGTACAGAAATACCAAGTGAGCTTTTGACTCTGAAACCTGAGAAGCTGATATCTGCATATAAGTATTGCTTCCCGGACTTTTTTCTAATTCTAGTCTTCATATTGATTCATTTGGGAGAATAGGGTGTCCATGATGGGGTCCAAAAGGACTTTGAATACCTCTGTAATGGGAGGTGATGAAAACCCATAAATTCTCATGTTATTACTTAAATAATACAACGAACTAGTTGATCTTTCAGGGACTATTAGCCCTTTCAGAACTGGATGTATGGCAAGGAAAAGAACAAATGACCATCCAAAAAAGAGCTATTTTTGTTGCCCTCCGTTAGATACCTGACGGGGCTGCTTTTCAGATCGAAGGAAAACAGACCAAAATCAATGGTCAATTTTACCATTCAGAGTCCAGCACTTTATCGAGTAAAAAGCGAGTTCAGTCGATATAAACACCTTGTTTACAGCGCTTTTTGTGTATTTTTAGGGTACAATACCTAACCATGACTTTCGCTAAACTCATCTTCTCGACCCTCGTGTGTTTTTTGACACTCACTTGTGCTGCACAGTGGGAACAGCTCGGATCAGATATTCTGGGAGTTGCCGCATTTGATTTTGCTGGACAGGTCGTCAGCATCAGTGATGATGGTTCTACGGTAGCGGTGGCAGCTCCAGAGAATGATGTAAATGGGAACAAGTCTGGGCATGTCCGTGTGTTTCGACTGGAGGCTGAAGAATGGGCGCAATTAGGAAGTGATCTGAATGGTATTGCAGAACTCGATCAGTTCGGATGGTCAGTTAGATTAGACGCCGATGGCGACCGTATCATTGTTGGAGCACCCTATCATGAAGGACCCTTCTTTGAAAGTGGTCAGGCGCGTGTTTTTGAGTACGATGGGGCTGACTGGATTCAGATTGGACAAGCCTTAGACGGAACAGGTGAAGAAGAACGATTTGGGTACGACGTAGCCATCTCAGATGATGGTTCGATCATATCGGTGAGCAGCATCAGAGCGTATTTTCTGCGGGGAACAGTTCGTTCGTATCAACTGATTGGAGGTGTTTGGACACAGTTGGGTTCAGACCTTATCGGGCAGAGCACATCGGATGCAATGGGAGAGTCTATCGATATGGTTGCAGACGGGTCACGGATTGTAGTGGGAATTACCGGAGAGGACCAGGGAGCAATGAACGCCGGACAGATAAGAGTATACGATTTTGACGGAGCTGATTGGAGTCAAGTAGGAGGTAACATCAACGGAGAAAACAGTTTCGATGCTTTTGGAAGAGGAGTGGCCATCAGCGCCGATGGGTCTACGATTGCTGCTGGAGCACCCAACCATTTCAATTCACAAAGCAACGCCGGTCAAGCAAAAGTCTTCAGCTGGGATGGCGACGCTTGGGTCCAAAAAGGCGCTACCATCGAAGGGGATGATTTCTCTGAATTGTTGGGATATAATGTCTCACTTGACGCTGATGGGTCGACATGGACCGTGGCTTCCATTAACCATGACTCACCGTCAGCACAAGGGGCTGGAAGATTACAATTGTTGCAATGGGATGGGGCAGCGTGGCAATCAGAACTTGACCTTGTCGGTGATAACCCCGGTGTTAGTATGGGCAGTGATGTACAGATTAGTCAAGACGGACGCACGTTCATAGTCGGTGTTCGAGGAAGCGATATTGGCATCAATCAAAGCGGTAAAGCTGAGGTTTGGTCAGACCCTATTTGTTTAGGAGATTTTGATGACAACGGAACGAGAGATACGTCAGATCTGTTGTTATTCCTTTCCCAGCTCAACTGTACTTCTGAGTGCGTTGCAGATTTGAATGGTGATGGAGAGGTGACCATAACTGATCTGTTGGATTTTCTTTCAGTTTTTGGAGAGGCTTGCCCTTGATAAAGGAGGTTTTATCTGCTTCTTCTTATACAGAATTGGCTGATTTCAAGGCTTTTTTCTAATTTGAAGGCTCTATTGAGTATTGAAACTAAACACCTTAACCTATGAAACGGCTTTCTACGCTTTTGTTCGTGCTGTGCTTCGCACTGCAAGGCTTTTCTCAAGACATTGAGTCGATTACTCCGAATGCGGCTGATCCAGGCGAAACTCTGGAGGTGACCATTATCGGAATTGACACAGATTTTCCAGCAAATGAATCAGGTCTTTGGGCCGGAATCGGTCAAACGAGTTCAACTGCTTGGGAAATTCAAGACATTCAGCAGGTTTCAGCAACTGAGCTGAACGGTACTCTATCTATTCCAATGGATGCTATCGGCGGACCTTACAATGTTTATGTGAGCGGAAACAACCCATGGCAAGGAATGGTGCTAGATGATGGGTTCTTTGTGGTTTGTCCAGAAAACCCAGGATGTAATGACCCTGAAGCGTGTAACTACGACAGTGAGGCTGCTTGTAATGATGGTTCCTGCACATATCCTGGCTGTACAGACCCTGATGGCTGTAATTATGATCCTGATGCGGGATGTGAGGATGGCTCGTGTACCTATCCGGGATGTACTAGTTTCAGTGCGTGTAACTATGATTCTAATGCGGGATGTAATGATGGCTCGTGTGTATTCCCTGGCTGCGGAGATCCCGATGCATGTAATTACGATGCAGATGCTGGTTGTCCGGCAGCTTGTACCTATCCAGGATGTATTTACTCTAACGCAGACAACTACGACCCAGACGCGGGGTGCGATGATGGTTCATGTACCTTCACATTGAACGGAATGGTCTGGTATGACGAAAATGAAAACGGCTTTGTGAATGGAGGTGAATACGGACTCCCATTCCAAGAAGTGATTCTAAATCCAGGTAACATCACTGCCATCACGAACGATGCAGGAGAGTACCAGTTTGCTGGAATTCCTGTCGGTAATTATACGATTGAAGTCGTTACGACGGAGCTTTACCCATACGTGTCAACATCAAACCCTGCGAATGTTTTCTTAGGCAACGGTGGAAATAACACGATGTACAATTTCGGCCTAAGTGAGGAATTGCCGCAGTATGCGATCTGCGTGGATTACTACCCTCCAGGTGTAGGATATCCTTGTAACGATTGGGTGAACCATAACATTTGCTTCCGTAACCTAGGTAACGTGACCATTGACGGGTATATCGCAGTGGAAATGAACCCGTTATTCCAAGATTATCAGGCGGTAACACCGATTGATTCGGTAGTTGACCTTACCATTTACATGAGCTTTGAAGGGTTGCAACCAGGTCAAATGTTCTTCTATGATGTGTCGTTCTTGACACCAAGCGTTGATTACATTGGGGAGTTCATCACTTCAAATGCTACGGCAGTTGGTTTCCATAATGGCGATCAAGTAGCCGTTGGTGCTGAGGAACTCACGGTGGAAATGACTTGTGCATATGACCCGAATGATAAGCAGGTGTTCCCCAATGGATATGAAGAACCACATTACGTGCTTCCAGAAACAGAACTTGAATACCTCGTTCGTTTCCAGAATACCGGTAACGCACCAGCAACGAACGTAACGATTTCGGATACGATTTCGGAATACCTAGATCTGGAAACCTTCGAGTTAATGGCTAACTCACACTCGGTGATGGTTCAGATTAATCCAGAGAACCGTCAGATCGACTTTGTGTTCGAAAACATCATGCTCCCAGATAGCACATGTTGTGAGCCTGAGAGTCATGGTTTGGTGTCTTACATCATCAGACCATATGCTGACCTCGCGCCTGAAACGGAGATCAACAATACAGCCTACATCTTCTTCGATAACAACCCGCCAATCATTACCAACACAACTTGGACTACGATCTATGATTGTAACAATGGCTTGGCAACTTTTGAAATGTCAACAGAAGAGGCTTGTTCGGGAGAAGAGATTGACTTCTTAAACGAGCAAAACTATGTTGAAGAGTATAGCTGGCTAATTGATGGTGAAAGCGTTGGTGTCGATGATTTGATCTCTCTAAACCTTGATCCAGGTGAATATGAGATTGAACATATCGCAATAAATCCGCTTTGTGAGGCGACGCAATCAGATAACTTCATTGTGAACCCATCACCAACGGCTGATGCAGGAATGGACCAAACGATTTGTGAAGGTGAGTCTGTAGATCTCATGGCCACCGGTGGATTTATGTACGACTGGCTTGACCTCGGACAAGGTGCGGCACAAACGGTGTCTCCTGAAGAAACAACGGTGTACACGGTGACAGCGATTTCTGAAGAAGGTTGTACAGATGAAGATGAAGTGGAGATTGTTGTCAATGAGTTGCCTGAGGCTAACGCTGGAATGGATCAAGAGATCTGTGAAGGGGAATCAGCTGATTTGATGGCGACTGGTGGTGACCAGTACAACTGGACTGACCTAGGAGATGGCGCTGACCAAACAGTATCACCGGAAGAAACTACGACGTACACGGTGACTGTATCTTCTGATGAAGGTTGTTCTGATACGGACGAAGTTCAAGTAACAGTGAACCCGCTTCCAACAGCTGAAATCACTGAAGCCGGTCCTGTTCTTACAGCTTCAGCTGGAGATTCGTACCAGTGGTACCTCAATGGAGACATGATTGACGGTGCTACATCACAAGAATACACAGCCACAGAAAACGGAATCTACACCGTAGAGGTTACGAACGAATTCGGTTGTACAACATTGTCTGCTGAAGTGAATGTGACGAGCATTACGGTGGAAGAAGAAGAGATTACGATTCTGACTTACCCGAACCCGACACGAGACTTCTTGTACATCCAAGTGGATGCTGGCTGGACATACGACATGAGCCTCTTCGATGCCTCAGGTCGACTTGTGGCACAGCAAGCGAACGTGTCAGACTCACTCTTCGAGTTGGATTGTACGCAGCTTGGAACAGGTACTTACAAGTTGATTCTTCAGCAAGGTCAACACCGTGTGACGAAGACCATCATCATTGAATAAGCTTCGGTACAGAAGACTAAATAGAAAATGAGGTAAAGGGGCAGTGAAAACTGCCCCTTCTTTTTGCTGGAATTGGTTGATATGTAGGCTTTTTCCTAATTTGTTTTCCTAACTATTGAATAAAACACCTTATCTATGAAAAGACTCTCTACGCTATTGCTGGTATTGTGCTTCGCGATACCAGGATTTTCTCAATCTATTGAATCAATTGTTGCCAATTCGGGTGCTCCAGGTGAAACCTTAGAAGTGACCATAACGGGTATTGGAACCAATTTCCCAGATTATCTGTTTGCAAGCGAATCAGGGTTGTGGGCAGGTATAGGACAAACAAGTTCTACATCTTGGCCGATTTCAAATCTGGAATACATCTCTGAGACAGTAGCTACAGGAACCCTTGAAATACCTGCTGATGCCGAGCAAGGGGTCTATGACCTTCATGTCGCATACACGGGTTACGTAAACGGTGGTTGGCCATGGGAAGACGAATGGGGACCTTGGGAAGAACTTGAATTATCGGAGAGTTTCTGTATTGGATGCGAGAATCTAGGATGTTCGGACCCTGATGCAAATAACTATGACCCAGAGGCTGAATGGAACAACGGCACCTGCGAGTACAACATCCAAGGTTATGTTTGGTATGATGACAATGAAAATGGATTATACACTGCGGGAGAGCAATTTTTGTCTTTCCAGAACGTGATTCTTAACCCGGGGAACATTACAGCTATTACCAATGATGAAGGGCAGTATATATTCCAAGGAGTTACGCCGGGTAATTATACCGTGGAAGTTGTGACAACGGAACTCTTCCCGTTTTATACACTTCCTTCGAATCCAGTAAACGTCTTTGTAAGTCCTAGTGGAAATGTCCCTGATGTTAACCTCGGACTCAGCGATGACTTACCTCAGTTTGCGATTTGTGTTGATTTCTACCCTCCAGGAGTGGGCTACCCTTGTAACGATTGGGTGAACCACAATATCTGCTTTCGAAATATGGGTAACCAAACCATTGATGGTTACGTCGCGGTTGACATTAACCCGTTGATCCAAGACTACATGGAGGTGACGCCGATTGATTCCGTCGTTGGTAACACTGTGTATATGGGGTTTGAGGACCTAGCTCCAGGGCACATGTTCCTTTACGACATTGAATTCCTGACTCCGTCTGTTGATTTTATCGGGGAGTTTATTACTTCAACGGCCACAGCAGTAGGGTTTTTCCAAGGAGCACAAGTGGCCATGGGTGTAGAAGAGTTAACCGTTGAAATGACCTGCGCGTATGATCCAAACGACAAACAGGTCTTCCCGAACGGATATGCTGAGCCACATTACGTGCTTCCAGAAACCGAACTGGAATACCTCGTGCGTTTCCAGAATACGGGGAATGCTCCGGCTACGAACGTGACCATTACCGACACGATTTCTGAATACCTGGATCTTACCACCTTCCAGCTGATGGCGAATTCGCATTCAGTGATGGTGCAAATTGATCCGACAACGCGTCAAGTTGACTTCGTCTTTGAAAACATCATGCTTCCAGACAGCAACTGCTGTGAGCCGGAAAGCCATGGACTAGTTTCCTACACCATTCTTCCTTTCGCTGGACTGGAGCCAGAAACGGAGATTAACAACACCGCTTATATCTTCTTTGACAATAACCCGCCAATCGTGACCAACACAACATGGACGACGATCTATGACTGTAACAACGGGCTCGCTTCATTCGAAATGTCGGCTGAAGCAGCTTGTGAAGGTGTACCGATTGACTTCTTGAACGAACAAGAATATGTCGAAGAATACCTCTGGAGTATTGACGGTGAAAACATGGGTATAGAAGACTTAGTGTCGCTCACGCTCGAACCAGGTGAATACGAGATAGATCATACGGCAACGAACCCACTCTGTACTGCTACGCAATCGGAGACAGTAGAAGTCTATGAAACGCCTGAGGCTAATGCCGGAGTCGATCAAGAAATCTGTGCCGGATCAACAACAGAGCTCGAGGCTTCTGGAGGATTCCTATATGACTGGGATGGACTAGGACAAGGAGCGACTCAAGAAGTATCACCAGAAGAAACCACCACCTACACCGTAACCGTGGTTTCAATGGATGGCTGTTCAGACACCGATGAAGTTGAGGTGGCAATTGTTGAAGGCCCTGAGGCCGACGCAGGTCTTGACCAAGAAATCTGTGAAGGCGAAAGTGCAGACTTAAGTGCTTCAGGTGGTAACGCATACGATTGGACAGACCTTGGAGAAGGAGCTGATCAGACCGTAAGCCCGACAGAAACTACGGTTTACGTCGTGACTGTCACTGGAGGTAACGGATGTAGTAGCACTGATGAAGTAGAGGTGCTTGTGAATCCAGCACCTTTAGCGAATGCCGGTGACGACGATGCCATTTGTATTGGCGAGTCGATCGAGCTGACTGCTTCTGGTGGTGAGAGCTACAATTGGGAAACACTAGGAGAAGGAGCAACCCAAGAGGTATCTCCGGAAGAAACGACAACGTACGTAGTGACTGTGCTAGGTTCCAATGGATGTAGCGCTTCAGATATGGTTGAAATTATTGTCAACGAGTTACCGCACATTGAAGCAGGAGCTGACGTTGATATTTGCCCTGGAGACATGGTTGATTTGACCGCTACTGGAGGAGAAACCTATGTATGGCTTAACGAAGGAGAAGGTGCCGTGATTCAGGTACTTCCAGAAGAAACCACAACGTACGTTGTGACAGGGACTGACGCTAACGGTTGTACAAATACTGACGCTATTGAGGTAGTTGTGAATTCATTACCTGAAGCAGACGCGGGCGAAGACCAAACAATCTGTGCTGGTGAGACCATCGAACTCACCGCTTCAGGTGGGGTAGAATACGTTTGGGTTGACGTAGCCGAAGGAGCAACTGTAGAGGTTTCTCCAACGGAAACGACGACTTACGTTGTTTCGGTATTCAGCGCAGAAGGTTGTTCAGACTTTGATCTCGTTGATGTTATCGTGAATGCTCTTCCTGAGGCTAACGCCGGAATGGATCAGGTGATTTGTGTCGGAGAAACCGCAAACTTGATGGCTTCTGGAGGTGATTCTTATGACTGGACAGACCTTGGAGAAGGCGCTGGACAAGATGTTTCACCTGAAGAGACAACCACTTACGTCGTAACCGTTACCAATGGTGAAGGTTGTTCAGATACGGATGAGGTTGAAGTCTTGGTGAATCCGCTTCCTGAGGCTAACGCCGGAATGGATCAAGCCATTTGTGAAGGAGAAACCGCAAACTTGATGGCTTCTGGAGGTGAATCTTACGAATGGGAAAACCTCGGCTCAGGCGCTGGTCAAGAGGTGACTCCAGATGAAACCACAGTGTACGTTGTGACGGTAGAAGACGCCAACGGATGTTCTGATTCGGATGAAGTTGAAGTAACAGTAAACCCACTGCCTACTGCTGAAATCACTGAAAATGGCCCTGAACTCACAGCATCAGCCGGAGATTCATACCAGTGGTACATCAACGGAACACCAATCGATGGTGCTACTGATCAAAGCTACACAGCAGAAACAACAGGAAACTACTCTGTTGAGGTGACAAACATCTACGGATGTTCTACCATTTCAGAAGAAATGGATGTGATCATCATTTCAGTTGAAGAGCAAGAAGTAGCCATCTTGACTTACCCGAACCCTACGCATGACATCCTCTACATCCAAGTGGAAGCAGGATGGACCTATGAGATGAACTTGTTTGACGCTAGCGGACGAATCGTAGCGCAGCAATCAAACATCGTTGATTCACTCTACGAATTGGATTGTACGCAGTTCGGAACGGGAACCTACAAATTGGTACTCCGCAATGGAGACCAACGAATTACGAAAACGATCATTGTGAAGTAATCTACTTCCGATTCAAATAGAAAAGTCCCGCGACCGCGGGACTTTCTTTTTGCTCTAATTTCTAAAACGGTCCTTCTTTCGGAGATGCTCAATGAAGTCTTCATTCGCATTGGCTGCATCTCGGAAGGTGTCGATTAAGTAGTCTGTTCGAATCAAAAGCGAATCCATCATGTGATGACTGATGGCTGGGTATTCTTCCTCTTGCATTTGAGCGAATTTGCGCTTCAGAATCGCCAAGGCAAAAGGCTCGTAGGTAGGAGGTAAGAGGTGATCATTCTTCGCAGGACAGGTTAAGATGGTCTCATAAGCCTCTTCATTGCGCCCAAGGTTGTAGTATACGGCACTCAGATTGCAAATAATCTGCGTGTAACGTGGAGAAAGCACAAGTCCCTCCTTGTATACTCTAATAGCGTTTTCATTGTCACCTATTTGCACATAAGCGCTTCCCAAGTTGTTCAGGGTGCGGATGTGGTACGGATTGAATTCAAGGCCTCTTTCAAAGGCTTCAATCGCTTCTTCTGGTTTCCCTTGCTCATATAGACCAACACCAGCGTACCAGGGAATTGGAGTCGAGGCATTGTCAATATTGAAGTACTTATTCGTCGCTAGTTCAGCTGCTTTGACTACACCGCGGTTGTTTTTCTTAGCGTCTTGGCGATACACTTCTGCGGTGAGGGCCTCTCCTTCAATTCGCTTCCAAGACACCCACGCAGTATAAGCACTTCCCAAAGTGACGAGCGCCATCAAGCTCATCATCACTGCCTTTGGAAGGCTGATCATTCGCTTCGTTGATTCGGATTCAACGATTCCGTAGGCCATGATGAGCACTAAGAGGACTTGAAGCAGAATGCGTTCCTTCGGAAAGGAAAAAGAAGCGATGACCAAGTAGCCAGTCAAGGCAAAGATCCATCCCAACATTCGGCGGTCGCCAGTGGTGAAGTAGCCTTTGATCATGAAGCCCAGCGTCAACAAGAACAGCGCTAAAAAGGCCATGTAGCCACCTAATCCAGTCTCTGACAATACCCAGAGGAAATCATTGTGAGGACGCTGGGCAAATCGCAGCCCTTGTTGACCTTCTTCGCTAACATGTCCGTAAGTAGGCAAGAGGATCTTCCATGAGGCTAAGCCTTTTCCTTGCCACGGCGATTCTTCGATCATTCGCGACGTATGGTACCACATGTGAATCCGCTTGTTCACGGATGACTGAGCCATGTCATTAATCTTGTCGGCACGGAGCTCAGTAGAAGCACTTTCAAGGCCAATTCGGATGACCCCAGGGTTGATGGCGACAGGAATCACCAACACTGCCCAAATCAGAACTAAGCCCCATTTAAAGTGCTTCTGCAACACGTGAAAATTCTTCCTTCGAATGAGAAAACATAGACCAGCCACGACAAGACCGAGCAACATCCCTAATTGCACGCTTCGGGTTTGAATGAGCATCGCCATCGCTACGGCTAGCACCATATAGGTTACGAGTAAACGCTTCCGCGCTAGCGAAATGCCGCGTAATAGCCAGAAAGCAAAAGGTAGGCTCAAGAAGAGGTAAGAAGAAAAGAGGTTTCTGTTCGCCATTGAACCACTGATTCTTCCACGTCTGAACAGGGGCCTATCAGGATCAAGACGCCATTGGACCAGGTCTTTGATTCCCCAGATCAACATGATGATTCCGCCAAGAACCAGGCACCATGCCACCCATTTTCGCGCTTCTTTTACCTCAGCAAGTATCATTACGGAGACGGTCCAGAACAGGAAGATTAAGCCCACTCTTAGGAAGTCAAAAAGACCCTCGGCTGCGTTCACTGAATGAGTAAAAGCGATTCCCGAAAAGAGCACGTAGGCGGCCCAAGTGCTGGCTACCGGCCAATGCAATTGCAAGGCTTTCTTCTGCATTGCTAAGCTAAGCGCAGTAAGTAAGAGCGCAATCGACAGGAACATCGTTCGCGGGGCCAACACCGGGTCAATGATGCTGGTTGAAAACGTGACCGTTAATAGCAATGGAATGGCAGCAAGCAGTATAGCCGGTAGTTTCTGCATGCACCGAAGATAAGGGAAGAAAAGAGGAAGAATGAGAAAAAGAGGAAGAATGAGAATTCGTTAGGGATGCGCATGCGCATCCTTTTTTTGTCACCCCTACCTCACCACAAACCGCTCTACCGTGGTCACACCATCAATAGTCGCTTCAAGAAGGTAATTCCCTGTTGGGAGATCGAACCCTGCGAAAGAGACTTTGTGGTTGGCAGCAGGCATGGCTTCATCGAGAAGAATTGCGGCCACTTTTCCGTTCATATCGATCACTTGAAGCTGGCAATTTGCTGCTTTATCGAGTTCAAATTGAATGTACGAAGCTTCAGAGACCGGGTTCGGGTAGATGGTCAATGCGCGTGCAGCCTCTTCTTCCGAAATACCCACGGGGTCACCGAAGTACAAGTAAGTGATGGTGTTGTTACCTGAGTTGGCAATAGCCAGAGTGTCAGTCTGCACCGCGTAGCTGATGTCTGCGGGTTGTGAAAGTCCAGAGGTGGTTACGGTTTCTTGAACCGTAAAATCGTTTGCAAGCAGCGTGATACGGGTTGGAGACCAGCTTGAGATGTAGAAATTTCCGTCTTCATCGTGATCAATACCATCAATTTGGTTGAGTCCGGTATCAGTGATTTCAGCCGTGCTGTAGTCAGCAAGATCAACGGTGCGCACACCGCCACCTGACCAGCATACGTACACCAAGCGGTTGTTCGCTTCGTCATATGTGATACCGTTGGGAGTGCAGCTCGTGTTGGTAACCACTTCATTGATAACGAGGTTGCTATCATCAGTCACGTCGATCTCGTAGATCGAATTCGCACCGAAATCAGTTACCCAGATACGGTTATTCGCAGGGTCAGAAGCCATTCCGTTGAGGAAGTCACTGCCTGAAATGGTCGTCGACCCGAGTTCTGCTTCCGTGCTTAGGTCGTGCACCTTGATGGATTGCGTAAAACCACCAGAAATGGTGTAGAGTTTATTGCCAATTACCTCCATTCCATAGTCTGCATCTTCGTCTCCGAAAAATGAGAGTTCATCAGAACCACTGGCCTGTTGAAGGATCGAACTTCCGTTGGAAATGATGTATCGGTTCTGGGTGGGGTCGTATTCAACCGCTTCGGTTCCTGTGATATTCTGAGCGCTTGCGGCAACAGAGATAAAGAGGAGTAGGAATGTAAAAAGTCTCATGGCTCGTATGGTGTTGGGCCGCAAGGTATCTTTTTACTTCTGCCTGAACAGCGGAAGAAAGGTTAAAATGGAAGGAAGAATTGGAATCAAAAAGAAAAGCGCCTCTTCTGCAAGAGACGCCTTCCATCATTCGGAATCAACTCAATTCACTTATGCGGCTTCTTTCTTTTTCTTTTTATCGAGCTCGGCCATGCGTTCGCGCTTTGCTTCTGATACTTCACCTGTCTCTGCATAAACTTTAGCGTCGTTCAAAACCGTCTCAAGGGTTGTTTTCATTTTCTTCTCCATCATACCATTCATCATGGCTCCCATGAGTCCTTTTGATCGGAATTCCGCCTTCATAACCAGCTTACAACTGTGGTCGTCAATTGGAACAACGGTCCACTGGTTCACTGCTTTGGTGACAAACCCGGGCATGCCTTCTTTCACAGCATAAGCCAATTTCATCTCTGGAATACTGTAGTAAGTCAACTCTTCGCTGATTTTGCTGAAGCCTTTGACATTCACATCACAGAAGCGCTCGTGACAAACAGCACCGTCGAAATCTGAGTTTCCTGCCCCTTCTGCGTGATCTACGTTTGAAGACCATTTGTATACGTCAACGAATCCTGGTCCAACCATCTCCCAAAGTTCCGCTGCTGAAACGTTGATGGTGATTTCCTTTTGTACATCAAATCCTTTCTCTGCCATGGTATTAATACTAAAAGTGAATAATGCGATTGCTGTAAGAACTAAGTGTCTCATAACTTGAAGTTTTTCGTTGACACAAAGTTCCTGCAACAACAAGGCAAAGCGTTTCCATTAAAGGTCAATCACTTTCCAATCTGGGCCATTCGGTATTTTGATGGCGACATTCCGTATTTGTCTGAGAATGACGCAGAGAATGTGGTGATGTCTTGGAATCCGCAATCATACGCTATCGCGGAAACGGGATCATTTTTACAGAGCAGTTCAGAAGCTGCTCGAGCCAATCGTTTGTTCTTGATGTAACGCGCCGGAGTATCTTCAAAGACCTTCTTGAATTCCCGCTTGAAGGAAGACACACTCATGTTACAGATGAAGGCGAGTTGATCTACACTCAAATTGTTGTAGAGATTGCGGTGAATCGCTTCCTTGAAGGCGACGTTCACCGGTGCGAATATCTCTGATAGAAGCTTGCGAACGTCCTGATGTGACTCAGACTTCAACAAGATGAGCATGAGCTCTTTGATCTTGAGTATCCCCAGCTCTTCATCCAATGAAGCTGGATTTTCGAAGTAGATGGCCAAGTTGGTCATGTACTGTTCCACAAGCTCGTTGGCGATGAGTTTTTTGGGCACAGGGATGCCGTCGTCTTTTAAAAATGAAGGAACCTCATTCTTGTAGATTTCCTTCAGCAGGTCAGGATAGAGGTATACCGCGATGGCTTCACACTCTTCGTTTGAGCTGCTCGAAACATACTCTTGAATGTAGCTGCCACAATTCTTCAGAATCGCGTCTTTATCGCTGATCTTATGTACCCCTCGGCGGTCATAACTGATCAAACTCCCTTGCACCATGTAGAAGAAGCAAGCGAAGTCTTTAATATCGCCTTGCATGATAAATGGCGTTCGGAATCGTGCCTTTTGAAACAAAGGCATCCCCTTAAACTCAATAACCTTACTATCTACCATGCTTCGAAAATAGTGGAGCTTTAAGATGATGACTTTCTGAAAAAGGTCAAAAGAGGAAGAATTAGAATTAGAATGAGAATGAGAATGAGAATGAGAATTGGAGAGAGAATGAAAGGGTGAGATAGAATGAAAGAAGGACACCTTGTGGTGCCCTTTGAATTAGCTTTTGCTTTGCGCGAGTGCTTGGAGTAGCTCTTGCGGACGGAAGGGTTTCGTGACGAAGTTGTCCATTCCGGCGGCCATTACTTTTTCGCGTGACTGGGTGAGCGCTGAGGCGGTCAACGCGATGATTGGAGTGTATGCTCCGCTCAATCGTTCTCGATTTCGGATCGTTTGAGTGGCGGTGACACCATCCATGATAGGCATTTGAAGATCCATTAGGATCACGTCAAACTGTTGCTCCATGTGGAGATCAACGGCCTCTTGACCGTTTCGTGCGATGGTGAATTCTACATTCCACAACTTCAAGAAGCTGCTGGCTACCATGATATTCATCTCGTTGTCTTCTGCTACGAGAACTCGAAGTCCTTGAAGAATCTCTTTGGCGTTTCCTTGTGGTCCCGTTTCGAAGATCTTTCCATCCTGAATATCCATCCAAAGTTCGAAGAAGAAAGTCGTTCCTTCACCCGGAGTACTCTTGAGTTGTATTTGGCTACCCATAATTTCAAGTAGACTCTTTACAATGGTCAATCCAAGTCCGGTTCCACCAAATTCGCGGGTAGTGGAAGAGTTCGCTTGCGTAAACGACTTGAAGATGTCTTGTTGCTTCTCGAGCGGGATCCCGATTCCGGTATCTTTCACTGAAACTCGAATGTGCGCTTTATCATTTTCTCTAGCGAGGAATTCGAAATGACAGTCAACAGAACCTTTGCTCGTAAACTTGATAGCGTTGCTCATAAGATTGACCATGATTTGGCTCAATCTCGTTGAGTCACCGATCACGAGTTCAGGAATTCGCTCATCGATGGTGTAGTTCAGACCAATGTCCTTCTGACGCGCTCGGGTGTCCATTCCCGTATGGAGGTTTCGCATGAATTGACGGAGGCCGAACACACGACGTTCCAACTCCAATTTTCCAGATTCAATCTTGTTGAAGTCTAGGATGTCATTCAAAATCTCGAGGAGGTTGTTCGCAGAGAAACGTAACGACTCCATTTTGTGTCGCTGATCTTCATTCAGTTCTTCTTCGAGCATCAAGTGGGCAATACCAATCACCGCATTCATTGGTGTTCGAATTTCGTGCGACATGGTACTCAAGAATTCACTTTTAGCATGCGCCGAAGCCAAGGCTTCTTCTTTTGCATTCTCGAGTTCAGAAGTACGCTCAGCGACCATCAGTTGAAGGCGTAGCTCCTTTTCCCGCGCACGTCGTTTTTCAGAACGAACCAAGTAAGTGAACAAAGCCAACATCAACAAGACACAAATCTCGATGAACACGGCTGTTTTATACCATATGGTTGTGCTTTGTATCGAAAGTAGACAAGGTTCAGACCAGAGGTAGTTTCCGTTCTTTCGCGCTTGAATTTCAAATTCATGAGGTCCCTCAGTCAAGTTGTTTAGGAGGAAACCATAACCGAGATCAGGAGTCTTCCATTCTTCAGTGCCTGCTACTCTCCATCGGTAGCTGATTTGGTCAACAGGGAACTCAGATGTAGTGAAATCAACACGAACAAGATCATCACTGTAAACCGTTACGGTAGGCTTGATTTCAGCAGTGGCACCATTCACAGATAAGCCAGTTAGCACTGGACTGCTCGTTTTCTGTGGAGGAGTGTCTTCAGCAAGATGAGCAAGACCGTTGGCGGTACCAATCCAAAGCTCATTCCCGAAGGCTTCAAGTCCACGGTAACTCAGTGTTTTTGTCGGCAATCCTTGACGAGAGTCGAAGATGTTAAATCCGTTAGCATCGTATCGAACGAGCCCTGCACTCAGGCCAAACCACACCGCCTCATTGGTGGTTGAAATGGCTTTGATGTCTTCATTCGTCAGTAGACCTAGATCGACCTTTTCAAAGTTTAGCCCGTCAAATGTGTAAAGTCCAAAATCAGTCGCGAGGTAAGACAGAGAATCGGTAAATGCGATGTCGTTTACTCCGAGGTTGTTATTGTAGTCGAAACTCATTCCAACCGTGAGGTTGATGAAACGATTCAACGCCGGTTCATACTTGTAGAGGAAGCTGGCATCGCCTTCTCCACAAGCGTAAATCTCACCTTGGTCGTTTTGTCGAATAGAAGTGACTGGACTAATAATGCCATTCCCAGAGTTAAAGACAGAAAGTCTTCCTTCTGGATTTTCTTTGATCAGCTCTTCACGATGACTCTGGGTGTACCAGACGTTCTTTTCTTTGTCAACCATCATGAAGAAGACACTACCTCCGCGATTCGACCAGTCGTGAACGAGCTTGATTTCGCCTTCATTATAATCATATACATACCCTGAAGCATCAGAGAAGCGAAGCGTTCCGCCGAAGGCGACTACTTGAATAATGATATCATCGTGCTGGTAGATGATCTCACCTTTATGCTCTTCATTGAATTGAATCAGCTCATGCTCATGCGCAATCACATTGCCCTCAGGAAGAAACGCAAGGTCTTGAGTGTAGCCAGGGTTCAGCGGGCTGGCAATGGCGCTAAAAGTTTGTTTCTCACAGAAGATCATTCCGTTGTCTGAGCTGATCCAGAAACTGTCACCGTCGCGATGAATGTGGTTGATTGAACCCACACCGCCGTTATTAATGGTGATTGCCGAGACATTTCCTTCCGCATCGAGTTGATACATCCCATTACGCCAAGTGGCGATGAGAATTTCATTCGGATCACTGTTGTCGATCCAACTAATATTGTTGACGTCGCGATTGAAATCTAGCGTTTTACGCGCTGGGTCGAAGTAGACCAATCCGTCATCAGTACCAAGTAAGATGTACTGGTTGTCAAGGCGAACAGCCGTGTTAATTCGAGTGAGTTTATGGTCTAGTTCAAGAGCGATAAAGTCATCATGTATTTCATCATACCTCAACATGGTTCCCGCGTGTGTGAAAGCGTAGAGGTGTCCGTTCATTTCAGCAAAACTCACAGCGCGTTGGAAGCAATCTGGGGAGTTTGTTTTGCCGAGGTAGTACACCCGCCATGTTCCGTTTGAAATGCGCCCTACTCCAAAATCGTCTCCTACCCATAGATCACCAGTACTCGCTTCGTACATGGATTTTGGGAAGGTTGTAGCCCCATCACTAAACTCTGTTACCCCATTGATCAACTTGTTGATCGTGACCTCCGTTTGGGTATAATCTGCTTTGAAAATTCCGGCATCGCAAGAGATATAGACTTCACCGTTGGAGCTTTGATGGATCCACTTCAAATAAGGGGTTCCGAACTCTTCAGCGAAGTTGCTGAACGAGGTTCCGTTAAATCGGGTCAGGCCGCCATCAGTGGCTGCCCATACGAATCCAAGCGAATCGATGACGGTGCACTTAACCAACTCGTTCTCGAGTCCGTCTTTATTATTCAAGACGTGTGCGGCGTACTGAGCGTTTGTTTGAAGGGAGGCGCTCAGCAATGCTAGAAGTATTAGGAGGGAATGCTTCATGCTCCGAAACTAGACAAGACTGTTAATAGCTGAAATAAGACAGCAGCGGAGCTTTCTGTAGGACTTTCCCGACAAAGAAAAAGCAGACCCTAGGGCCTGCTTCTTCTCTTTAGGTTTAAAGTTGCTTCCTCTCTATCGGAAGATGACAAAGCGTTTCGTTGATTTACCGTCTGCCGCTACTAGGTGAAGTAGGTAGGTTCCGGAATCAAGATCGGTTGTGTTCAGTTTGACAAGTTGTTGTCCTGCCGTACGTTCGAACGTTGTATTGCGAACGATTCGTCCTTGCATATCAGTAACCATCAACGTGAACTCAGCATCGGTAGTTAAGTCGAAGCTTACGTTCAAGGCCTGATCTGTAGGGTTAGGGTAGAGATTTAGGTTCGTGAATAAATCTGGAACAGCTGTCACGGCCGGAGTAATATCTGCCGGTAAATTGGCAACATCCTGTCCGTCTAGTCTTCCTCCATTTAAGCACCCAGTGATGTTTACATCATCAATGTAGATGTAATCAGAGTTGTTAGAGGCATCACAACGGAAACGGATTCTAGTGTTCGATGAGAACGGACCGTTGATAACTACTTGGTCACCGTAGTAGCTATTGTTCTGGAAACTTGTACCTGAAGCATATGAAGCGACGGTAGAGTAGCTTGAACCTCCATTGGTTGAAATTTGTAGCCAGAAATCTTCATTGTTCTCCATGCTTCGAGCGTAGAATACGAAGTCTACAGTAAGCTCGTCGTAAGCGCTCAAATTGAGGTTGTCAGTCGTCATAACAGACGTACTGGTGTTATCGCGAAGGCGCACACAGTAAGTACCACTGAATGCGTAAGCAGCATCTCGACTGCTGCGACGACAGTCAGAACCACCGTCATTCCAAATTCCCCAACCATTATCGAAGTTGTGGTTGTTCACGGTTACGTAGGTACAGCCACCAGTATCACATGGGGCACAAGAACCACCACAGTCAACACCCGTTTCGTCACCGTTCTGGATTCCATCGTCACATGTTGGACATGCATCGCACGAACCACCACAGTCTACGCCCGTTTCATCTCCGTTTTGTACTCCGTCGTCACAAGTTGGGCAGGCAGGACAATTGCTTCCTCCACAATCGACACCTGTTTCATCACCGTTCTGGATTCCGTCGTCACAGGTTGGTGTTGGTCCGCCACCACCAGAAGAATCAACACAGAAGTTCGTGGTTTCAGAGCCCCCGAATGACCCTCCACTTGCAAGGGTGTTTCCACCTTCGTCAGTTACTGAGTACGATCCATTTCCGTAGCTACAGCAGATTCCGTCTCCGTAGCTATCGTTGATCGTGAAATCATAACAGCCGTCAGGAAGACATTCAGTAATCGTTACGGTTGAACCATCTGGTTGATTAGCGTATGTTCCACCTGAAGCCACTACTGAACCTCCACTTGAAATAGTCCATGAAGTTTCTTCTGGGTAGTTGTCTAGAGTAATTGATACCGTTACTTCAGTTCCGTTACAAACACATTCAGGACAATTGCTACCACCACAATCGACACCTGTTTCGTCTCCGTTTTGGATACCGTCATCACAAGTTGGTGGTGTTGCTTCACCACAAGCTTGAGACGCTAATAGACTGGCACGGTAACCACCGCTTTCGAATAGCGCGCGCATGCGATTCTTCTGTCCTTCAGTGAAGAGGTTCATGCAGGCGTCGTCAGAGTAGTCCATGTAGTTCTGAACCATGTCAGTAGACGAACAAGAAACGTGACCAGTGGCACAACCGTAGTTTGGTGCATCTGAGGTAGGCGTATCAGAAACGAAGTCATCAACGTTACAGTTTCCATCACCCCAGATGTGGCGAAGGTTCAACCAGTGTCCTACTTCGTGTGTAGCTGTACGACCCAAATCAAAAGGAGCCGTAGCCGTTCCAATCGTACCAAAGTACTGGTAATCCATTACTACCCCGTCTGTAGCAGCGCTACCTCCTGGGAACTGTGCATATCCGAGGATACCACCGCTGATATCACATACCCACATGTTCAGGTATTGATCAGCTGGCCAAGCATCCTTTCCACCGTTCGCAGTGAATTTCATTTGGTCATTCGTACCAAAAGCAGTGACAGAAGTAGATGTGCGTGTGATGCCATTGGTTGGGTTACCGTTTGGATCAGTTGACGCCATACAGAATTCAATCTCTGTGTCTGAAGCTTGTGACCATGTGTTGTCTGCATCATTATTTGTACGACGGAAGTCATCGTTCAACACAGTGATTTGAGACATGATTTGGGCATCGGAAATGTTTTCTGTGCTGTTGTTATATACAACGTGTACAACAACGGGGATGGTAACTACGCCATTCACGGCGCGAGTGCCCGCCTCATCAAGCTCTTCCAGGTGGCGTTCAATCGCCTCCATCTTAGCTTCTCGTTTAGGATCTTCTTGGATTTGGCTCTCGAGGTATTCCATCGAGCCACAATTTCTCTGCGCGTGCAGAGCACCCACTGCCAGAACGGCAAGCAGGAGCGCAAGCATCTTTGCTCTCATAATCTGATTTTAGAAAGTTTTACTTAAGGTTTGTTCTCAACAACGGACATGAAGCTAGGGTTTTTCAAACGGGAATACAAGAATTGACAGGCTTGTGTCACAAACTTTACCGTATGCAAAACATAGTATTACGAGCATACTAAACCCGTGTCAAACACACACTATGTCCGGTTTACCTCACGAATCACCGAAACTGTTGGAGGTTGAGCTATTCCAAAGGTGGGAATAGAATAAACGAAAATTGCTCCTTAATGGAATACAATAATGGAGCCTTCTGTGAATTTAGGGGATAAGCTGGATCAGCTCTGCTCAGTACAGCTGATCTTGTTTCAAGCGGATGTATTTATTCACCGCGAAGTAGGTGGAGATCCAGGCGATCAGAATACCTAAGGCAACCACGATTCCGAAGAGCTGCGCAAAAGTCATGATCTCCAACGAGTCAAGCAGCCCGCTGTTCATTCGACGGAAAAGGGCCAGCAAAGAAACGATCATTCCAAAGGCCAAGAGGCCGCTTAGAATACCGAACCAAATACCTTTCAGCATAAAGGGTCTGCGGATGAAGCCACGCGTAGCGCCTACAAGTTGCATACTCTTAATGATAAACCTTCGGGAGAAGATGGAGAGGCGAATCGTATTATTAATCAAGGCGATGGCGATCAAGAGTAGCAATGACGCCAAGATGATCAACGGCAGACTCAGTTTACGGATGTTCTCTTCAAGTCTTCCAAGGAGCACTTTTTGATATTCTACTTCGGTGACTCCGTCTATCGACGAAATTCGAGATGAGATCCACTCGAGGCTATCTAGCGAAGCATAGGCAGGGTCTAACTGCATGTCAATACTCGGGGGAACCGGGAGATAACCAAGGAAGTCAACGAACTCTTCTCCGAGTTCGTCTTCCATTTCTTCACTGGCTTGTTGAGCAGTGATGTATTTCGTTTCGCGACTGTAGGCTTCAGCCTCCAGTTCTTTCTTAATGCGTGAAATGCTCGCTTCGTCAAGCTCCTTGTCGAGGAAAACTTGCACCATCACCTGTTCCCGAAGTTGTTGCTGCCATTGTTTTCCAAAGAGGAACAACAAACTCAGCAAGCCCAACATAGTCAAGGTCAACGTCATTCCCACGATAGTGGAAAGCGAAGTACTCCAATTGGAACGAGTGGTCTTAAAGGGCGAGCGCGACATACTGCTGAATTCAGATTCAATATTCCTTAATCCAGTAATAAAACGCTAGTAGGTGCCGATGAAGTATTCAACGATACACCATGAACAACCTTCTATTCCTGAATCACGGTCGACTTTGTGCTCACTCCGGCAGCGCCGAAATAGCCTAAGGCACCATTTGAAAGGTTCGTTTCTACATTGGCTGGAGGCGCATCAAACAGGCCGCCATTCCATTCCGTTTCGTTCATGATACCGATGAAGATGTTGTACGCATCTTCTCCAATATTGAACTGCTCGATGTATACTGTATCCCCTACAGTTGCCTCGTCTTCAATGTCCAGGTAATCCACCTCTACATCTTCAACGTATACGCCGTCGTAGAACTGATCATCAATGAAAGTAAGCTCACGCAACGTGTCGCGCACTGACTCTCCGTTCACATAGGTTCTCCACATGTAGTAGTCACCTGTTCCTGGAAGTTCTTGAGTCCAGATACGAACACTGTAGTATTCGTCTCCTGGGAAACCAAATTCTTCTTCAGGATCCAGCACACGGACATGAAGCGAATCAATAGGTGCCACCGGACGCATGTAGCTGCTCGCTTCGTAGAGCTCATCGTTGTGATCGATTTGCAGCGTGTAGGTGGTTCCCGGAGTACCTGCTACTACTGGAGTGTGGTAGATCCCTGGAGATTCTTCTGTTAGATCGATCGTCGTTTCGCCATCCGTGATGCTCAAAACGGCTCCTTCTACTGGAGGTGCAGCTTCATTGAAGAAGTAGCTTGTGGTCCATGTTAGGCGGATTTCATGTTGCTTTTCTTCATCGGTAAACCAACCGTCAACCACGATGCGTTGTCCGTCTTGGTCATTGAGGTCGAGATCGATGCGCTCAGTACAAGATGAAAGAGCGAAAAGGGCAAAAAGGATATATATGATGTGCTTATTCATGGCGATCAAAATTTGAAGTTGTAGGTAACTGCAGGCACCACTGGAAGCAGGTAAGTCTGCTCAGCGTAGGTTGTATTCGGATCGTTTTCGTCTTGAACGAAGTTGATCGAGTAAGCGTTGTGGCGGTTGTAAGCATTGTAGATGCTGAACACCCATTCACCTTTCCACTTTCTTGTTTCGTTCTTTTTCGGTGTTAACGTAGCCGAGAAGTCGAGACGGTGATAAGCTGGCATGCGCTCTCCGTTTCGGTCAGAATACACTGGAACAATCATTCCCATGTATTCGAATCGTCCGGTTGGCATCGTTACCGCGTTGCCGGTGCTGTATACCCAGTTCATACCGAAGCTCCATTTCTTATTGAGTTCGTAAGCCACAACGACAGAGACATCGTGTGTACGGTCGAAGTTACTTGCGTACCAATCAGACTGAATTTCTGGAATCAATCGTTCACTACGTGCCAATGTGTAGCTCGCCAATCCAGTGATCTTTCCTGTTTGCTTGCGCACCAGGAACTCAATTCCATAAGCTCGGGATTCTCCTACGCGAAGCTCTCCTTCCAAGTAGCGGTTCAGTAACAACTGCGCGTGATTCGCGAAGTCGATCGTATTTTGCATTTGCTTGTAATAAGCTTCTACCGAAGCCTCCAGCTTGTTGTCAAAGAAGTTGCGGAAGTAACCGATCGCGTATTGATCTGCAATCTGTGGCTTGACATTCGGGCTTGCAGAGAACCAAACATCTAGTGGAGATGAAGATGTTGAATTCGTAGCCATCTGAATGAACTGCTGTGTGCGGTTGTAGCTCGCTTTGATCGAACTACGCTCATTTAAGCGATAGTTCACCCCTATGCGTGGTTCGAAACCACCGTAGGTTTGGTACACTTCTCCTTTACCATACACTGCAGAGTCAACGACGTTGTATTCATTGTCGAACTCGAAGATGGTTCCTTCTCCAACGTTCTGGAAGAGCGCGTAGCGAAGTCCGTAACTCACCGTGAATTTCTCTCCGAATCGTTGTTCGTTGCTGATATATAGCGCGTAGTCTCGAGAACGTGTAATCGGCATTCTCAGTTCGCCGAGGAATGAATCTTCTCCGGTTCCGCGTGCAAACCCTGGGTCTAACTCTCGCCAGGTCACTGATCCTCCAAACTGGAGTGTGTTCTGCGGATTGATGAAGTAGTTGTAATCAACCTTCCCAGTCAAGTCTGTGATGTTCGACTCCCACAAGAAGCCAAATTCATCACTCACCTGTTCGAGCTTGTAATCGTAATCTGAGTACGTCAGCGTCACATTACTGAAAAGCTTGCTGTTGTAAATGTGGTTCCAGCGAGCCGTTCCTGTTGAGTTGCCCCATCCAAAGCTGAACTGATCCCCAAAGCCAAAGACGTCACGTCCGTTGTATCCACTCAAGTAGAGACGGTTGTTTTCGTTGACCTTGTAGTTGGCTTTTAAGTTGAGGTCATAGAAGTAGAGCTTCGTCTGACGCGTAGTAGGGTCACTGCTCGCCAGCAAGAAGATGTCTGCATAGGAACGTCGTCCGGCAAGTAGAATGGAACCTCGATCTTTCACGATTGGTCCTTCCACTGTGAGTCGTGAAGAAACGCTTCCGATTCCACCTTCGGCATGCCATGTTTTGTTGTTTCCATCCTTCATTCGAATGTCAAGAACGGACGCCAAACGACCTCCATAACGTGAAGGAATGCCTCCTTTGTAGAGCTGCATCTCTTTGATGGCATTGCTGTTGAATACCGAGAAAAACCCAAGAAGGTGAGAGGCGTTATATACCGGAGATTCATCTAGAAGGATGAGGTTCTGATCCACAGATCCACCGCGAACGTGGAAACCAGATGAACCTTCACCTGCTGCTTGTACCCCAGGAAGCAATTGAATCGCCTTGATGACATCAACTTCTCCCATGAAGGCTGGGATCTTCTTGACCATCTCCATTTGCATGTTGACGGTTGACATGTTGACTGAGCCTACGTTTTCTTCCGCAGTGCTTTCTCCTTCGATCACGGCTTCGTTCACCAAGATGCCCTGAGGCGACAATCGAAAATCTTGACGAGTATCGCTGTCGAGCGTGACCACTTGTTCCGTAGGTTCATACCCAATGAAGGAAACCTTCAACGTGTATGTTCCTGGGTCGAGAGTGATGGAGTAGAATCCGTAAATGTTGGTAGCTGTTCCGAGCGAGAGCTCTTTGACAAATACAGTAGCCCCGATCAATGTTTCCCCGTTCGATTCATCGGAGATCTCACCACTGATCGTGATCTTGTCCTGCGCAGAGAGAACACTCGGTATAAAACAGAATGCAAGTAGCAGAACCTTCAGGTAAGAAGACATAGGTGCAGTTTGATGTGGTTTTGTTCAAAGGACAACAACTTCTCAAGAAGTTGCATCTGTCCGTAAAGCAGTCGAACAAGCGCATCAAAATGTTACAGTTTTCGCCAAAGATTTTTGAGCCTTGTTCTGGTTGCAAATCTGAAACGAAAACGCACGATAATAAGGGGCATTATGCCCTACGGAGATAAATGATGGACGAACGGTGTGTTACTCGTGGATTCTTGACCACTCTTCTTCTGATGGCTCGCGTACTTCAAGCACCTCTCCATCGAAGTAAAGATCCACTCCAGCAAGCGGGTGATTCAAGTCGACAACAACCGTATTCTCGTTGTTCTCAGCGATTACCGCAAGGATCTCATTTCCATCTTCATCTTGCAATGGAACCACTTCCCCTTCTGCGATCAATTCTTCGTCTAATTCGCCGTCAACAACGAACATTGACTTCTCCATTTCAACAAAGGCGTCTTCCTGCTCTGGTCCGTACGCATCCTCAGCTTTGATCAATACAGAGAACGCCTTACCAGCTTCCATGCCTTTCAACGTCTCCTCGAACTTATCGAGCATGGCTTCGTGACCATAGATGAATTCAAACGGCTCCTCAGCCGTCGTTTCTTCAATCAATTCACCATCAGGACCATCAGTGTACAAGCTGTAGTCCATTGAAACGAGTTTTCCTTTTTCAATCTTCATGACGAAAGGGGTTAGATGAGATTTGGGTGTAAAGGAAATTCCTTTTTCGACGATAACCTAGAAGGGGAATCGATAATCGATAAACTATAATCTATAACTCTTTGGTAGCGGGATTATGGAGGTCACTATTACCCAATGTTTTTCATCATTTCGTCAATTCTCTTTTTCGCTTCTTTTTGTGAAATTCCATCGTAGTAATCTCTTACAAATGGATGGTCAAAATTCTGATGAGGAAAAATTTCAGGTCGACCATTCCCTTTCTTGGTCATGACATCACAGGGAATTGACATAGTGTCTCCATATTCTGGAATGTTGTTGCATAACCAGCCAAAATACCCAGTTTCGTGGTCCTCGTTATCGAAATTTGATTCGTAGTCTAAGTAACTTTTTTCGCTTAACGATACCCAAAGTCCGTAGTCTAGGTTTTGGCAATTGTCGTTCACTTTTTGTGTGAGTGTGACCCTTATAAAGCGGTCAACTTGGCCATCGTGATGAATTTCACAAAAGTCAGAGTTCAGTGTTCCGTGTTCAGACTTTTCTTGTTCGGAAAGGCAGTCATAGTTCGCAGGCGACTTGAAGGCTAATGATGGCCAGTCTGAATGAGCTATTCCGCACTCGGTGCAATGAAAGTGGTTTTCTTTTTCAGCTTTGCTGAACAGTATTGTCTCGTTTCTTTCGAAAGGCGGTTGAGCTATGATTCCTTTCCAATTCTCTTCTATTTCAGGGAGTTCGCTCATTAATGCGGTTACAAATAATCTCCATCCACTAAAGCTCTCCGTGAGAATTGCGGATTTACTTTGCGCTTCGATTTTTAGACAAATTTCATCTAGGGTCAATAGATCAATCTTGAATCCCGTTAGACAAGTGATTTCACTCCAATCGAATTGGGTGACAAGTCCATTATGATTGATGACAAAACCGTTATCGGTTAATTCAACCGTTTTAATCTGAGTTTTCTTCTTCCATTTATTCCAGAACATTTCTGTTGATATTCAAATGTTAAGCAACTGAATTTTTAGCTCTGGTTATGGGTTGCCTAATACAACCCAGCCTTCGTTAGGCTTTGACTACGCTGAGAACGGATAACCAATAATCTATAACTGAAACATCATCAGTGGTTATAGGTTATAGTTTATCAGTTATAGTTTAAGCTTGCTTAAGATACAGCGACAGCGTAGTATTCCGCTACGCGATCCCAGTTAATCACTTCCATAAACGCATTGATGTAGTCTCCGCGTTTGTTCTGGTAGTTTAGGTAGTAGGCGTGTTCCCAAACATCGATGCCTAGGATTGGCATTCCTGTTTGTTCTACCACCTTATTCATGAGTGGGTTGTCTTGATTCGCTGTTGACATGACGAACAACTTCTTGTCTTCACCAACACATAGCCATGCCCATCCGCTTCCGAAGCGAGACTTGGCAGCGCTGAAGAAAGACTCTTTGAAAGCATCGTATGAACCTAGATCACGATCGATGGCTGCAGCAAGGTCACCTGAAGGAGCGTTGGCGCCTCCTGGCTCCATGACCTTCCAGAACATGCTGTGGTTGAAGTGACCTCCGCCATTGTTGCGAACACCGGTTTGATCAAGAGATACATTTTCGAGGATGCCTGCGATATCCATGCCTTCGAAACCAGGGGTTTCAGCTAGTGCGGCGTTCAGTTTGCGAACATAGCCAGCGTGGTGCTTGCCATGGTGAATCTCCATGGTCATGGCGTCAATTGAAGGAGCCAATGCATCAAAGGCATACCCTAGTTCCGGAAGGGTGAATTCTTTCATTGGAGGGGGAGGTGGTGGTACATCTCCTTCAGAGGCGTTACCGCCTTTTTTATTGGTTTCTCCAGGGCTACAAGCAAAGAATGGAGCGACAACAACGCCGGCTCCCATGATGCCAGTCAAACGCAGAAATTCACGCTTTTTCATCGGTTCTAGGGTTTTGGTATCTAGGTAACACGAATGTAGGGAATTGGTTCGATTTAGGCCGGCATCCGGCGTCCGGCGTCTGGCGTCTGTTTTGGGCTCGGTCTTTTGGAGCATGTATGTTCTACAGGGTTAATCCACGTACGCCCGATTCCGGTTAACCCTCGGATGCCGGACGCCGGACGCCGGAAGTTGATGCCGGAATAAAACAACAACCTCCCCCTGGTCACCGTTAAATAAACACCGCCTTGTTCAGAGCTTCTTCCTACCGGGTATACGTCCAAGGTGTTTTGGCCTACTTTATGCAGTTCTATTGACGCATGCGGAAGCTCATTAAAATAGCCCTCAGAATATTCGCGGTGTTCGTCGTGGCGATCGTCGCTTTGCTTACGTGGGCCTACGTGAACGAAGATGAGTTGGAGCAGGAAGCCGTGCAGGCCTTGGAGGCAGGGTTGCTCACAGATATGAGCGTTCAAGAGATAGATCTCTCCGTAATTCGACGTTTTCCGAATATTTCACTGGCATGCTCCGATGTTTTCTTGACCGATACCTTCGGTGAGGGAGATACACTACTTTGGGCTGAAGAAGTCAGCTTTGAACTCGGACTATTTTCCGCATTAAGCGGGAATTATAGCTTTCAACAAGTCAGAATCTCTGACGGCGGAATGCATCTCACACGAGATGAAAAAGGAAGAGACAATTACCATTTCTGGAAGGCTTCAGAATCTACGGATAGCACCAATGCTACCCTCGATATCAGTAAGGTGAAACTCCACAACATCCACTTCAGAATGGTGGATGATTACTCCAAAGTGTACGTGGAAACGCTGCACTTGGCGGCGAATGTAGATGGCGTCATCCAAGGCGATACCGTGAAGTTAGCAGGAGACCTTCAAACCCCACATGCCTACGTGGATGTGGAAGGTAAGAACTGGGTGCCGGGTATCGATGTGAGCGGACAACTCGAGACTGTTCTCGCGATTGAAGCCCAAGATTATCAGTTTACCAACGTTGATCTTCAGGTGGCCGACTTTGACATTGAAGGTGACGCCAGGTTCCACATCAACGACCTAGGTGTTTTGTGTGATATGGAAGCAGATTTGGAACGCGTTGACCTCACTCGTTTGCGTGCGCTCTTGCCTCCTGCAGAAGCTCGGGTGCTGAATGAATATCAAGCCCAAGGAATGGCTCGCGGACATCTTTCTTTAGCAGGCCTGGCCGGCCGGAATCAGATTCCTGCATGGTCTTTTAATGGCGAGTTAAAGAACGGCTTGCTTACGGAACAAGAGCAGAAGATCGAACTTGACGACATCCGCTCGCAATTCAAAGTTTCCGGTGGAGCGGAGAATGCTGGTGTCTTAGAAATTGCAGCCTTCAAAGCATCGCTTGAAGGTGGGAAAATCAGCTTGAACGGGAAGCTCAACGACTTCGAAACCCCAGTGGTGTTGGCAGACATTGATGCCTCGTTTGATCTAGGAGACCTCCAACGCTTTCTGCAATTAGACTCTATTGGTGCCCTTACGGGCGAATTGGAGTTGGAGGCGCGTTTCTCAGGAAGCATTCCAATGCGTTCCGCCAATGGCGGGAATGAAATAGACCCCGCGGCCTTGAGAAGTGCAAAGTTGAATGGGAAACTTGAACTTGACGACGTCGGCATCGCACTCCACGAATTGCCTCGTCCGCTTGAGCGAATTAACGGTGAATTCGAACTGGAAGGTGAGGTTGGCCGGATCAAAGAAGCCCAAGTCTCTATTGGCGATACCGATTTAGAACTCACCGGAGAAATGCGAAACCTCTTGCCTTGGTTGGTTGCCAAAGGAGAAGTGTTAGACATTCAGGCACGTTGCGAAAGTGATGCCTTTGATTTGGCTTCATTCCTGACAGACGATGCCACAAGCGAAGAAGCGGCCAGCGAATACGAAGTGTTCCTACCGGAGGATCTGCGCGTCACGGTGGATGTTGAGTTTGATCATTTTACTTTCCGCGAGTTCATTGCCCATGATGTGAAGGGCGAAGCAAGTTTGAGTTCGAAAGGAATCTTCTTTGACCCCTTGCATTTGAATACAGCCGATGGCGAGCTAGATCTTCAAGTGAGTTTGACGCCGAATCAATCGGGTTACTCTATTGTCGCTAACGCGGGAATGAAACAAATGGACGTTAAAGAGCTGTTCTTGGAGTTTGAGCAGTTCGGTCAAGACTTTATCACTTCCAATAATGTTCGAGGTGATTGTACTGCGACTGCGACATTCCGAGCGTATGCGAGTAAGTCATTAGAAATAGACGCTCAGAGCATTGAAAGCAATATTGACCTCAAGGTAGAGAACGGAGAGTTGATCGGCTTGAAAAGCATGAAGGCCATCAGTGATTTCATGCGGGAGAATAAGCTGATCAATCCATTCGTGCGCGCAGATGAGTTGGAAGAGAAAATGGAGCACATCCGGTTCGCGACCTTGGAGAATCAAATTCGAATCGACAACGGGAAAATCTACTTCCCTACGATGGATATCAAGTCGAGCGCCATGGATATCACCATTAGCGGAACCCACTGGTTTGACCAGAAGATCGATTATAGCTTGGCGTTGTATCTACGCGACATTCTTATCCAAAAGAATCAGACAGAGTTTGGAGTGGTTGAAGATGACGGACTAGGAAACCGTTTCTTCTTATCGATGACAGGAACTACGGACGACCCGAGTTTCGGATATGATCGACTGGCGCGGAAAGAACAGCGCAAAGAAGAACGGAGACAAGAACGCGAAGACTTTAAAGATGTGTTACGTGAAGAATTGGGCATCTTCAAAGGTTCAGCTGACACCACTAAAAAGGCAGAGAAGAAGCCGGAGCCTAGCGGTAGCACCATCACTGTGCATTGGGGCGATGAAGGGGAAGAGAAGTCGAGTTCTTCGAAGGAATCAACCTCAAGTGGTTCTTCAGACGATGGAAAGAAGAAAAAGAAGAGATGGCGTTTGTTGAACGACGATGACGAAGAGGAGACAGAAGACGCCCCTGATATTGACGACGACGACGATTACTAATGGATCATTCGTTACCTACCGACTTCGTTTCACGCCTTGAACGACAGTTTCCTGACCATGCAGCTCAGATCATTGAAGCCATGCATGGCGTTCCGCGAACAGCGATAAACTACAACACCCAAAAGCCAACAAATCAACGAATTGGGAAGCCATTGACTTGGAACCCTCATGGGAGGTTTGTGGATGCTGAGAAGCAATTTGCCTTGGACCCACTGTGGCATGCAGGCGCGTATTATGTGATGGAGCCTGGTTCACAGAGCTTGGCGAGTATGCTCTCGTTGTTGTCAATGGAAGAAGGAGCTTGGCGAGTGCTCGATTTATGCGCCGCACCAGGAGGGAAGACGACCGTGATTTTGAACCACTTGAATGACCAAAGCTTGTTGGTGTCGAATGAAATTCACCGGCAGCGCTCTCAAATTCTACTCGAGAACAGCATTAAGTGGGGTCGGTCAAATCACTTGGTCTCGAACGCTAGTCCGGATGACCTCACGAATTCCGGAGCTTCCTTTGATTTGATCGTCATTGATGCACCTTGCGGAGGTGAAGGCATGTTCCGGAAAGACCACAATGCTCGCGCTGAATGGTCAGAGGACAATGTGGCCATGTGCGCTGCTAGACAAGAAGATATTCTCGATGCCGCGAAGCAGTTATTGGCTCCTGACGGTGTGATTATTTATAGCACCTGTACACTGGCTAGCGCCGAAAATGACAACCAGTTGAAGCGCCTATTAGACTCAGGAGAATTCGAGCTCTTGGAAGGTTGGGATCAACTCTCATTTGCTGAAGCCGGAGCCCTTCAAACGGAATGTGGGTGGCAATTCGCACCGGGATTGACAGAGAGCGAAGGCCTTTTCATCTCCGCCATCCAACTCAAAAAAGGAGGGAAACAAGAACGTCCGGCAAAGGAACGGTATCAACGCTGGAAAGGTGAGAATACCTGGTTCGATCACTTGGATTCGTCTCACGTTTTTGATGTCAAAGGAAACCCGCGATTCATTGAAGAAGACGTGTTGTTGACCTTGGAACAACTTCAAGGCGCGAAGATTCCGGTGTTGAAGGCAGGCATTGGTCTGGCCCGCGCAAAAGGAAAGCATCTTGTTCCTGATCATGAATTGGCGATGTGGTCACAGCAGCAAAAAGAGGCCATCGAACTGGATGAAACTGCTGCTTTAGACTACCTCCGTGCCCAAAGCGGGAGAGCGGCTTATCCTAAGGGCTGGCAGCTCGTAAGTTTTGAAGGGATGAACCTCGGTTGGATGAAGAGTGTAGGCGACCGATGGAACAATCACTACCCTGAGAAATGGAAACTTCGCCTGCGATAGGCACATCTACAAAGTAATCACCGACACAGGTAAAACGCTTGTCAGACAGGCGTTTAGACCGCTTACATTCGTTGCGAACAGTGCGCACCGAACGCGGTGTGTTGGTTCTGGTAACTGTTAGAGGTAATAGAAAAGCGGCGGGTCTACTCGCTGCTTTTTTTACTTTGGCGGGGTGAGATTGCTTCTTGACATATTTGTCTTTTTGGTATCCCCAGATCGAGTAGCTGACCAACGATCCCAATCAGGCTGGAGCAAGCTGGAAGGACTCACCCTATTGATCATAGGCCTGTTGCTCACGGGTTTGCTTTATTCTAGCCGGTCTTCATTCGAATATGCCCTTGAAAGAGAACAGTACTTCCGAATCGTCGGATCACTATTTGGTGTCGTCTTTCGTGCGTTGACCTGCGGCATCATGATCTACTTGGCTTCTCAACGTTTTTACCCCAAGCAATGGAAGCTGTGGGATGTCCTAATGCTTTCGATGCACAGTATGATGATCTACTTCGTGAGTGCGGCACTCTTAGCCTTGTTGCCGGATGAGGTAGTGATTCCTTATAATTGGTTCATCACTTGGGTTTGGTCAGCGCTTCTATTCACGAGAGGGATTCAGATTTTCTACACCACTACTTTTTGGCGCGCCTTATTTCTCGTGCTATTTGCTAAAATCTTCAACTGGGCCTTGCTTGCCCCCTTTTTCGGATTGGAGATCTAATCTTCGAGTACTTCAGACGCTCGTTTAGCGTAGAAGCCATTTTTCGCGATGATTTCTTGGAGGAGAGTTTCGGCTTGTTCGGCTTCACCCATTTCTTTCCACGCTAGCGCAAGGTAGAACTCACTCTCTTCTCGGAATGTGTTGATTGCGAGATCACGTGAATCATCTAAACGTTCTGCAGCCAAAGCGTAGTCTCCTTGATAGAAAGCGGTGAGACCGCCATAGAACAGTCCGTTCGCGTCATAAGGGAAGTGCAGGAGAATCTCTTTGAACCCTCGTTCAGCCTTTGAGTAACGCTCTTCAGCAAAGCGCTCCATGGTTTGTTCGAGGTACTCGACGTAGGCTACCTGGGTGTATTGTTGACCAATCAGTGGTTCCTCTGAGGAGTCGCTGATGGCAGCATTTGTTCCAGTCAATAGCTCGCGCTTTTCCCAGCTTTCTTCTCGTTGCCCGCGGTAATCCACCACTTTGTAATTCAACAGGTGGTAAATCGCAGCTCCAGGAATCATCACATCACGTTCTTCTTCTTCGGGTGCGTCAACAGGAGAAACTTCTTCTGGCTCTTGCGGTGCCACTGGAGCAGGAGCTTCTACACGCTCTACAAAGTGCTCAACGGGAACTTCTTCCACAGCTTGAGCAGCATCGGCTACTTCGGCCATAGTCTCACGAATGGTAAAGGTCATACTACTATCGGTCTGTGATTGATCCACGACCTCAATATGACTCTCCTCCAATTCTTCATCTGTGTAAGGATGCACATGTGCATCCCTAGCCTCTTCTTCTAATTCTAATTCTCTCTCTGACTCTTCCTCTATCAACGTTTCCACGAGGGCATCTTCCTTTTCTTCTGGAATGGCCAGCCACACACCAGCAGCCACCACCAATACAGCAGCCATACCTAACAACCAAGGCGTCAATCCGCCAGTTGGCTGTGTTGCCGAGTGGATTTGCTGCTTCAACGCGGCACTAGCTTCTGGATTGACGCCGGCGGCTTCAAATCCTTCCATAGCCTCTGCTAGGAATGGATCTTCCATGGCCTGCATTTCTAGCGCATGCGCTTCCTCTGCACTCAGAGAGCCATTGAAATAGGTCTCCAGCAACTGTGGATCGTATGTGTTATTCGGCTTCGCCATCATTCATCATCTTTAACGACAGGTTTCGCTTGCCGTTCTGTATATGGCTCTTGACCTTCTTGAGTTCCATGTTCAGCTCATCTGAGATTTGCTGGTAACTCTTCCGTTCAAGATAAAAGGCGGTGATGCATTTTCGCTGATCGTCACTCAGCTCATTAATCACACGCTCTAATTGGTTCAGTTTCGCTTCTTTCACCAACAACTCGTGCATGTTACTTTCTGCAACGAATTGTGATTCATTCACCTCAGTCACTTCAGGCTGTTGCTTTCGAAGCTGCATGAGGCAGTGGTTTCTGGTCACCGACCATAGCCACGATTTAAAGTTTGAGATCTCCGCCTTCTTCAGTTTTTCCATCAACTGTTCGAAGATCTGCATGGTCGCGTCTTCCGCGTCTTGTTGGTTCTTTAGGTATTTGAGACAGACCCCAAGAACGAGATCTACGTAGCGCTCGTAAAGGGTGCCCACCAGCGCTTTGTCACCGCTGCGCTGATATTCGCGCACCAATGCCAAATCGTCGAGTTGCTTTTTCTTCCATCTCAATCCCATGCCATACAAGAGCCTCACCAGAGGAATTTCCGGTGAGGCTCAAGGTAAGGTCTATTCTTCACTGTACAACCATTCGTTGTAGAGGTCGAAGTAATTTTTTGATTCAATCACGACAACACCACCTGTGGTATCGCCGTATTTCGCAGGAACTCCTCCAGTGTACACAGACACGGATCCAATTCCTGACGCCGGAATTCCACCGAAGTTTCCAGTGACTTTCATTCCGTCAACAAAGGTGATCACCGTTCCAGCACGCGCTCCACGAAAGTGAAGTTCTTGTGTTGTTGGGTCAACGTATACCGCAGGTGTCATCGTTGAGATGATTCCTTTGATATCACGCTTCACCGGGCTGTGCTCCAGTTCTTCCGCACGAATGACTGCCTTTGAGACACCGTCTTTTTCGATCAAAGGAATCTTATGTTCAAGAATCTCTGCAGCACCTACCATAATTGGATCAGCTCCCATGGAAATCTTGTCTAGAAAGGTGATTTGGTCTGGATTTACACGAACGCTAGCGATCGTGTATTCACTCAAGCCAACGAATGTCACTTTTACCGTGTAGACACCAGCATTTAACGGCTTAATCTTGAACTTTCCGTCTAAATCTGTTGCCACGCCAAACTGGTTTTCTCCAGCTTCTGCAACCACATAGGCATTAGGCAACGGCGTACCCGTCTCATCTTTCACTGTTCCGTGGATCTCTCCCCACTGCTGTGCGCTGAGCGCTCCTGAAATCAAAAGCCCCAGCAGGATCAATAGATTTTTCATGTCAAATTAAATTATGCGTTGGATGCAGCTGCGGTTCCTCGGCGGGTTATTTGACTACTTGATGCAGGGGAGTTAACAATTCCATAACGTGGGAGGGGAATTTTCTTGAGGGGGTGTGTAACTGCATGGTAAACAGGGGTATAGGTGCGGGTCTGGATGTGGAATGTGGAATGTGGAACGCGGGACGCGGGACGCGGGTTGCGGTGAGTGAGGCGCATGAGATGCGCGGCGGTTAAGGGCACGCATGCGTGCCCTTACCATATGGTCTATGTGATGGAACGCGGAATGCGGGTTGCGGATCGCGGATCGCGATGGGTGATGGGTGATGGGTGAGGCGCAAAATTGCGCCGCTAAAGGACCAGATTCGCCTAATAGGCGAATGTAGGGGCGCATGAAATGCGTCCGTATCATACGAATGTCGTGGTTTGGCAGCCTGCGGTGGTTAAGGGCACGCATGCGTGCCCCTTGGCCTAGCTGATGGAACGTGGGCGGGGTTTATAAACGCCGTTGTTGATAGGTGCCATTTGAAACACACCTTGGGATCGGATGGATTTCATCCATCCCTACAATGATTTCTGTTAGATGAAGTATTCAAGGCGTTTTCAAACGCCTCAATCCACGCGCAAAGCAAGGTGTTCCTATTTCCGCGCTAGCGAATATTATGCATCTACATACATCTTCATTGAACATACCCCATACGTCGATCTCAACTCCAGTTATAGTTTATAGTCTATTGTTTATCGATTGCACTAGTCCCTCGTCTCTCGTCCCTCGACTAAGAGATAGGATTACAGCAATTGCATTAACTTATTGTCATCAAAACCCGCTCACATACAACCATTTGGTCTTCGTCCTTGTCTTATATGAACACTGCACGGATTATGAAACGATTTGCTCTACTACTTATCCTGGCTTCAATCTCGGTGTCGCTCTTTGCACACAACGGGAGAAAAGCCTTCAATTTCCGCGAAAACCTTGGCCAATGGCACGATAACGTGAAGTATCGTGTGGCGATGGGCAACGCTACGCTCTTCCTTGAAGAGAATGCGATGACGTGGAATATCGTTCACCCTGAAGATTACGATTTGATTCATGAAAGCTCAGAATGGTCGCGCCAAGAACTGTTGGCCTGGCAACTGCGCGGACATGCCTACAAGGTGATTTTCGAGAATGGGAATACACAGAACATTGTAGGACAAGAGCAAGAAAGCACTTACTACAACTATTTCCTGGGCAATGACCAGTCGAAGTGGGCAAGTAATGTGCATGGATTCAACGCAGTGCGCTACTCTCAAATCTGGGATGGTGTGGGCATGCGTATTTACAATTCTGCAGATCAGTTGAAGTATGATTTCATCGTTAACGCTAACGCGGAAACGGATCAGGTTGTATTGCGCTATGAAGGCCTAGAAGGAATGTCGATAGTAGACGGCGTTCTTTACCTCGAAACGAGCGTAGGTCAGATTACGGAGTTGGCACCTTACGCCTACCAGATGAATGGAAACTCGATGGAAGAAGTTGCCTGTGAATACGTGCTCTCAGGTGACAAGATTAGTTTTTCATTCCCTGATGGATACGACACTTCACGACAGTTGATCATCGACCCTATTGTCATTGCATCAACGCTTTCTGGAACGACAGGAGATAGCAACTACGGACACAGTGCCGCATATGATATCGCCGGAAACATTTACACTGGAGCTCGCGCTTTCGGTGCTGGTTACCCTACCACTACAGGTGCGTATCAAGAAGACTTCGCTGGAGCAGGTTTCGCTGTGGATATGGCGATGTCAAAGCTAAACCCGACAGGAACTGACCTTTTATGGGCAAGCTACCTTGGAGGTACGGATACGGATTACCCACACTCGTTGATTGCTAATGATTTTGAGGAACTGTACGTGTATGGTTCTACTTCATCAAACGATTTCCCAGTTTCTGACGACGCTTACCAGCCTGATTACGGGGGAGGCACAGATATCGTAGTCTCTCACTTCTCTGCTGATGGAACCGAATTGATCGGATCAACTTACATGGGGGGTTCAGACCAAGACGGAGTGAACTCGGCGAGTGTAAACTATGGAGATACCTTCCGAGGTGAGATTGTGCTCAATGGCGATCAAATTCCATATGTAGCTTCCTTCTCTACATCAACCGATTTCCCAACAACCGGTGGTGTTTATCAGCCAGCCAACGCAGGCGAACAAGACGCGGTCATCTTCACGATGAACGAAGAATTGAGCTCGCTGACTTGGTCTACATACCTAGGAGGTACGGCAGCGGATACAGGCTACGGTTTGCGTGTGACAGTTGATGGAAATGTTTTCGTCGCTGGTCAAGCTGGATCAGATGATTTTCCAACAACAGCAGGCGCCTACGAAACGACCTTCCAAGGTGGAGGAGGCGGAGGATGGGGTCCTGAAAAGGACGGATTCCTAGCACGTCTTTCTGCCAATGGAGCTGACCTTCAAGCGTGTACATTCTACGGTACAACAGAAGAAGACCAAGCTTTCTTCGTAGACCTCAATAACGATGAAGAACCCTTCATTTACGGACAATCACAAGGAGATATACCTGTAACAGCAGATGTATATTCTGAAGAAGATGGTTCACTCTTCATCGCTAAATTCAATTACGCACTTACCGAGTTGCTCGCGGCTTCCCGTATGGCTGTATCAACCTGGGGTGGATATGCCGGGGTACCGGTAGCCTTCTTGGTTGACCGTTGTGATAATATCTACATCTCAGCCTACAGCGCTGGAGGAGACTTGTCGTTGACTGATGATGCGGTATACGACACTGGAGGCTTCTACCTCGCTGCTTATGGTGAAGACATTTCAACCCTCGAGTTCGCGTCATACTATGGTGCAAACCACGTAGACGGAGGAACTTCCCGATTTGATAAGAACGGAATCATCTACCAAGGTGTATGTTCTGGAGGGGGCTTCCCGACAAATGCCGACGCTTACGCAACAGACCAGTCGATTGGTTGGGATATCGGTGTATTTAAAATGGACTTCCAGGTTTCTGGGGTGAATGCTGCAATTACGGCTAGCGCCGATGCCTTGAATGGTTGTGCGCCGCATACGATCGAATTCAACAACTACTCGGTAGGTAACATCTACACATGGGATTTCGGTGACGGATCTCCTTTGAACAACGAATTTGAGCCGGAGCACACGTACACAGAACCTGGCGTTTACGAAGTGAGTCTGATCTCTCTTGACTCATTGTCATGTAACCTCGCTGATACGGCGTACTTGGAGATCTCAATCTCAGAGCCAACAGATTTCTTGGCGGCCTTCGAAGTCCAGCTTGACTGTGAAGACCTAGGTATCGTTACAGATAATCAAACAGGAATTGAGTGGCTAGAATACCAGTGGGACATGGGAGACGGAACCATCCTTGAAGGTTTCAATGTGGAGCACTTCTACGTTGAGGAAGGTGACTATACCATCACATTGAACGCAGTAGATAATGGTTGTGATGCAGACGACGAAGCATCGCAAGATGTACAGATCGTTGGCAGTGTCTTAGCCAGTACCGATGCGAGTTCTTATGAAGGCTGTGGTGAGCTCACTATTGATTTTGCAAACACCAGTAACGGATTGACCTATGAATGGGATTTTGGTGATGGTTCTCCTACCACCACCGATGAAAACCCAAGTCACACCTTCCAACCAGGAGAATATACTGTGACGCTGACTGCTTTCCACCCAGAAAGCTGTAACCTTGAAGACGACACCACCCTAACGGTAGTTGTTGGACCAGATCAAGTGATTGATGCGGCATTCCAGCTCCTGCAAACAGACTGTGAGTCGTTCCTGGTCGAAGGAACAGACCAAAGTACAGGAGAGTTCCTAGCCTTCGAATGGGACATGGATGACGGAACAACTTATGACACCCCAGATATCTCGCATAACTACGGGGCGATGGGTGAATACCAAGTCTCTTTGACCATTACAGACACCTTGTGTGACGCATCAGATACAGAAATACTGAACATTACGGTGCTTGATGAGGTCACGGCCATCATTGGGAACGATGACCTCGAGGGGTGTCATCCATACGTAGCCTTGTTTGAGAATAACAGTGCCGGAACGAACTTCTACTGGGACTTCGGTGACGGTTCACCTGTGATTGATTCTCAAGTGGCGGAACACGAATACGCTGAACCAGGTGTATACACCGTGACGCTCACTGTAGAAGGTGTTGGAAACTGTGGAGGAACAGATGTCACCGAAGCCATTGTAACAGTGGTGGAAACGCCGGAGATCGAAGCCTTGTTCGAAATGGAGCAAACGGGGGCATGTGAAGCCATGACGGTTGACTTCGACAACCTAAGTACAGGCGATGGCCTGGAATACGATTGGTCAGTTGATGGTACAACCTATTCGGTAGCTGAAATGGAACACATATTTAGTGGACCTGGAACCTATGATATCGTCTTGAATATCTCGGAGCCAGTGTGTGATGCCACGGATAGCTTCAGCCAAACCATTGAAGTGCTTGACGGCATTGATTTGATTGCACCTGATGACGTGTACATGTGTTACTACGAATTCACGAAAGACATCGCTATTACTGGTCCGGCGGAAGCAACATACGAGTGGAACACTGGTGAAACAGAACAAGCAATCACCATCACAGAACCAGGAATCTACACGATTACAGCTACGCTGAACAACTGTACTGACTCCGAAGGATTGGAGGTCATCGGGGTAGAGAAATTGATCTTGCTAGACAATCCAACGGCTTGTGAAGGCATTCAGACCATGCTCGAAATCCCTTACGACGACGGTACAAATTACCAGTGGTGTGATGGATCAGAGCTAGATTACATTTATGCTTCAGAACCAGGAGAGTACTGCTACCAGTTCACCGATATATTCGGATGTCAACAAGAAGGGCTGGTGATCCTAGATCAAGTAGATCAAGACGGAACCATCTACATTCCAAATGCGTTCACACCGAACAACGATGGAATCAACGATATCTTCAAAGCCGAAGGGGTAGACATTCGCTCATTTGAACTAACGGTTTGGAACCGTTGGGGAGAAGAAGTGTACCGCTCAGAATCGATCGACCAATTCTGGGATGGATCTAACCAAGGAAGCGAATACTACGTGCAAGACGGAGTCTACACTTGGCGTGTAGAATACAACAGCACATGTAGTTCTGAAAAAGTCTTGGAGACAGGTACCGTGCTCATCATGCGATGATCACTTACGACGGATCCAGAGTTCTGGGTTTTGAGGAGATGGACTCTTGCTGTTCATCTTCCAAACTTCAAAGTGAGAAACAGACTTGTTATTGACCGTCAAAACGGTTCCAATGCGTTCGCCCATTTCTATTTGATCACCCTTTGAGAAGGTCACGTTTGTGAGTCCGGTGTATACCGTTTTGTATGCACCATGGGTGATAATAACATTCTGACCGGCCCCTGGAATCGAGAACACGGATGTTACCGTACCACCGAATACCGCGAGCACACCAGAACCAGCCTCTGTGCTGATATCAATTCCGTTGTTTTCAATGGTAATTCCTGGAATAGTAGGGTGTGGTTGCGTTCCAAAACGAGATGTAATCACCCCTCTAAGTACGGGCCAAGGAAGGTTTCCTTTGTTCTTTTCAAATTCTGCAGAGATGATTTTTCCTTCAGGAGTAAGCTCGTATTTACCGTCGTTCTTCTTTTTCTCAGCGGCCAATTCTTCTTCGATAATACGACGAATGGCTGCGTTGATGCGTTGGCGTTCTTGCTCTTGTTGCTGCTGCTTCTTTTTGAGCTTGTCCTCCTCACTCTTCAATTGGGCGATGACCTGCTCAATCTCTTGCTTATTATCACGTAAAGAGGCTGCTTCAGCGGCTTTTTCATCCAATAGCACCACTTTACTTGCTTTGTCTGCTTCGAGGCTAACAATGCGCTCCTCTAGCTTTATTTGCGTGTCTTTGATTTCGTTGGCTTGGCGCTTACGGTAGTCAGCGTATTCCTGAAGAAATTTGAATCGTTTGAAGGCCTGATTAAAGCTTGAAGCCGCGAAGATGTACATCAACTCGTCGTGGTTTTGACGGTTCTTGTACGCCTGATAGATCATAGCTGCGTACTCTTCCTTCATCACGGCGATTTTGCGCTCCAGTTCCACAATCATCTGTTCTGACGTGCTAATGTCTGAGTTGATCGTGCGGATTTCCTTTTCGTAGCTATTGAGAAGTTGTTGACGGTAGCGGATTTGCTCCTTCAACATGCGGAGTTGTTCAAAGCTCACCTCTTGATCGGCTTTCGAGGCTTTGATCAACTTTTGAGTGTAGGCAATCTTCTTGTTGAGTTCATTACGCTGGGCTTGCAAGTCTGCTTTACTCTGGGCCAAGAGACTTCCGCCAAATGCGATAAAAAGAACCAACAGACTAAGGCGTAAGCTTGCGCTCAAAACTGTCGGGTATGTCGAATGGAAAATCATACTCCTTGTTCGTTTTCAATCGATTGATCTCGTAATTGAACTCCGTATTCCCGTCAATGCTCCCTAAAGTCAAAATGGTCAATTCCGGATAATATTGCCCATCGTGCTCTTTATACTTCGAGTGTTCGATGGTCAATGATCGCTGGTAGTACAGGTCGTCAAACACTGTTTTTGAAAGCTGATAGGTGTACCCATCAAACCAATAACGCTTGATCATGAGGTCTTCCTCGTCGGCCTTTCGTAAGATGCGTCGGTACTTCTTATCCGTTGTCTCAATCTCCAGTGAATCGTCAGGATTGATGTCGCGTTCATCCACTCCAACCACCTTTTTGAGTTTGCGGTTGTACTTTGAAATCAAGAGATAGTCTTGCTCGTCAACTTTAGAGATAAACTTGTCTTGTTGCTCGTCTAAGTCAACGGCATTTCCGAGCAATATGCTTTGAAGCATTTCAAAGCTGATCTCGGTCTTCGTGATGTTTACGATTTCTTCGATGGAACCAACAAAGTAGTGCTTGTCGTTCGGCACTTTTGAGATGTACTTCAACGAATCTGGAGTGATCATCACACGAGCAACTTCAACACCGAGTAGCGGTGAAATACTCATCCAAATCACGCTGTCACGACGTATGCGAATGTTCGCCTTGAAGCTTTGCTTGGTCTCGGCATCTTTCAGTTCGGCTGAGATCTTCATCCCAATCCAATCTGCATCGAATTCTGTCTTGTAGTATCTGTTCAGAATGGCGCCTGAAGAACGATTCTTCAAGGGCTTCCCTTGCGCTAACCTGCGCTCGTTCGAACATCCTGAAGCTAGTACCAATAGAAGAAGTGGTAAGATCAGGAGAAGTGGATTTCTACTGATCAGTTTCTTCATAGTACTGTTGATTATCTACTTTCTTCTGCAATTGAGAAGAACCCTCTCCAATCTTCAAGGCTTCTTTCCAAGCCTCAACGGCGTCGTCTTTTCGGTCAAGGTGCCACAAGACATCACCTAAGTGCTCAAACAAGGTAGCATCGAGTACTGCACTCGCCGCCTGATTAATCCAATCAAGAGCTTCGTTGTACTTTCCTTGCTTGAATAGAATCCACCCGTAAGTGTCTTGGAACGATGGTGTGTTCGGAAGCAAGTCATTGCTTTTCTTCGAAAGCTCTGCGGCACGCTCTAGCTTAACTCCACGTACTGATAAGTAGTACGCATAGTTGTTCATGACAAATGGGTCATCCGGTATCAGTGAAAGCGATTTTTCGAAGGCTTCGTCTGACTTCTTGAATTCTTTTGTGTTGTAGTAAGCCTCACCCAAATTCGATTGGAAGCTTGCAGCTAGTGGCACATCTTCAACAACAAACGCCTTCCCCGTAAGGAATGACGTAATCGCATCGGTATACCGGTCTGTACGGGTACGTGCAATTCCTTGCATCAAGTAGAAATTCGCTTGCGTAGGGTACAGCTCAACGGCTTCATTTGCACGCTCGAGCATGGTCATCCAATCTCCTAATGCGGCATCAATTTCTAGTAGCTGGTACCAAATCAACGGACGTGCCTTATCGAGTTCAATAGCACGTGTGAAGTTCTGCTGAGCGCCTTCAAGGTCATTGTCTTGCATGTTGAAATCACCCGCAATCGAATAACTGCGAGGATCTTCTGGATGCGCCTCTTGAAGAATTTCAATCAATCGATCTCCACGGCTGGCAGCCTTTGAATCCATCAATCGAAGGTTGAGGTACTTCAGGAGAATTGACACCTTCTCGTCAATATTTACTTCCGGATCTGCAAAGGCGACTTGAATCGCTTCCCATGAATCACCATCGTTGCCTTCGGCAGCATAAATGCGGCTTAATTCGAGATGGGCTAGACCGTTCGTCGGGTCTTTAGCAGTAAGCTCTTTAAGCGTTTGCTTGGCTTCATCGATGCGTCCTTGCTCAAGAAGAATACGTGCTTTCTCTGCATATACTTCCGGACCAGCATAAACGCTCATCAATGCATCCAATTCGGCGATAGCCTTTTCAGGCTCACCCATTAAAAGGAAGATACGCTGCTTTTGGAATGAGAGCTCAGGGTTTTTACCAGTCTGTCCTTCAAGCAGGTCGTAGGCCGCGATGGCATTTTTTCCGTCCTCTTCGTAGAGGTATGACGCCGCCAGGTCATAATATGAACTCAAGTCTTCCGGCTTGTTGTCGATCATCCACTTGAGCTCTTTGCGAGCGTCATCGTATTGACCAAATTCAAGCAAGAAATCAGCGTGTAGTCTCCGGTACCAGAAGTTTTCGTCATTCAACTCAATGGCTCTGCCGATGTTGGTCATCGCTGCATCTTTGTTGTTGCGATCAAATTCAATGCGTGCAAGTTCGTAGTGCACGGCATCGTTTTCTGGTGAGTAGGTTAGCGCTTCTTCGAACATTGCATAGGCACCGTCGATGTCGCCGGTTGACTTCAATTGCTGGGCTTCGAAGAATGCTTGTTGAAAGGCAGCGGATTCTCTTTCATTCGCTAACGCGGAATCGCTTCCCTGTGTTTTGGAAGTGCTTTTTGTACCTCCACAACCTACGGCGAAGAGGGCACAAAGTGATATGATGAAAATCCTAACCTTCAATTACTTTCCTTGGGTTGAGTAGTCACTGATGCTCAATTGCTCAACCTGTCCGTTGAACTCTACGAAGTTACCTAGCATAGAATTGTCAATATTGGCATTTTTAACAGTGCTCGACTCTTGAATAATACTGTTCTTCACAATGCTATTCTCGATGGTACAATTGCTTCCAATAGAAGCGTATGGTCCTACGATTGCGTTGCGAAGCGTTACGTTTTCTCCGATGTAACAAGGTTGAATGATAAGGCTATTTTCTTGGCTTAGCCCGCCATTCATCAAGTCAGCATCGTCTTTGTGATAACCCAGAATGCGTTGATTCGTTTCAACTGTTGCGTTTTTATTTCCGCAATCCATCCAGTCATCTACCTTACCAGGGACAAACTTCATGCCCTTCGTGGTCATGTTCTTCAGTACATCTGGCAACTGGTACTCACCACCTTTGATGATGTTGTTGTCAATTAAGTACTGAAGCTCTCCTTTCAGTGTAGCGCCATCTTTGAAATAGTAGATTCCAATCATGGCGAGGTCTGAAACGAATTCTTTCGGCTTCTCCACGAAGTCAACGATGTGCCCTTCAGCATCCATCTTCACTACTCCGAAGGCTTCTGGATTCTCGATCTGTTGAACCCAAAGAACACCGTCTTTTGATGGGTCTAAGTTCAACTCAGCTTTCACGAGTGTATCAGCGAATGCAACGATCACTTTCCCATCGAGGGCGCTTTGTGCGCATAAAATGGCGTGGGCAGTTCCGAGCGCTTCCTCTTGGTAGTGGATGCTTCCTTTGGCACCTAGCCCTTCCGCGATAGCGATGAGACGCTGTTCAACCTCATCACCGAAATGACCAACAACGTAGGCGATTTCTTCAATGGGCTCATCACTGATGGAAGCGAGTTCTTCTACCAATCGCTGAACGATCGGCTTTCCAGCAACAGGAATAAGTGGTTTAGGAACGGTGAGTGTATGAGGACGCATGCGTTTCCCCATTCCGGCCATTGGCACAATGATCTTCATTCGTTAGTTTTTTCCAGTACTTCCGAAACCGCCTTCCCCTCTAGCTGTTTCGTTTAAGGTTGTTACTTCTGTCCATTCAGCCTGGGTCATCTTGGCAATTACCAACTGAGCCACGCGTTCGCCATCATTGATGGTCACGGCCTCATTTGATAGGTTCACCAGAATTACTCCCACTTCTCCACGGTAATCGGCGTCAATGGTGCCGGGTGCGTTGAGAACGGTAATCCCCTGCTTGTATGCTAATCCCGAACGCGGACGAACCTGTGCTTCGCTTCCTGGAGGGAGCGCCATGAATAATCCGGTTGGAATCAATGCTCGTTCCAGCGGCTCCAGTGTGACTGGGGCGTCAAGGTTTGCGCGCAAATCCATTCCGGCACTTTGGGGTGTTTCGTAATGGGGTAAAGCGTGCTTTGAGCGGTTGATGACCTCTATTTTCATCGTGTGCAAATTACGGTGGGTCAGTGCTGCATCAACAGACACCGATGAAAGGTGTTCACGGAACACTGTTGATTTAGGCTCCTTTGAATTCTGGCTTACGTTTTTCCATGAACGCTGTGGTGCCTTCTTTGAAATCGTCGGTACCGAAACACGCTCCGAAAGCATCAATTTCTGCTTGGAATCCGCCTTCGTTCGCTTTGACTGAAGCACGCACAGCATCAAGTGCAAAACCAATGGCCGTCGGCGACTGCTTCGCCATTTTCGATGCCATTTTATTCGCTGCAGCCATCAACTCTTCTTGGGTGTAAACTGCATTTACCAAGCCCCAAGATTTCGCGTCTCCTGCGTTTGTCATGCCTGCTGTACAGATCATTTCAAGCGCTTTACCCATGCCTACGAGGCGAGCAAGACGTTGTGTTCCTCCGTATCCTGGAATGACTCCGAGGCTTACTTCAGGAAGACCTAACATGGCATTGTCACTTGCCAAGCGAACATGTGCGCTCATCGCAAGCTCTAGTCCACCCCCGAGGGCGTAACCATTCACCGCTGCAATCACTGGCTTCGACATGTTCTCTACTTTGTTGAAGAGTTTGTTATGCCCCTCCGCGCTCAAGCGCTTGCCTTCCTCGATAGAGAAAGAGGCAAATTCTTTAATGTCTGCACCTGCTACAAATGCTTTTTCACCGCTTCCGGTGATGATGATCGCACGCACCTCACTGTTGCCATTCAAATCATCGAGTGTATCACTCAATTCTTGAATCGTTGCGGTGTTTAGTGCGTTCAGTTGTTTTGGGCGGTTGATCGTGATGGTAGCCACGTGCCCATCTATAGTGAGAAGAATGTTTTCCATGGTCAGAATATCGTGGGTCAAAGGTAGAAAAAGGCAGCTATTGAAGAGGTTAAAAGAACTTATCAGATCGCAAGAAAAAGGCCGTCCCCAACAGGAGACGGCCTCGGTATTCTGATGAATGAAATCTTACTTCACAAAGCGCAGTGTTTGTAGGCTTTGTCCGTTCGCGTTAATCTCAACGAGGTAAGTTCCATTACTTAGTTCTGATGTGCTGATCTGTGTTTGATCGGCTAGCGCCGGAATCGATGTCTGGTAAACGAGCTTACCGTCTACGCTGTACACATTGAATTCCGCGTTAGCATAGCTCTTCTGAGTTTGAACGATCACTGCATTACCGTTGTAGAACAAGGCAACTTCCGCTTCCGCGTTAGCGACGTCAACCACTTCGTCAACAATCACTGTAGTGACATCTGCAGTTGAACACTCACCTCCGTAAGCAACTACGAGAATCTCGTACTCGCCCTCTTCCGTGAATTCCAAGTTCACCACCTCTCCAGTAGCTACCGGACCGTCAACAACTGTCCATTCTACCAAGTCAGCGTTGCTTACTTCAGCAACCAAAGTCACCTCAGCCAAACCATCAATCAACTCGGCAGTTACGACTTCGTTCGTTTCTAGCGTTACCATGTCAGTGTCGATCAACACAATCTCGTGTGTCTCATCAATACAAGCTGAGCTGATTTCAACGGTGTAAGTTCCGTTCGCCAGCTCATCAAGGATAAGCGCGTCAAGTGAAGAACCTTCAGCAAGGAAGTCTTCTCCCGTCACCGTGAATTCGAAGATGTCAGCATGATCAACATTCAACTCGATCCAACCCTGGTACCCAGCGTTACATGCGTTTTCTTCTTTGTCGATCATTACTTCGTGAACCTGTGCTTCGTCAATGCTCACTACTGTTTCAACGGCTTCACATGCAAGGGCATCATTTGTCAATACCACTTTGTAGTTGCCCATGCCTAGTCCGTCTAACGCTGTAGTTCCAGTGAAGTCTTCAGTAACTAGTACAAGGTTGTCTAGTTCATCGTACCATGAAGCTGTCCAGTTGCCCATGTCAGGAGTGTTCACTTCAATCATGGCATCATTTGCACCGAAACAAGTGATGTCATTCACGGTCACTGCAGCTGGAGCAGAAAGGTGAACGATGAAACGATCAGACACCATGTCTTCTTCCAAGGCTACTTCTAGCATGAGGTCTTCATTCACTACGTAAATCTCACCTGTTTCTGTGTCTTCCAATGTCACACATGACATTGATGGAATCCCAGAAAGTTCAGTCGCCTCAAGTGTATAAGTACCTGAGTTATCAGCGCTCAATTGAAGTGGGATGCTGATACTTTCTTCTAACGAAGGAAGCGTATTCTGCCCCATGCGAACGCCATCAACGTCAAGGCTAGCAATGCTTACCCATCCGTTGTCAATTGACCCCAATTTGTAAGCGTCGAAGTCGTTCTCGTAAGCTGTAGTCGCTTCTGGAAGGAATCCGATGTACGCTGCATCCTGAGAGAATTCATTTGAAAGTGTCAGCTCGATGTAATCAGCTGCTTCCGTCGAACGCTCGAAGGCTTGACCTGAAGAAGACTTAATCGCCTCGCTCCATTCCAAAGAAGCTCCAGCTGCGTCAGCCTTCACCCAGAATGATTGTCCAGGAGCAATGTAACGCGGTGCTGTACCTACCTGAGTAATACCATTACGGCTTAGGTAAGAAGCGCTTTCCGCGTCGTACACGTAGTAAGTAGATACTCCAGGAGACGCATTTGCCAGCGCATCCCAATCGATTTCACTTGGGTAGCGATTGGCAACCAGGTTCCAACCATCAATGGTACCACCAACGAATGGGTTGTAAGAAATTGGCTGGCTGATATCTCCTTTCTGGATTCCTCCGGTCATGTCAAGATCTTGCGCTGCAGCAAGCATGAGGATCATGTAACCACGATCATTCAATAGTGCTTCGCCAACACCTGTTGTTTCTTCCCATCCGTCGTTTAGACCGCCATTCACAGATTCATCATACTTCTGGATGTTGTTCTGTGGGTAAGCATCAAAATCAGAACCAGGGAAACCTGTGGTAATGATGTCATCATTCCAATCAGCGATAGTCAGTCCGGTCAATGGAGCACCAACGTTCGCCCAGCTCTGCTCACCGGCAGGGATGTGACGTTGCATTGTGATGTTTCCAGTAAGGTCTGAATCGTCATTGAACGCACCGATTGATGCTGTTCCACTCGCGTCTGAAAGAAGTGTGAATACGTTTCCGTTCACGTCAAGTGTTCCTTGGTCTGGGAAGAATACGTTGGTCATGTTGACATCAGCATTCATGGTTACTCCCGTTCCGCGGTTGTCCATACGAAGGTTGTAGAAGCTGCTAGCTCCTGTACCGTTGATGTTCTGACCTGCAGCTCCTTTCAGCGTTACGCTTCCAGTCTGAGGGTCAAAGCTTCCATCGTTTGTCCAGTCGGCATATACTTTAATATCTCCAGACGCACCGTTCAGTGTTCCGCCATTTTCTACCGTGAGGTTTCGAGCAATCACGTCATCTGTAAGGGTCACCGTGTTGGTGTTTTGAACGATGACGTTCTTGAATCGTCCGAAAACAGCTGTTGTACCAGCGCCCATTGGATCATTCAATGACCAAATCGCGTCAGTAGAGTTTCCGTTTCCTACAGAGTAGTAGTCTTCGAAACATCCGTACTGAACAACGCTGATGTCGTCAATACGACACTTGTTTATGTTTCCTACGGTCACTTTGCAAGCGTAGCTGAAGTAATCTGCTACTACATACTGCGTATCGTTGGCTGTACCTGCAGAAGTCATGGCGTCGAATCCACCGTTCTCCTGGTACTTCAGTTCCCAGTTTCCGTTTTCATCGCGAACAACTTCGATTCCCAGTGTGATATTCGTGTTCCAATCGTAGCTAGATGTTACTACGTCGGTAAATGCTCCGTTATCGATACGTACGAGACGAAGGTTATCTACGGCAGTGTCGAAGTTGATACCCACCGCATATCCGTCAAGTGTTGCGCTCCAAGCGTCTTCTTCGCTACCTACGATTACGGCCATTAGCCAGTTGTTTGAAGAGCTTTCAAACCCACCGTTCTTAATGTTGAATCGCCATGTAGTTTCTACACCACGTAGCTCAAGGTTGTCAAGTGTGTGGCTGATGTAGTCGCTCGCTGCAGCTACGTTCGTGTGACGAAGGTCAAATGAACCACCGATGGTTGCTACAGAACTGATGACATCCCACTGGGTTGTGTTGGACCAACCGTCAGCGTTTCCGTCTTCAAAGTCTTCTGCGAACATGATTTCTTTACCACTTTCATCGTCTTCGAGGTGAAGTGTGAAGGTGTCGATCAAACCAGGCATAGCGTCGCAACCTCCAGAAACGTTCTGGATTCCGAAGATGAGGTCTTCATCTTCTTCACAGAGGTCGTTTCCATTGATCGTGATGCTTACTGTTTGTGCTGTGTTGTCTCCAGCGGCAAAGCTTAATGATTGCGTAGTGTAGTTGTCGATTCGAGTGGCATCACCACTGATCAATACTAGTTCGTAATCCGTTCCACAACGATCGTCTTCATCGCTGATGTTCACAGTGATGTCGTAGGTTGTGTTCACGTCTGCCTCTTCTACCGTCGCTTCCGCGCTAGCGAAAGAAACTTCTGTACCTGCGCCAAAGAGCAAGTTGTCAAAGTACAGGCGACGTGCATCACTTGGGTTGGTGATGTTTGTGCTTACTGCGAAGTAGCTGCTAGAAGTGATGTCGTTATCACGCACTGTAGCGCGTGCAGTTGAAGCATCTACATTGTCAAACCCTTGATCAGCGTAGAGCGTCCAATCACCGTCTGTGGTGCGTACTACTTTAAGTGTGTATCCGAGGTTAGCGTCAAAAGTTAGAGGGTAGGCAAGGTCAATCAATTCTGTTTCAGTCGTTCCTTCTTGTTTGAAGAGACCGAATGAATCTCCAGCAGGATCGCTTTTCCATTTGATGAAGTAGCCGTTGAAATCAAGGCTTCCGATCTGCAGATTCGCTGGGGTATTGTCATCAGACATCAAGATCACAGCAAAGTTGTTGGTGTTACTCGGCAGCCAGTTATCACCGGTTGCTACTGAGAATTCCCAAACTCCATAGGCTTGTGTGCTCGGCAATGTCAATGCCGCGTCGCCCGTAGAGGCGTTGCTCACCAACACGTCAGCGTTACGTCCGTTGTAGTTGTTGATGTTCCCGTTGGCACCATCTCCTGAGAGTGAAGTGGCGTCAAGCACTGAGAAAGATCCGGTGTCACCAGACCAAACAGCACCATTGGTGAAGTCTCCGTCTTCGAATCCATCTTCACCCACTGTAAAGTAGGCTAAGAAGTTGTTTCCGAAGTTGCTATCAAATTTCCCTTCACCACAACCTCCAGGATCATTTTGATTACCGTCGGCAGACCAAAAGACTTCCAAAACGTAGTCTCCTTTGGTTAGTCCAGTGAGTAAGTCTACTCCAGCGGCCGTTTCTTGCCAGCGTTGGTCGCCTCCTCCGAGGTTAGATTCAAATGGTAAGTTGATGGAAGCAAAAGCACCAGGAGTTTCACACTCCTTATATACGCGGTAATGAATGGATCCTCCACAAACATTCGAACTTCCGTTCTTGAATGTCTTCAGTTCCCCTCCGTTCAACGTAAACGTGTCTCCTTGTCTAAAGAAGCCGTAGTGATAGGTGTTGTATGAAGCAGCACCATCAGCGTTAAACCCTCCTGCACGGAAATTATTTCCGTCTCCAAAATCGATGATCGCGTAAGATTGGAAGATATCCCAATCAGCGAACGCAGAGATAGCTGGCAATAGGAATGCCAGCACAACAATTCGTCGTAGCATGTTTCTTTTGGTTAGATGTAATCAGTCAATCTGTTCCGTCTCCGGAACAAACAAGCCTTACAATTTACGAAATAGTTGAGACACAGTGTGCTTTGAACACCAGCTATTCGACAAGAGGAGGCAAAAGGGCAAAAAAAAGGCC